>JBBRFG010000119.1:0-7022 GCA_038224685.1 Sphingomonadales bacterium
TGGCGCGCGTGGCGGGAGAGCATCTTTCCGATTTCTACGCCGCCGAACACCGCCGGCAGGGTGTCGATGTGCGGCTGGGCGCAGGCGTGCGTGCGGTGCTGGGCGAAGCTGCGGGACGGGTCACCGGCGTGCTGCTCGACAACGGTGAGGAGCTTGCGTGTGATATGGTGGTTGTCGGCATCGGCGTGGTGCCTGCGGTGGTGCCGTTGATCGCAGCGGGGGCGGCAGGCACCAACGGGGTCGATGTCGACGAATTCTGCCGGACAACGCTGGGTGATGTCTATGCCATCGGGGATTGCGCCGCCCACGCCAATGCGTTTGCCGATAATGCGTTCATCCGGCTGGAATCCGTGCAGAATGCGCACGATATGGCGAGTACGGCGGCCAAGGCGATCATGGGCGACAAAACACCCTATCATGCACTGCCGTGGTTCTGGTCGAACCAGTATGATCTCAAGCTGCAAACCGCCGGGTTGAACCTCGGTTTTGATCAGGCCGTGCTGCGCGGCGATCCGGCGACCCGCAAGTTCACCGTGGCCTATCTGAAAAATGGCGCGCCCATCGCGTTCGACTGTGTCGGCACGATGAAGGATTACGTACAGGGGCGCAAACTGCTCGAAGCCGGGGCGGGCCGGATCGATCCGGCGTTGCTGGCCGATCCCGACGTGCCGATTAAAGACCTGATGTGACAGCCCCACCTCCAGCGGGGAAGGGAGAAACAGTAAGCCGCGCCAGCGCCCAGCGCGCAGCATCCGCGACGACTGGATCGGGATCGGCGGCCAGCGCCTGAACCTGCGCAGTCAGCGCGCGATTGCCGCTGTTGCCCGCCGCATACAGGCAATTGCGCACAAATCGATCCCGCCCGATGCGTTTGATCGGTGAGCCTGAAAACAGCGCCCGGAACCCCGCATCGTCCAGCGCCAGCAATTCCGCCAGCCGTGGGGCGACCAATTCGGCACGCGGCAGGAATTCGCGGATCGCCTGCGCCTGGTCCGCAAACTTGTTCCACGGGCACACCGCCAGACAATCATCGCAGCCATAAATGCGGTTGCCGATGGCGGAGCGCAATTCCTCTGCTACCGGGCCTTTGTGTTCGATGGTGAGATAGGAAATGCAGCGCCGCGCATCCAATTTATATGGCGCGGGAAAAGCATCGGTTGGGCAGGCATCCATACACGCACGGCATGAACCGCATTGGCCGCCGTGCGGTTTGGCGGGTGGCAATTCCAGCGTGGTGTAAATGGCGCCGAGGAACAGCCAGCTGCCGTGCGTCGGGCTGACCAGGTTGGTGTGCTTGCCCTGCCAGCCAACCCCCGCCGCCTCGCCCAGCGGCTTTTCCATCACCGGGGCGGTATCGACGAACACTTTAACCTCGGCCCCCGGCGCTGTTGCCACCAGCCACCGAGCGAGCGCTTTCAGCCGTTTCTTGACGACATCGTGGTAATCTTTGCCTTGGGCATAAACTGATATTCGTGCGTGTGGCGCTGATCCTTCCAGCGCCAACGGATCATGCGCCGGGGCGTAACTCATTCCAAGCGCGATTACGCTGCGCGCTGCGGGCCACAGCGCTTGGGGCGAACGGCGATGGTCGGCCCGCGCTGCCATCCATTCCATGCTGCCATGATGGCCTTCGCCCAGCCACGTCTCCAGCCGCTCGCTGCGCAACGGGTCGTCCCCGGCGCTGGCAAACCCGCACGCAGCAAAGCCCAAGGCCTGCGCCTCTGCCGCAATCCGAGCCGAAAGCTGGGGCGCAAGACCAGGTGTTGCGGGCGCGTTAACCATATTTGGAGAGGCTCCCGTTTAATCTCGTCGCTTAACGGCGTAAGGCATGGACATGGCGGTAAGCGATCACACATCATCGGGCAATCACGCGGCTGCCTTTAACGCTATTCCAGCCGATGCCCGCCCGCTCGCCATCGAAGCGCGCGGGCTGGTCAAAAGCTTTGACGGCACCCGCGCGGTTGATGGGGTGGATATCAGCGTGCCTGAAGGCGCGATTTACGGGATCCTTGGCCCCAATGGTGCGGGCAAAACCACGACGTTGCGGATGCTGCTGGGGATCATCGACCCCGATGAAGGCATTCGCCGCGTGTTCGGACATGACCGCCCGCATGATATTGGCCGGTTGATTGGCTATCTGCCCGAAGAACGCGGGCTGTATCCATCGATGAAGTGTATCGAGGCGATTGCGTTTATGGGCGCGCTGCGCGGATTGCCGTTGAAAGAAGGGCGGCTGCGCGCGGGTGAAATGCTCGAACGGCACGGGCTTGGTTATGCGGCGACGCGCCAGATCCGCCAGCTTTCCAAGGGCATGGCACAAACTGTGCAGTTGCTTGGCACGCTGGTGCATCGCCCACGCCTGGTGGTGCTGGATGAACCGTTTTCGGGCCTCGACGCGATCAATCAGGGCAAGCTGGAAGTGATGATTCGCGCGCTGGCCGAAGACGGGGTGACGGTGATTTTCTCAACCCATGTGATCCACCACGCCGAACGCCTGTGCGAGGGCGTGGCGATTATTGCAGGCGGCAAGGTGCCCTATGCTGGCAGTGTTGAGGCCGCGCGCGACCGAATCCCGGCGCAAGTGCGGCTGGAGACGCGGGCTCGCGAAGGCGCATGGCTCACCGCCCTGCCCAAAGACACCCGCCGCAATGGCGATTTCTTTCAGTTCCCGCTGCCTGCAACCGGTGTTGAACCCTTGCTGCGGCAGTTGATTGAAGGTGAGGCGGGGATTCTCTCGCTTTCGATTGAGCGCGCCGGGCTCCACGATGCCTTCGTCGCCATCGCGGGGGAAGCTGCCGCCCGCCAACTCGAATCCGATTCTGAAGAAGGCCGCGCATGAGCCAGATCGACACCGCCATCCGCCCGCGCCTCACCGCGCTCGAAGCCACGTGGGTGATCGCCCGGCGCGATTTCATCGCAGTGCTGTTCAGCCGCGCATTCCTGTTTTTCCTGATCGGGCCGCTGTTTCCGGTGCTGATCGGCGGACTGGCCGGTAGCATTGGCGGGCAGGTGCAACGCAACGCGGTCAGCATCGAGGTCGGCCTTGCCATGAGCGCGCCCGATAATGCCGCGATGATCACGGCGGCCGATGCGCTGCGTCCGCAATTGCGCGGTGTGGTGCCGGAATTGCGAATCGTCGACGAGGCCGCGCGTGACAGCAAGTTTGATGCCCGTGCGTTTATGGATCAGCGGCGCGGGAACTATGCCGCAATCGTAACCGGCACCCTCACCGCGCCGCAAGTGGTTGGCACACAAGGGCAAGTTAACCGCTGGACCGGCCCGATTGAGCTGATCGCCGCCTCCGCCGCCGGCGCTGCGCCGGTTCGTTTCCCCGAAGCGACCAGCCAAGTGGTCGCCACCAGCGCCGCGTCCGAACGCACCAATCGTATCCGCACCGCACAGGCCGCGCAGATGGTGTTGTTCCTGCTGACCATGTTGCTGGGCGGCATGGTATTGTCCAACCTTGCCGAGGAAAAGGGCAACAAGATCATTGAAATCCTCGCCGCGGCTCTGCCGATGGATGCGGTGTTTATGGGCAAATTGTTTGCGATGCTGGGCGTGTCGTTCGTCGGGATTGCGGTGTGGGGCGCTCTGGGCTGGGGTTTCTGGGCGATTGCCGAGGATGCGATTGTCACCGTCACCCAGACCAATTTCCGCGACTTGCCCGGCCCGGCGGTCGGCTGGCCGATGTTTTTGGCGTTGGGCCTGGTCTATTTCACGATGGCCTATCTCCTGCTGGGTTCGCTGTTCCTGACGATTGGCGCGATGGCGAGTTCTGTGCGCGAGGTGCAGACCTTGTCGATGCCGGTAACGATGTTGCAATTGATGGTGTTCTTTCTGTCGGCGGCCAATATCGGTCAGACCGGCACCGCGCTGGAACTGGCTTCGGTGGCGTTCCCGCTATCGTCGCCGTTTGCGATGCTGGCGCGCGCGGCGCTTGAAGAAACGCTGTGGACCCATGCGCTGGCGCTGCTGTGGCAGGGCGCGGCGGTGATCCTGCTGGTCAAGGGCGGCTCGCTGTTGTTCCGCAAGCGAGTGATGAAATCGGGCGGCGCGGGCAGGGTCAAAAAACCGTGGTTTGGCCGCCGCGCGCCGCTGGCCGAACCAGCGGAATAGGTTCCAAATCGCAACCCGCCATTGACAATGCTGCCCGCTGGGGCAGGATGCGATTTGGACGGGGCGGCGCACAACAATGCCGCCCGACGGGAGAGAGATATGGCCACGATTGCCCCAGTTCCCTCAAATCCAGTGCCCGCAGGCGTGAAGCGCCCACACGTGCGCCGCGAACCGACCTCATACGACGCCTTGAAAGCGCATGTTGCCGCCCACCCCGAAGAACGTGCAAGCCACCCGCATCCCTGGGATGTCAGCCGGTCGGACATTTATTCCGAAGACCGCTGGCAGCCAATCTTCGCCGAAATGCGTGCCGCCGGCCCGCTGCATTACATACCCGACAGCCCGTTTGGCCCCTTTTGGGCGGTGGTCGGCCACAAGGCGGTCCAGCATATCGAAGCCCTGCCCGAAACCTTCTCGTCCAGCTGGGAATATGGCGGGATCACCATCCTCGACCGTCTGTCTGAGGAAGAAGCCGCCGGCGCCAATATCTCGGTGCGCGAAATGCCGATGTTTATCGCGATGGACCGTCCGCAGCACACCGGCCAGCGCCGCACCGTCGCGCCCAAATTCACGCCATCGGCGGTCACCGATATGGAAGGCGCGCTGCGTGCCCGCACCGGGGAACTGCTCGATTCGTTGCCGCGCGGCAAGGTGTTCGATTGGGTCGATACCGTTTCGATCGAACTCACTACCGGAATGCTGTCGATCTTGTTCGGGTTTCCGTGGGAAGACCGCCGCATGCTGACCTTCTGGTCGGACTGGGCGGGCGATACTGAACTAGCCACGGTGCGCGAGCTGGATGAGATGCGCTGGGGCGTCCTGCAGGAAATGGGAGCCTATTTCCAGTCGCTGTGGATCGAACGCACGATGGATAAGCAGCCGGGCAATGATCTCATCTCGATGATGCTCCATTCCGAAGCGATGAACCAGATGCGGCCTGAAGAATTCATCGGTAATCTGGTGCTGTTGATCGTCGGCGGCAATGATACCACCCGCAACACCATGTCGGGCATCATTCACGCAATGGATAGGTTCCCCGATCAGCGAAAGGCGTTTGAACAGCACCCCGAACTGATCCCCAATGCGGTGCAGGAGTGCCTGCGCTATCAGACGCCGCTGGCCCATATGCGCCGCACCTGCACCGAAGATACCGAGGTGCTCGGGCAGCAGATCAAAGCGGGCGACAAGGTGGTGCTGTGGTATCTGTCGGCCAACCGCGACGAGGACGTGTTCGCCGATCCCGATACGCTCGACATCACCCGCGACAACGCGCGGCGGCATTTGGCGTTTGGTTACGGCATCCACCGCTGTGTTGGCGCGCGGCTGGCGGAACTGCAATTGAAAGTGCTGCTGGAAGAAATGCACAAACGCCGGATGCGGGTGCATGTCGCGGGCGATGTCGAACGGGTGCGCGCCAATTTCGTCCACGGCTTCCGTAAGCTTGAGGTAGAAATCACCGAATTTTGAGGGCCGCGTTGGGCAGGTGAAACTTCTGCGGCGTTTTGGGCGTATTAAGGCTGAAGCCTTTACGCCTTTGCGAATGGAACACCGTCCGATGCGCCTGCCTATCCTCAACCGCCGCACTGTGATCGCCGCTGCCGGGATTGGCGCGGTGCTGCCGTTTGTTGCATCCTGCGGCGCGTCCCCGGCAGAGGCCAAGACTTTCCCCAAAGGCAAGACCGATGCCCAATGGCGCAAGGTGCTGACCCCGGAACAGTATTTTATCCTCCGTGAAGAAGGCACCGAACGCGCGTTTACCTCGCCGCTCGACAAGGAAAAGCGCACGGGCATGTTTGTGTGCGCCGGGTGCAACAACCGGGTCTATAGCTCGGTCCACAAGTTTGACAGCCGCACAGGCTGGCCCAGCTTCTGGCAACCGGCGGATGCAGGCGCAATCGGCACCACCACCGATTACAAGATTGGCTATCCCCGCACCGAAGCGCACTGTGCCGACTGCGGCGGGCATCTGGGCCATATTTTCGGCGATGGCCCGGCACCAACGGGCAAACGCCACTGCATTAACGGCGATGCGCTGAAATTCGTGCCCGCATAGATGCAGAGGCGCTATTGTTCCAGCAGCGCCGGGGCCTGCAACCGCGCGGCTATCAGGGCAAATTCGCCCAGTGCAAAGGTGTCATCGAACACCAATCCGTAGGTATGATCGCGCCGCCAACGCACTTTGGCGCGCACTTCGCGCACGGCTCCGTCGGCGCCGGGGGTTTCGATCCTAATCGTCTGATCAATCGCCAACAGGCCGCTGCACGCGATCCGCGCGCCTTGCTGCGATAGGTTTTCGACCACAGCCTGGTGCCCGTCGGTGATTGTGGTTACCGCAGCCGCAAAAGACAGGCCCAATCGCAGGCCGCGCTTGGGATATTCGCCTGATTCGCTGATGAGCTGCTGCACGTCGACCGTCTGTTCAAAACAAAAGCCCGCTTCATTGCCGCGTTCCCACACCGCAGCGATGTCATAGACCGCGCCCGACGCCATATGCAGTGCGAATTTTTTGCAGGTGGGTAGCGCGTGGAACAACCGCACGCTGACCCCTGTTTCGGACACATCTCGGATAATACACACGAATTCGCCCTGCGCCGATGTCAGCTTGGCCGCGCGGATCAGCAAGGTATAACGCGGCGCAGCGCGCAGTTCTGCGCCCAGTGCCTGTGCTTCCAGTGCCTGCGGTTCGTGATGCAGCTTTTCCGTGCTTGCAGCGGTGTTCATGCCCTATTGCCCCAACCCGCCGCACATCCCCGTAAGGGCGCTGACGCGGTGCTATCCGCCCGTTGCTAAGCCGATGGGCGTTAACAGGGCGATAATTGCGGATAGGGGTGGGGAAAACCCGTGCGGGCGGCGGGACTCGAACCCGCACGAGCAAAGCTCAGGGGATTTTAAGTCCCCGGCGTCTA
>JBBRFG010000120.1:0-6870 GCA_038224685.1 Sphingomonadales bacterium
CGGATCATCAGGATCAAATTCGGCGCTGGCAAAATCGAGGTCTTGCCGCCGCACCATGCCCAGCCGCAGCATCAGGCCCCAGCTGGCGGTGTTGCGGCCGACCGTCAGCGCGATCACCTCGCCTGCACCAAACCGTTCAAACGCGAGATCGAGCGAGGCTGCAGCGGCCTCTTTGGCAAAGCCCTGCCCCCAGGCCTCTTCGCGCAAGCGCCAGCCGACCTCCATCATGCCCTGCGGCCCGCCCGCCTGATTGGACCGTTTCAGCCCGCAAAACCCGATCAGCGCGCCATCGCGCTTGCGCTCGGCCGCCCAGAATGTGTGGCCGTGGTCGCGTTTGTAGCCCAGCAGCCGTTCGCGCACCGCCGCGCGCTTGGCAGAATCGGCCACCCCGCCCAACCAGCGCATCACAGCGGGCGTGTTGGTCGCCTGCCAGAACGCTGCCCAATCATCATCGCGCCAGTCGCGCAGCACCAACCGCGCGGTTTCCTGCCGAAACTCGGGCATTCATTCAGCCACCCAGCAGGCGGGCCGCGTGGGGTGCGTGGTAGGTGAGAATGCCGCTGCACCCAGCACGTTTGAACGCGATCAGCTTTTCCATCAGCAAGGCATCACGATCACCGATCCCGGCGGCATGCGCGGCTTCGATCATCGCGTATTCGCCGCTCACCTGATAGGCGAACACCGGCACTTCAAACCGCTGTTTCACCCGGTAAATGATGTCGAGATAGGCGAGGCCGGGCTTAACCATCACGCTGTCCGCACCTTCGGCAATGTCCATCGCCACTTCGCGCAGCGCCTCGTCGCCGTTGGCCGGGTCCATCTGATAGGTTTTCTTGTCGCCTTTGAGCAGGCCGCCGCTGCCGACCGCATCGCGGAACGGGCCGTAAAACGCGCTGGCATATTTGGCGGCGTAGCTCATGATCTGGACGTTGTGATGGCCATTCAGTTCCAACGCACGGCGGATCGCGTGGATGCGCCCGTCCATCATATCGGACGGCGCAATGATATCAGCCCCGGCATTGGCCTGATTAACCGCCTGATCGACCAGCGCGGCCACGGTATCATCGTTCACGACATAGCCGGCATCATTCACCAACCCGTCCTGCCCGTGGCTGGTATAGGGATCGAGCGCCACGTCGGTTAGCACCCCGATGCTATCCCCGCAGGCGTCTTTGATCGCGCGGATCGCCTGACACATCAGGTTATCGGGATTGTGCGCTTCGCCCCCATCATCGCTGCGCAGCGCGGACGGCGTGTTGGGGAACAGCGCGACCACCGGAATGCCCATCGCAGCCGCTTCTTTGGCGCGGGCAACGATCCCATCGACCGACCAGCGCGACACGCCGGGCAGGGTCGCAATCGGTTCTTCCACGCCGCTTCCAGCGGTCACGAACAGCGGCCAGATCAGATCGGCGGGGGTGAGCAAAGTCTCCCGGTGAAGCGCGCGGCTCCAGGCGTTGGCGCGGGTGCGGCGCAGGCGCGTGTTGGGGTAATGTCCGGTCATAGATCGCTGGTTTAGGCGCAATTGCGCGCGCGCGACAAGCGCTTCGTTACGGCTTGGGCGGTGCCCCGCCCCGCCTTGCGCCTTGGGCCGCAACATCAATCTTCTCAATCTCGCGCACCGGTTCCTTAACCTCGCTGGGCAGCGGGGCGAGGTCTTTGAGCGCCGCGCCCGCCTCAATCTCTTTCAGGCGGATCAGTTGGCGGCGGAAATCGATCAGCGCGGTGCCCGAAATTTCCGACCGCGTGACAAACGCCACGCTTCCCGGGTTGATCGCCCGTCCGCCGCGATACATTTCGTAATGGAGATGCGGGCCGGTCGACAATCCGCTCGATCCGACATAACCGATCACTTGGCCGCGCCGCACCTGTTGCCCCGCGCCCACCGCCAACCGGCTCATATGGCAATAACGGGTCGAAAGCCCGCCGCCATGTTCCAGCCGCACCGCATTGCCGCAGCCGCCCGCACGGCCCGCAGCGCTGACCCGGCCATCGGTAACCGCCACAATCGCAGTGCCGTACTGCGCCTTGAAATCCATGCCCGAGTGCATCCGGACGTAGCCAAGGATAGGGTGTCGCCGCATCCCAAAGCCCGACGTGACCGCGCCCGGCACCGGCGCCAACAGGCCGCGGCGCTGCTCGCCCACGCCCGATGCTTCGTAAAACCGCCCATCGGCCCCCCAGCGCATCAACTGCGTGCGCGGCTTTCCGGCGCGGTCGACCCCGGCATAAAGCAGCTGTCCGGCCTGCCGCTCCCCGGTCGCAGCGCGGCGATAGCCTATGATAATGTCGTATTCGTCGGACGCGCGCACTTCGCGGTCCATGTCGATCTGCGCGTCGATGGCTTTGAGGTATTCCTGCACCGCGCTGGCCGGGACGCCGCCTTGACGCATTGATCGGTACAGGCTTGATCCCACCACGCCGCGCACCCGCAGCGGAGTATCGTCCACCCGAATGATATTGCGCTGCAAGGCCAGCGGGCCAACCGGGATCACCGGCGTGCCATCGGCGGCAATATCGCCCACGCCGGGCCGGTTCAGTTCCAGTTCGAGATCGAACCGCGCCCGGAACGCGATTCTATCCAGCGGACGGGCCTGCCCGCGCGCCGGACGGCGGCCAAGCACCAGGTCCATCTGCGTCCCCGATGCAATATCGGACAGCGGCAACGCCTGCCCGACCAGCGCAGCGGCGCGATCACTATCGCCCGCCGACACCCCGGCGCGGCGCAGCATCGACACAAAACTATCACCGGGCGCAAGCGTGACCACCATCTGAACCTGCGGCCGTTCGGGCGCGCTTTTCAGCGGGATCACCGCCGTGGTCGGCCCCATCCGCCGCCCCGAATCTGCGCCCAGCGCCAGCGGCAAAATCATCTGGCTGCGCAATTCGCTATTGATCGCATCGCCCTGCGGCATCGCGGGCCGCGCTTCGAGCGGGGTGAGATCGGGCCAGAACGCCAGCGCCAGCGCGCCCAGGCCCAGCATCGTGCCCAGCCCGCGAAACCACCGGCGGCTGCCGATTTGGTCAGCCAAATCAGGGGCAATATCGATCCGGTCAAACCAGCGCGAGGCGGCAAGACGCCATTCGTCGTACCGCGCGCCAACCCCGTTGACGCGGGCCGCAACCTTGCGCCGCGCCTTTTGCGCGGTGGTCGGCGGTGCCATTGCGCGGCTGCTGCGAAAATACGGCAGCAAGTCGCGCACGGTTTCGGGATCAAGCGGGACACGCTGCGGCAAGCCCGATAGGGCGCGATCCGCCGCCGCGTCCGCAGCTGAATCCAGCGCACGCAAATCCGCATCCAGGCCATCATCCGGCAAGGTCGGATCATTCAAATTGCGCGCATGATCCAACATCTCTGCCCTGAAAGCGGCACCCTAACTGATCGGAGCCGCCGATCCCTTGTCGCATATTATTGCCAGAACAAAGTAAATCCCGCGTTAACCAGCGACCAGCCGTATCGCAGATGCGGCAGGGTGTTGCGGGCAGCTTAAGCGGGGGCACGCACCGGCCCTTGCTCGACCCCGCCAAGCCTGACACAAGCCGATGATCGTGAGCGTCTCCGCCCCAAACCACTCTGGCGTCCGGGCCGCCCAAACCGGTGCTTATACCGACGGCCGTGATGATCTGCGCGTGCGCGCGGTGCTTGGCCCGACCAACACCGGCAAAACCCACTTGGCGATCGAGCGGATGTGCGGCCATTCCAGCGGAATGATGGGCTTTCCACTGCGGTTGCTGGCCCGCGAAGTGTATGACCGGGTGCGCGCGATCAAGGGGGATAAGCAGGTCGCGCTGATCACCGGCGAACAACGGATCGAACCGCCCGATGCGCGCTATTTCCTGTGCACCGCCGAAGCCATGCCACGCACCAGCGGCGCCCATGCGTTTGTGGCGCTGGACGAGGCGCAATTGGGCGCTGATCCCGAACGCGGGCATATTTTCACCGACCGGCTGCTGCACGCGCGCGGGCGCGAAGAAACGATGATCCTGGGTTCAGCCACGCTCGAACCGATGATCAAGGCGCTGATCCCGCGCGCGGAAATCACCACCCGCCCGCGCTTTTCCACGCTTAGCCACGCGGGCATCTGCAAATTGTCGCGCCTGCCCAAACGCAGCGCGGTGGTCGCGTTTTCGGTCGAACAGGTTTACGCGATGGCCGAAGCCCTGCGGCGGTTTCGCGGCGGGGCAGCGGTGGTGATGGGGTCGCTCTCGCCCGAAACGCGCAACAAACAGGTGGCGATGTTTCAATCGGGCGAGGTCGATTATATCGTTGCCACCGATGCCATCGGGATGGGGCTGAACCTCGATCTTGATCATGTTGCGTTTGCCGCGCTGAGCAAATTTGACGGGCGGCGCAAACGGCGGCTGACCCCTGCGGAAATGGCGCAGATTGCCGGGCGCGCTGGGCGGCATCAGCGCGATGGCACCTTTGGCACGCTGTCCGGGATGAGCGCGACGAGCCAGCAGGGCGAACCCCTCGCGTTCACCGATGAAGAAATCTATGCCATCGAAGAACACAAGTTCGCGCCGCTGACGCACCTGTTCTGGCGCGATGCGACCCCCCGGTTTGATACGATCGCGGTGCTGACCGCCGATCTGGAAGCGCGGCCCGATCACACGGTGCTGCGCGCCGCGCCCGAAGCGATTGACATGGCCGTGCTGCGGCGGCTGGCAGACGACCCGGTGGCCGCAGGGGTGCGCGGCGCGGGCAGCGTCCGGCGGTTCTGGGAAGCCTGCTCGCTCCCCGATTTCCGCAGTCTTGGCGTCGAACAGCACGCCCGGTTCGTCGCACGGCTGTGGCAGGATCTGGCGCAGGGCTATATCGGAGCGGATTTCGTCGCTGCGCGCATCGCCGAGCTTGACCGGATGCAAGGCGACATCGACACGCTGCAAGGGCGGATCGCAGCGATTCGCAGCTGGGCTTACATCTGCCAGCGGCCCGATTGGGTGCTGGCGCGTGACGAAATGGCGGCGCGGGCGCGCGCGGTCGAGGCGAAGCTTTCGGATGCGCTGCACGCGCGGCTGACCGAACGCTTCGTCAACCGGAGGACGACACTTTTGATGAAATCGCTGGGGCAGGATGCTAGCGCGCTGCCAGTTACGCTCGAACCCGATGGGCACCTGACGGTCGAAGGCGAGACCATCGGTCGGCTGGAAGGCTTTCGGTTTCAGGTCGATCCGTCGGCCGGGGTGGCAGATCGCCGGATGCTGCTGGCGGCGGGCGAAAAGGCGCTGCCTGGGTTGTTGGCGCAGCGCGCCGAATGGCTGCTGACCCAAGGGCTGGGCGAGTTGAAAATCGCTGGCGGGGCGATCCGCTGGCAAGACCGCGCGCTGGCTGAGATCACCTTCCCCGGACACGCCGGATCGAAGGGGGGCGCGGGCAATCTCACCAGCCCCCGCCTCGCCATGACCCGCGATCTTGCGCTGCTGACCGAGGCATCGCGCGCGCAATTGGAAGCTGGGCTGGCGGCGTGGCTTGATGCGCAGCTTGAACCGCTCGCCCCCTTGCGCAAACTGGCGGAGGCCGCGCGCGATCCCGCCGCCGGGTCGCAGGCGCGGGCGCTGCTGATCACTCTGATCGAAGCGCGCGGCGTGATCAGCCGCGACGATGCCGGGCTGGAGCATCTGCCCAAAGACATGCGCCCATTTCTGCGCAAGCTGGGGGTGACGTTTGGCGCGCTCGATATTTTCGCCGCAGCTCTGCTCAAGCCCGCGCCGCGCCGGTTGTTGCACGCGCTGGGGCTAGATCTGCACCCGCTGAACGAAGCGATGCTGCCGGTGCTGGCCGAAGGTGCGTGGACCAAGGGGCACTTGCCCGCCGGATACCGGGTGGCCGGGTCGCAGGCGATCCGGGTTGATCTGGCGGAAAAGATCCTGCGCGCCGCGTTTGAAGCGCGCGCTTTGGTTACCGCTGCGCGCCCAAAAGACCGCGCGTCTGCTTTCCGGCTCGAGCTCGCATTGGCGGTGTCGGTCGGGCTGGAGGCGGACAATGCCCGCCGCCTGCTCGGCAGCGCGGGCTTTCGCTGTGACCGCGCCCGCGCGCTGCCCGCAGGCGCGTTCGGCCCGCCCGCGCCTGATCGCTGGCATTGGCGCCCACGCCGTCCCGGTGACGGTGACGAACGGCGACCCCATAATGATGGCAAGCGCAAAGAGGCCGGGCATAGCCCCAACGGCCCACCGCGCCGGACAGGGGAAGGCG
Organism: Sphingomonadales bacterium; assembly: GCA_038224685.1. Classification (GTDB taxonomy): domain Bacteria; phylum Pseudomonadota; class Alphaproteobacteria; order Sphingomonadales; family Sphingomonadaceae; genus Erythrobacter. Next base: position 6,197 of record JBBRFG010000120.1, read on the forward strand.
ATAACCGCAAATCCGTTAAGCCGCGCGAAGCCAGCCCCGCCCAGCGCGCTCCCAGACCGGTTCAGACCCCGCCAAAGCCCCCGCCTAGACCCCCGGTCAACACCGGCCCGGCCCGCGCAGGCGGCGCATTCGACAAGTTGGCGGACCTGCTCAAGCGATGACCGCGGTGCAGGAGACACCGGCTTGCCGATCAATCCGGATCGACCGGCTGCTGGTCTATCTGCGCTTTGCCCGCACGCGCTCTGCGGCGCAGGCAATGGTCGCTGCCCATGCTTTACGGTGCAACAGAAAACATGTGCTGCGCGCCGCCGAGCAGGCGCATATTGGTGATGTGCTAACCATCGCGCTGGGCGAAAACGTCAAGGTGATTGAACTGATTGCATTGCCAGACCGGCGCGGCCCGCCAATCGCGGCACGTTCGCATTACCGTGAGGTTGACGTTTTTAGCGAGGTTGACGTTTTTGATCAGGTTGACGGGGGCGGACTTGGCCCTAAAGGGCAAATCGCCATAGCACCAATCCCTGCCGCAGCCGCAGCCGCACGATCCCGAAGTCCGATTTTGAAAGAAAAGCAATGACTTACGTCGTCACCGAAGACTGCATCAAGTGCAAATATACCGATTGCGTGGAAGTGTGCCCGGTCGATTGCTTCTATGAAGGCGATAATATGCTGGT
>JBBRFG010000121.1:0-6620 GCA_038224685.1 Sphingomonadales bacterium
AGGTAGCTGTCGCGCCGCGTGGCATAGGGATCATCCGAAGCCCGGATCGCCGCAATTTCACGATCATCGCGAAGCCGCGAATCCAGCGCGTTTATGGCGAAATAGGACAGGCCATATTCGGGCCGGTTGAACGGCGTGCCAACCGCAAACGGCAGTAATGCCTGATCCAGCGTGGCGCCAATCTGGTCACGCAAGGAATTTGGCCCGGTAATTGGCAGGAACAAATAGGGCCCCGGCCCTATCCCATAATAGCCAAACGTATTGGCGAACCCGTTGCGGCGATACGGCAGGCCGATCCTCGGCTTGGCCGCAACATCAATCAGCCCGCCGATCCCCAGCGTTGAATTGATCGCGAGCCGCCCCAATGTCTTGGCTGCCTTGCCAATCTTGCCCTGCAACAGGTAATTGAGCGCCGTGCCCGGCTCGCCCAGATTGCGCACGACATTGCCCAAACCGTCGCGGATCGGCTGCGGCAGCACGTCGCGGTAAGCATAGGCGACCGGCTTCACAAACGCCTCGTCAATCGCTTGGGTGATGCGGAAACTTGCCGCGTTGATCTGTTCAACCGGGTCGTTGGCGGGCGGGCCATAGCTGCCTTCGACGATGATCTCGTTGCCTTCTGCAGCCTCGTTCTCGTCTGCGGGTGGGCCTGCTTCGGGCTCGGTTGGCGGGGCCGTGTCTTGCACCGCTACAAGGCTCCACCCCGCAGGCACAATGTTAGCCGTAGCGAGAGCGGGGGCCAGAGCGGGGGCCAGAGCGGGGGCAGGCATCGGGGACGCGGCTGATAGCACAGCACTGAGCAGCGAGGGCGAGGTGGCTAACAACGTAAGGCTCGGCAAATCAATTCTCCGCTATCGTGCCCCCGCACAATACGAAGCAAGGCGGGCGCGCCGCCTTGCTCTTCCTGCTGCCCACCACTAGTCACCGTGGATTATCTGTCGCTTTTGTGCAAGGCTGTCATGTCCCTGATCCAGATCACCCGCGAAGGGCCCGTCGCCATTCTGATGCTCAACCGGGCGGAGAGCATGAACCCGCTGGGCGCGCCCGGTGACGGGGATGAATTTGTGGCCGCCGCCAACGCGATCAACCGCGATATGGAATGCAGGGCGGTGATCCTGACAGGCGCAGGCCGGGCGTTCAGCGCGGGCGGCGATATCAAGGCGATGCAGAGCAAGACCGGCACATTCGGCGGCACCGCGCCCGCGATCTCGGATGGGTACCGCGACAATATCCACCTGATGCTGCGCGCGCTCTACGGCTTGCGCGTGCCAGTGATCGCGGCGGTCAACGGCCCGGCGATTGGGCTGGGCTGCGATGTCGCCTGCCTCGCGGATATCCGTATCGCGAGCGAGGCGGCGAAATTTGGCGTCACCTTCCTAAAACTTGGCATCATTCCGGGCGATGGCGGCACGTGGATCCTGCCGCGCGTGATCGGGATGAGCCGCGCGGCGGAACTGTTCTACACCGGCGATGTGATCGATGCCGCCACCGCCAAGGATTGGGGTCTGGTCAGCCGGGTGGTCGCGGCAGACGCACTGATGGGCGAAGCCCGCGCGCTGGCCGCCAAAATCGCGTTGCTGCCCCCGCACGCGCTGCGCCACACCAAAAACCTGCTGCGGCAGGGGCAGCAGATCAGCTATGACAGCGCGCTAGAGATGGCGGCAAACACGCAGGCGATGATGCATACCACCGCCGATCATGCCGAAGGCGTCGCCGCGCTGATCGAGAAACGTCCGGCCACCTTTACGGGGGAATAGGCGATGGCTGTGTTTCTGCGGCGATTGGCGATTGGGCTGATCGTCGCGTATCTCGCTGCGCTGGCCGTGTTGTTTGTAATGCAGCGCAGCCTGATCTTTCCCGCGCCGCAGCACCGCCATGCCCCGGCGTCGGGTTTTGTGGAGGTTATGCTCAAGCCGGCGGACGGTCTGGCATTGCAGGCGCATTGGCGTGCACCGCAACCGGCGCGGGCAGCGGTGGTCTATTTCCACGGGAACGCCGGATCGCTGGCCGGGTCAGCCCGCGAAGCCGGGCTGTTGGCGGCGCGCGGATACGGCGTATTGCTGGTCGAATATCGCGGCTATGGCGGCAATCCCGGTGCGCCGTCCGAAACCGGATTCTATGCCGATGGCCGCGCCGCGATGGCATTTCTTGTCGCGCAGGACATCGCCCCGGCGCGCACGATTGTGATTGGCAATTCAATCGGTTCGGGCACCGCGACCCAGATGGCGCGCGAATACGCGCCCGCTGCGCTGATCCTGACATCACCGTTCACGTCACTGCCCGATGTTGCGGGCGAAAAACTGCCGTTCGCTCCGGTCAATATCCTGCTGCGCGACCGGTTTGACAACCTTGCAAAGGTGCCCACACTAAAAATGCCGGTGTTGGTGCAGCACGGTACGCACGACAATGTGGTGCCGTTTGCGCAGGGAAAGGCGCTGGCCAATGCAGCGCCGATGGCGACCTTGCAACGGTTTGAGGGGCTGGGTCATGAGCTGTCGTTTCAGGCCGAAGCGCAAGCAGGGCAGATAGACTGGCTTGCTGCGGAGGGGCTTTAGAGCCAGCGCAATACCCCCGCCGGAATACCAGCCTGCCATAGATGCAGCCAGCTTCCACCGATCCACAGCGCGGTGCCCACACCCAGCGGCACTACGCCGACGTTAAAAAGCTTGCCCCAGCGCGGCCAGTAACTGGTCTTGGCCTCCCATTCCTGCCACGCCGCGCCCATCAGCGTCTGTTTCTTGGCATCCTGCAACCGTGCACCAACCAGCGCGAGAATGCCCATCGCCAACGCGACAATCAGCGTGCGGGTGCTCCACCACAACACGATATGCGATGCCGCCCACAGGCCGATCCCCCACATCATCGGATGGCGGGTGACCAAGAACACGCCCTTGGGCGCAGCGCGCGCCTGCGCTTCGGCCATCGGGGTCGGCAGCGCCGGGTTGCCGATCAGCGATCCGGCCAGCAAAATCATCGCGGGCAGGGTCAATATGGTAGCCACAATCCAACCGATATCGCCCGATCCGGGCAAGTCAGCAGGCGGGGCCGCCTTGAACGCGAAATACACCCACGCCAATGTGGCAAGGCTCACAAGGCTATAAGCCGCCTGAAACCCGCCCGCGCCCAACGCCCTGACCAAGGGGCCGCGCAAAGGGTGCGACATGGCGAAATGCGTGCCAACAAACGCGGTGTTCGCCGCAATGAGGCTCCACAAGGCTTCGTTCGTCACCGGCATCTTCCCCAAATCATGGTAAACCCTAGCCCTCAATCGCGATCAGCTCGACTTTGAATACCAGCGTCGCATTGCCGGGGATCGGCCCGCGCCCCACCGGACCATAGGCAAGGTCTGCTGGAATCGCGATTTCAATAACGTCGCCCACGCCCATTTGCGGGATAGCGCGCTGCCAACCTTCGACCAAGCTACCCAGTGGGAAGGTTGCCGGGCTGCCGCGCGCATAGGAGCTGTCGAACACCGTTCCATCGATCAGACGCCCTTCATAATTGACGGTGATCTGGTCGGCGAGGGTCGGCTTGCGATCAGATCCGCGATAGGTGAGCCAGCGCCAGCGCACCCCGCCATCGACAAAGTACCAGCCGTCTGCGGCGGTCAGGCCCAGCAGATAGATCTGTTGCTGAGCGTGCCACGCGGGGCTTTGCGCATCGACTTCGGCTTTGCTGTCGCTCTGCCCGTCCTGCGCCTGCGCGGGGTGCAGCGCGAACAAGAGCGAACCAGCAAGCGCCGCCGCCACCCGCAGTGAAAGCACCCCGATCACCAGTCAAACGCCTTGGGCCGGTCGCTTTCATCGAGGTCGATGTAACGATCACGCAGTTCGGTCTGGTGGTTTTTCAGGCTTTGTTCGATCCCGCCGATGAACACGCGGGTCGGCACAGAGCCCGCTTCGAGCGGATCGCCATCCCACAGCACCACATCGCCCAGCGCGCCGGGCTTCAGCACGCCCGCCTTGCCGCCCATGCCGCTGATGTCGGCCGGGACAGAGCTGATCGCGGCAAACGCCTTGCCCCATTCCATCCCGCTGGCACCCGGAATCCGGTTCAACGCCACCAGATTGCCGGCCACCTGCTGCAACCGGCGCGGGTCTTGCAGGTTTGCCGCATTCAGCGCGACCTTAACGCCCGCATTGACCATCCGCCCGGCGTTGCTTTGGGTAGCGCCCAATTGTTCAAACATTTCGGGCAAATCGGTTAGGCCATTGGCGATCACCGGCACGCCAGCGGCTGCAATTTCACGCGCCACCAGCCAGCCTTCGCTTACGCCAACCAGCACCAGATCAAGCCGGGGGTATTGGGTTTTCAAACCCAGCACCGCGCGGATATCAGCGGCGCGTTCCACCGCGACGTACAGTTTCTGGCGTCCGGTCACCACTGGCACCAATGCCTCGGCATCAAACCGGGTGAGCAGCACGTCGTTGCCCTTGCCGATTTCGGCGGTCTGCGGAATGCCGGGCTTGCCCGACAACGCCTGCGCCTCGCGCAGCGCTGCGCTGAGCAGCGCATAGGCCGCGACCCGGCTGCCCCCCGCCAGTTGCGCGCCGCCTTCGCCCAGATTGACCATCTGGAACGCGCGCGCCTGCATCACTGCGTTGGCGTCACCGTCCAGATCGATGATCGCGCCTTGCCCGGCGAAAATCGACCCCACCGGCAGCGTCGTGGTCGCGGCGCGGGTGATCCCGGCGGCACGGTGGACCAGAATATGCTGCGACACCGGGTTGATCGCGGTTGAGGCATCGAGCGCCGCGCTGAACGGCGATCCGCTGGCGGTGATATCGTTTGATTCGTCGACCGCCGATACGTCGGCCAGACCCAGCGAGGTAACCGTCGCGAACAGGCCGGGGGTGACCCACGCCCCGCCTGCATCAATCAGCAGATCGGTCTGAAACGTCTGCCCCGGTGTCGGCAATCCGGCGAACACCACTTTGCCGTCAGCGACAATCACGGTGCCGCCCTCGATTGGCGCACCGCCATCGCCCAGCACCAGCCGCGCATTGGTGATCGTCACATCCTGCGCCAGTGCGGGCGCAGAGCCGAGTGCCAATGCGCTCACCGCAATTGCAAAAATCCGGTTCATTTCACATCTCCCGCGCCGGGCTGGCCCAGCTCGAAATCGCTCACCGGCCGCGTTTTGCGGTTCAGCGCATCAAACATCAGCGCACCGTCGATCCAGACTTTCTCGGGCCGCGAATACACGCTCAGCGGGTCGCCATTCCACAGCACCACGTCGGCCATTTTGCCGGTTTCAAGGCTGCCGGTCATGTCGGCGATCCCCATCGCTTTGGCGGCGTTATAGGTGATCCAGCCGATCACGGTCGCGTCGGAAATTTCGATCCCGACCCGGCGGCCCGCCGCCTGCGCTTTGGCGGCCTCTTGGTTCAAGCGCTGGATATCATTCGCATCGTCCGAATGGATCACCACGCACGCGCCTTCGCGTTGCAGGAACGCGGCGTTTTCCATGATCCCGTCATAGCTTTCCATCTTGAAGCCATACCAATCGGCCCAGATCGCGCTGCACACGCCGTTGTCGCGCAGCAAATCGCCGATCTTGTAGGCTTCAACCGCATGGTGGAATGTGCTGACTTTATAGCCCATTTCCTTGGCCATATCCATCACCAGCGCCATTTCATCAGCGCGGTAGCAATGGTTGTGAATCAGGATTTCGCCCTTCAGCACGCCGACCAGCGTTTCCTTGCCCAAATCGCGCTTCGCTTTGGGATCATTGGCATAATCAATCGCGGCGAGCCAGGTTTCGCGGTTTATCGCAAAATTGCCCATGCGGGTCGAAGGCGCACGCCCGCGCCCGCCGTATACGCGCTTGGGATTTTCGCCGCAGGCCATCTTGAGGCCGTATGGCGCGCCGGGGAACTTCATCCCCTGCACCGTGCGCGCCGGTATGTTCTTGAGCGTGACCGAGCGTCCGCCCATCAGGTTGGCCGATCCGGGCAGGATTTGCAGCGCGGTGATCCCGCCATTGGCGAGCGCGCGCGAAAAGCCGGGGTCTTGCGGCCAGATCGAATGTTCGGCCCACACTTCGGGCGTGGTCGGGCTGGTCGCTTCGTTCCCGTCAGAGTTTGCTTCAACCCCGGGCGAAGGATAATCGCCCAGGTGGGAATGGATGTCGATGATGCCGGGGGTGACGAACTTGCCGGTGCCATCGAACACCGCGATGTTTGCGGGGATCGGGGTGTCCGGCCCGCCGACCGCAACGATTTTGCCGCCGCTGAACAGCACCGTGCCGTTTTCGATCTTGCCGCCCTTGCCATCATAGATCGTCGCGCCGGTCAGCGCGGTGGCGACGTTGGGGTAGGGTTTATAGGTTGATGCGAACACCGGATCGCCCGCTGCGGTGGCGGCGAATTTCTTGGCGTCCTTATCAGCCATTTTGTCAGCCATCGCGGGTTTGGCGGGATCGCCTGCTGTGCCCGTGGTGGCGCAGGCGGACAGCGCAATCGCGCTGGCCAGAGTGGCAAGCGCACCAATGTGCGCCCGCAGTTTGAATTCAGAATGCATCGACAGCCCCTTCGGTTTCCTTGTCACAAGGTGTGACGAGGAAACCGGGGGCTGTCTATACGCTTAGACGGAGCCAGTGCCGGTTTGGTCTATTCCGC
>JBBRFG010000122.1:0-6603 GCA_038224685.1 Sphingomonadales bacterium
CATCCAACCTGCTGAAACCCGCGCTGTCGAGCGGGGCGATCCGTTGCATCGGATCGACCACTTACAAAGAATTCCGCAATCACTTTGAAAAAGACCGCGCGCTGCTGCGCCGGTTCCAGAAAATCGACGTGAACGAACCGAGCATCGAGGACACGATCAAAATCCTGAAGGGTCTGCGCAGCGCATTCGAAGACCACCACAAGGTGAAATACACCCCCGATGCGATCAAGACCGCGGTCGAATTGTCGGCGCGTTACATCAATGACCGCAAGCTGCCCGACAAGGCGATCGACGTGATCGACGAAGTGGGCGCGATGCAGATGCTGGTGCCGCCCAGCCGCCGCAAGAAAACGATCACCGCACGCGAAATCGAGCTGGTGATTGCGACGATGGCGCGCATTCCGGCCAAGTCTGTCTCGAAAGATGACAAAAAAGCGCTCCAAAACCTCGACCGCGATCTGAAACACGTGGTGTTTGGGCAGGATGAAGCAATCACGCGGCTTGCCACCGCAATGAAGTTGAGCCGCGCGGGCCTGCGCGATCCCGAAAAGCCGATTGGCAGCTTCCTGTTCAGCGGCCCGACCGGGGTCGGCAAAACCGAAGTCGCGCGCCAGCTTGCCAGCATCATGGGGATCGAGCTGAAACGGTTCGACATGTCCGAATATATGGAACGCCACTCTGTTTCGCGGCTGATCGGCGCGCCTCCGGGCTATGTCGGTTATGATCAGGGCGGATTGCTGACCGATGCCATCGACCAGAACCCGCATTGCGTGCTGCTGCTCGACGAAATCGAAAAAGCCCACCCCGATCTGTTCAACATCCTGTTGCAGGTGATGGATAATGGCCGCCTGACCGATCACCACGGCAAGACGGTTGATTTCCGCAATGTGGTGCTGATCATGACCACCAATGCGGGTGCATCCGATATGGCGCGCAGCGGGATCGGGTTCGGCGATGTGTCGAAAGAAGACGCCGGAACCGAAGCGGTGCAGAAAATGTTCACGCCCGAATTCCGCAACCGGTTGGATGCGATTGTGCCGTTTGCCTATCTCGGCAAAAGCATCGTCGCGCGGGTGGTCGACAAGTTCATTCTTGAACTCGAATTGCAGCTGGCCGATCAGAACGTCCATATCCAGTTCGACAGCGATGCGCGCACATGGCTGGGCGACAAGGGTTACGACAAACTCTACGGTGCACGCCCGATGAGCCGGTTGATCCAGGACAAGATCAAACAGCCGCTCGCCGAAGAACTGTTGTTCGGCAAGCTGTCAGACGGCGGCGAAGTGCATGTCAGCATCAAGGACAACAAGCCGAGCTTTGAAGTGACCCCGGCCCCGCCCAAGGTGAAAGCGGTCAGGAAAAAGCCTGCGGCGAAGAAGGCTCCGGTGAAAAAAACCGCGCCCGAAGCCGATCAAGGATAAGGCAACGGCTAGACAATCGGGGCGCGGGAGGGGAAACTCTCTCGCGCCCTTTTCGTTGATAGCACCATGACCGCACCCATATCCTGGATCAGGCCCGAACCGCACGGCATCTACATCGCGCCCGCCGATGCGTGGATCGACCCGTCGCGCGCTGTCCCGCGAGCACTGGTTACCCACGGCCATGCGGATCATGCGCGCGGCGGGCATGGCGAGACCATCGCGACGCCTGCAACGCTGGCGATCATGGAACTACGATACAACACCCGCGAAGGCGCGGTGGCGGCGGCGTATGGCGAGACAATCAGCATTGGCGGCGGGGTAACCGCGACGTTTGTGCCCGCAGGCCACGTGCTCGGCTCAGCGCAAATCCTGCTTGAACGGGGCGGCGAGCGGGTGGTGATCACCGGCGATTACAAACGCGCGCCCGATCCGACCTGCGCGCCGTTCCAGGTCACCGCGTGCGACATCTTCATCACCGAGGCGACATTTGGCCTGCCGGTCTTCACCCATCCGCCGATTGCCGAAGAAATCGCCAAGCTCACCGCTGCGCTGGCAGCCGATCCCGACGCCTGCGTGCTGGTGGGCGCCTATGCGCTGGGCAAGGCGCAGCGCGTGATCGCCGAGCTGCGCGCGGCCGGCCACACCGATACGATCTGGCTCCACGGCGCGATGGAAAAAATGTGCCATCTGTACGAGGAGCACGGGGTGCCGCTTGGCGATCTGCGACTGGTGAGCGATGCCCCGTCGAAAGACGCAATGCGCGGCTGCATCATTGTCGCCCCGCCTTCGGCATTGGCCGACCGCTGGAGCCGCCGCCTGCCCAACCCTGTCACCGCGATGGCGAGCGGGTGGATGCGAGTGCGCGGGCGCGCGCGCCAGCGCGGGGTCGAATTGCCGCTGGTGATTTCCGACCACGCCGACTGGAACGAACTGACGCAGACGATCACGCAAGTGAACCCGCAGGAAACCTGGATCACCCACGGCCGCGAAGCAGCGCTGCTGCGCTGGTGCCAGCTCAATCAGCGCCGCGCCCGTGCGCTCGCGCTGGTGGGATATGAGGACGAGGATGATTAACGCCCTCGTCCCCGCACATCCCGGTTTATTTGATCGCGGCGAGATCGGCGGCGATTTTCGCCAGCGCTTCTTCGGTGATCAACCCCTGCGAAAACGGGGCAAGCGCTTTCAGGCTCATCGCCTTGAATTGATCATAGGCGGGGTGTTGATCAATGCCTGGCAGGTGCGCGGCCACCACCGCCTTGGCGCGTTCGTCAGCCATCAACGCTTCAATCGGCATATCGACCGTGAAAGCAGCCGCTACCGGCGCGGCAGTTTGGGTCGGTTCGGCAGCAATCGCCGGGGCGGTGAGCATAGCAGCGGCAAGGCCGAGCGCGGCCAGCCCAGAAGTGATAGGCGGGGCAAATGTCATATCAGCAATTCCTTATTGGCGAAGCGGATGCGGGGAGGATTCGCGATGCGATTTAGCGCACTTATATGGCTGCGCAATGAATATAGCGGCGAGCGGTGATGGAGGCGTTTTCCGCGCTGCTCGATACGTTGGTCTACACCACCAGCCGCAACCGCAAGCTGGCGCTGATTGCGGACTATCTGCGCGCCGCGCCCGATCCTGATCGCGGCTGGGCCTTGGCCGCGCTGACCGGCGGGCTGGATTTCCCAGCGGTCAAATCTTCGACCATCCGGGCGCTGATGAAAGAGCGGGTCGATGACGAGCTGTGGTCGCTGAGCCGCGATTTCGTCGGCGATACGGCCGAGACCGCGAGCCTGCTGTGGCCCGAACCGGCGGATGCCGCGCCGTCCGATGATCTTGCGCTGGCCGAAGTGGTCGCGCGGCTCGCGGCGCTTACCCGCGCCGCCGCGCCCAAGGAACTGCCCGGCCTGCTCGACCGGCTTGATGCCAATGGCCGCTATGCGCTGATCAAACTGGCGACCGGCGGCATGCGGGTGGGCGTGTCAGCGCGGCTGGCCAAGGTCGCGTTTGCGCAAAGTTTTGATGTGACGGTTGAGGAGGTCGAGGAATATTGGCACGCGCTAACCCCGCCCTACACCGAATTGTTCGATTGGGCGGCGGGCGGCGGTCCCGCGCCGAACATTGCCGATGTGCCGCATTTCCGCCCGTTCATGCTGGCGCATGCGCTGGATGATGGCGTGGTTGATCTGGCCGATTATGCCGCCGAATGGAAATGGGATGGCATCCGGGTGCAGGTGGTCAGATCGGGCGGGCAATCGCGGGTCTATTCGCGATCGGGTGATGATATTTCTGCGACCTTTCCCGAACTGCTTGGGGTGTTAGCGTTCGATGCGGTGCTCGATGGCGAATTGCTGGTGCGCGGCGCTGCTGAAAAAGGGCTGGGCCAGGGCGGCGAAGCGGGCGGCGCGGCCAGTTTCAACGCGTTGCAACAACGGCTTGGGCGCAAGACTGTGTCAGCCAAGATGCTGCGCGACTATCCCGCGTTCGTGCGATTGTATGATGCGCTGCTGATTGAAGGCGAAGACCTGCGGCAACAGCCGTGGAAGTCGCGCCGCGCGACTCTTGAACGGCTGATCGAGCGGCTGCCCGCCAGCCATTTCGACTTGTCGGCGCTGGTCGAGGCGGACGATTTCGCTCAGCTTGCAGCGATCCGCGACACCGCGCGCGATGATGCGATTGAAGGGCTGATGCTCAAACGCCGCGACAGCCCGTACGTGGCCGGGCGCAAGGCGGCGCTGTGGTACAAGTGGAAACGCGATCCGTTGCTGATCGATTGCGTGCTGATGTATGCCCAGCGCGGCAGCGGCAAGCGGTCGAGTTTCTATTCAGACTATACCTTTGGCTGCTGGGATGGTGAGGCCGGTGCCGACGGGCTTGGCGGCGCGGAATTGCTCCCCGTGGGCAAGGCCTATTCCGGCTTCACTGATGCAGAACTGAAAAAGATCGACCGGTTCGTGCGGCAGAACACGCTCAACCGGTTTGGCCCGGTGCGCGAAGTGACCCGCGCGCTGGTGTTTGAAGTCGCATTCGACAGCGTTCACACCTCCAAACGCCACAAAAGCGGCCTCGCGATGCGCTTCCCCCGCATCCACCGCATCCGCTGGGACAAGCCCGCGCACGAGGCCGACCGGATCGAAGGGCTTCGTGCGTTGATTAAAGACTGACTGGCGCTTACCGCCCGAGCAAACATACGGGAGAGATCAATGTCATACGCAACCGCCGCGCTCGCTACCTTTACCAATCTGCTTGGCACGCTCGACAATCTTGTCATCAAGGCGAGCGAGCACGCCAAGGGTGAGGCCTTGCTTCAGGCCCGCATCACCGACGACATGCACCCACTGCATTCGCAGATCCGGTTCACCATCGCGCAGGTGAACGTCACGCTCTACCGCCTCGGCAATCTCGGCCTGACGCTCGACGAGAGCGATATTGCCGATTTCGTCGATGCCCGCGCCAGGATTGCCGCGGCGCAGGCGCTGGTCGCGGCGACCGATCCGGCCGGCTGGCCGGCGTCCGACGGAGCGGTGGAGTTCGACCTGCCCAATGGCATGGTGTTCGCGATGCAGGCGCACGAATATGTCCGCGACTGGGGCGTGCCGCAGCTTTATTTCCACCTGATGGCGGCCTATTCAATTCTGCGGGTGGAGGGGCTGGCAATCGGCAAGGCCGATTACATCGGTTTCATGTTCCGTTACCGGAAGCAGCCTGCGGCCTGATCGGCACCCTCAATGCACCGTTATGACCCCGCCCGCCAACGCCTTGCGCTCGGCCTTGCCGGGTTGGCGGGGCTGGTTGATGCGACCGGGTTTGTGGTCGCGGGCGGGTATTTCACCTCGTTCATGTCGGGCAATACCACGCGGATGGGGGTGGAGCTGGTCAAGAACCCTGCACTGGCGCTCGCGCCGCTGGGGCTGATCGGGTGCTTTCTGACAGGCGTGATCATCGGCGCGCTAACGAGCAAGCGTGTGATGGGGCGGCACAAGCGGGTGTTGCTGGGCCTGATCACTGCCATGCTGGGCACAGGCGCAGGGTTGCTGGCGGCGGGCTTTCCCATCCCCTTTCTTGGCGCATCGGCACTGGCGATGGGCCTCGCCAACAATGTCTTTGCGCGCGCGGGCGAGGTGACGGTGGGCGTCACCTATATGACTGGCGCGCTGGTGCGGTTCGGTCAGGGGCTTGCGGCAAGGATCGGCGGTCAGCCGCTGGCTTCGACGCGCGGTTATGGGCTGCTGTGGAGCGCGCTGGCGCTGGGTGCAGCGGCAGGGGGCGGATTGTGCCTTTTTGCACCGGAGCTGGCGGCAGGCGCGGCGGCCCTTGCTGCACTGGTGCTGTGGGGCTTCGCCTTCAAGGTGGAGCGCGCCGCAGCCGCTTAACCTAGCGCAGCCGCCACCGCCTCGGCGTGGGCCTTGGCATTTTCGGCATAGTGCGCCGCGCCCAGCCGCATTCCGGCGATGGCCGCATCGTTCAGGTCTTTCAGCTTTACCGCAGGCCGCCCCGCCCAGAGTTCACGCGGAGCCATCACCTTGCGCTCGGTCAGCATCGCGCCTGCTGCCAGCATCGCGTCAGACCCGATCACCGCCTTGTTCATCACAATCGCGCCAAGGCCAACAAACCCGCGATCATGGATGGTGCAGCCGTGGACCATCGCCATGTGGCCGATCAGCACATCATCGCCGATCACCAGCGGACAGCCATCGGGATCGCCGGGGCGCGGCGGATCGCAGTGCAGCACGCTGCCATCCTGGACATTGGTGCGTTCGCCGATGCGGATCGAAAACACATCGGCGCGCAGCACGCAATTGTACCAGATCGACGATCCTGCGCCGATCACGACATCACCGATGATCGTGCAGCCGGGCGCGATGAAGGCGGTGTCGTGGATCTGCGGCGTCTTGCCGTGGATCGGGATAATGTTGACGCCGTGATAGTGGGTCATGGCTGGGTTTCCTTCCATTGGCGGCGCGTTATCGCATATTGGATGATCGGTTCGGGGTCGCCCGGATCGCTGAAATCGAGGTCAGCGCGCCGCGTCATCCCAAGCTTTTCCATCAGCCGCCAGCTGCCTTCGTTGGCCTGGCTGGTCAGCGCCACCAGACGCGGCGCGCCGTGAACGGTAAAGGCCCAATCCACCACATCGCGCATCGCTTCGTGCGCGTAACCGCGCCGCCAGCGATCTTCGCGCACCAGCCAGCCGAT
>JBBRFG010000123.1:0-6563 GCA_038224685.1 Sphingomonadales bacterium
TTTGATTTTGCTGAAGAAGCGCTCGACGGCATTGCGCAGTTTGTAGAGGTGATGGCTGAAAACGGGTTTCCGTTTTCGCCCGGGCATGGCGCGGATATTGGCCCAGACACCGCGCTCTTCCATCACGGCGCGCAGAGCATCGCTGTCATAGGCGCGGTCGGCCAGCAGAACATCGCCGCCACGCAGGCTGTCGAACATGTCTGCGGCACTGCGCCCGTCATGCGCCTGACCCGGCGTGATCTTCAACAGGATCGGCAACCCGTTGGCATCGACCAGCGCATGTATCTTGGTCGTCAGTCCGCCCTTTGAACGCCCCATGCAGCGGGGGTCAACTGTGTCCCCAGTCGCGGTTTGCGGGCCCCCTTTTTACCGTTCGCCCCGTGCTGGTGAACTCGGATGGACGAACTGTCGATCATCTGCACATCGCCCTCATAGGCCGCCGCAACCGACGCAAACAGCCGGTCCCAGACCCCTGCCTTGCGCCAGCGCACGAAGCGGTTGTAGCAAGTGGTCGCTGGTCCATAACGCTCGGGAATGTCCGCCATCCTGACGGAACTGCGCGACATCAGCCGTGCCCGCCGCTACCTCTTCCCGGCCCAAGAAAAGCGGAAACCAAACATGTGGCAGAGCATCCCCAGGATTGGGGCGCCGCATAATCAGTCAGCTTCCCGATGCACCTTGCCAGCGCGCTTCGATTGAACCGCGACCATGTAATCGACGATGGCGGGGATCGCCTTCTCGTCCACTGGTGCCTTATAGACATCGATCATCTTGCCCACGATCGACTCCCATTTTTCGCGCGAAACCTTGGGCTGTTGCAGCATGGTGGAAGGCGAATGGCAGGCGGTGCAGTTTTCCACCACAGCCTGCATACCGGGGCCGGGCGGTAGCTCCATCGGATCATCGGGCAGGGTGATTGCCACATCGGTGAAGGTGACTTCGGGCTGGCTGTTGCAGGCTGCCAGCAGCAATGTGACGATGACGGGCCAGCGGATCATTGCGCCCTCAGGGTGATGCGTTCGACGACATTGCGGGCATAGCCGCTTGGGTTCCATGCAAGCACATCGGGTTGCGCGATGCCGTTCGCATTTACAGCACAAATTCCAATATTTACAATATCGTGTGTGACAATCGGCAAACGTGCTATCCAGCGCCTGAAGCCATAGACACCTTCATCCGGGCCGAGCGTGCACGGCATCTCCAACCCGTCGCCAACCAGATCGACCCGGGCCAGCGCTGCATCGCCCCCCATCGCGATCCCGCGCAGTTCCAGCGCTTCGCCCTTGGGGATCACTGCGCCATCGACATGGCTGGTGATGAAGGCGCGCGGCGGCATTGCGGTGATTGGGACAGTGGCAAAATCCTTGTCCGCTGGCGTCACTGGAACCGTGGGGACTCGGTACGTTTCGGCGACATAATAGCCATCATCCTCGCCAGTCAGGACTTCGATGGTGCTCAGCATCTTGACCCAGTAGGTTGAGAACCACCCCGGAACCACGATCCGCAAGGGGTATCCGTGCAACAATGGCAGCGGCTCGCCATTCATGCCCCACGCAATCAGCACGTCATCGCGCAGGGCGATATCAACCGGGATCGATTTGATGAATTGCGGCGCGCCGTCGGCCAAGGGCACGTCCAATCCGGCAAAACGCACGCGGGTCGCGCCCGGAGCCAATCGAGCTTTGGCGAGCACGTCTTTCAATCGCACTCCGGTCCACCGCGCGCAGCCCATTGCGCCATTGCCCCATTGGGTGCCGGTAACGCGCGGATCAGACAGCCCGCGCCCATTGCCCGCGCATTGGTTGATCGCCGCGACCTCCACATGCTCACCTGCATTGGCGATATCGTCCAAGGTCAGCGAGACCGGCCGCGCCACTGCGCCGCCCACGGCCACGCGGTGCGCCGCCGCCTTTATTTCGGTCGGCATGTCCCAGTTCCAGCGGACAAACATCCGGTCGTTGGGCGTTATCGTGCCTTGGTCGAACACCGTCATCGGGGTTTCGAGCACGGGCGGGCGAATGCGTTGGACAATCAATTCGCCCTTGCCGGGGAACGCGGGTTCGAGCGACCGCAGGCTTGGCCCGCCGGACAGGCCCAGATCGATGATCTTTTGTGCCAGCAAAGGCGCAGCTATCACGGTGCCAGCGCCTGCGATGATCGCGCGGCGGGTTAGGCCGCCAGCGGGTTTGCTCGGCATGATCATGCCACTTCCCCATCCGCTCCCGCGCGCCGCAGGATCAGTTCGTCAATATCGGCCACTGCGATGGCGTTATTCTGCAACAGATCGTCAATATCGTCGATCCGCGCCATTTCGCCATCATCGCGCATGATCGAGCAGATCACCGCCGTATCGCCAGCGCCCGCCATGCAAGCAAGATCAATCGAAGCCTCCACCGCCGAGGCGCGGGCCAACACTCCACCAGCCTGCCCGATCAAAGGAAAGACGTGACCGGGCGAATGAATATCCGCCGCGATCGTGCCATCGGCAATCGCAACGGCGACGGTGCGGGCGCGGTCGGCGGCGGAGATGCCGGTGGAAACGCCGCTTGCGGCCTCGATTGAGCGCGCAAAGGGCCGCCCGGTTTGGCGGTGCGTGCCCGGATTGATGAGGGTGAGGCCCAGACGGTCAGCACGGTCCTGCGTAATCGCAAGGCAGATCAGCCCGCGCCCATGCATGGCCATAAAATTGATCGCTTCGGGGGTTACGTGGCGGGCGGCAATCATCAGATCAAGGTCACCGCCGCGCAATCGGTCACCCGACAGCACGACGATCCGGCCCGCAGCTATTGCGGCCAGCGCCTGATCAAGTCCCGCGCCGCCAGTCACGCCAGATCCCTTCCTGCGGCAAAACTGCGTGCGCCCATGACGACCTGTTTGCCGACCAATTCCAACTGCACTCGTGCGCGTTCATCCAGACATTCGCCATCGGGTGAAAACAGCCCGCGATAGGTGCGGATGGTCGCGCCCATCGGGGTCGGCCAGCCGCGCAGAGCATGGGTGATCGCACGCATCGTCAGCAGCGTGCTCATCGAAGCCTGATCGCCAAATGCCGTTGCGATCAAGCCAACCGCGCGGCCATCAAGATAGGGGCGTTGATCGCGGGAGAGGTCTTCGAGGTAATCGAGCGCGTTCTTGACCACGCCAGACACCGTACCGTGATAACCCGGTGCTGCGATCAGCAGGCCATCGGCATTGCGCACCGCCTCAACCATTTCTGCCCCAAAGGATGGATCATGAGCGGGGCTGAGATAGTGGGGCAGAGCGGTGAGGTATTCGCCGCCAAACACGGTCACTTCGGCCCCGTCGCCAGCGGCAATCCTGGCGGCCAGCCGCAGCGCTTGTTCGGTTGAGCTGCCGGGATTGACCGTGCCGCCAAGGGCCACGATTTTGGTCATGAGAGTGCCGTCCTTTGCGTGATATAGGCTTGGAGCCGCGCAGTTTGCGCTGGCGAAAAATGCAGGCCCAGCTTGGTGCGCCGCCACAGAATGTCAGCGGCGGTTCGCGCCCATTCCTGATCCATCAGGTAATTGACTTCGGCAGCGGCGAGACCGTGGCCGAAATCCGCGCCCAAATCGCCGGGGGTGGTGGCATCGCCAAGGAACAAGGCAGCCCGCGTGCCATACAGCCGGATCATCCGGTCGGCCGCCCTTGCGTCCAGGAACGGGTAACGCAGACTTAGCTCGCGGATTTTAGCGGGCGCGTCATTGCGGCCAAAATCGCCGCCGGGCAGGGGCTGCGTGCCGGTCCACTTGGGCGCTTTTGGCCAAGCGACAAAAGGTGACAGCTGTTCAATCGCGGCGCTGGCCAATTGGCGATAGGTGGTGATTTTGCCGCCAAACACCGAAAGCAGCGGAGCCTCATCCAGCCCGCCATCCAGTTCGAAGCTGTAGCCCCGCGTGGCCGCCTCAGGCTTGCCCGAACCATCATCGATCAGCGGGCGCACGCCGGAATAGGTCCACACCACATCGGTAGGCGTGATCGGGGTGCGGAAATATTCGCTCGCCCCGGCGCACAGGTAAGCGATTTCTTCGTCACTGGCGCGCACATCATCCAGGCTGCCAGTATGGTCGACATCGGTCGTGCCAATCAGGGTTAAGTCGTGTTCGTAGGGAATCGCGAAGAAAATTCGCCCGTCGGGCAGTTGGAAAAAGTACGCGTCGCTGTGTTCAAACACTTTACGAACCACGATGTGCGATCCGCGCACCAGCCGGATCCGCTGATTGCTCGCTTCGCCCGCGCGGCCAAGCAAATCGATTACGCGCGGCCCTGCGGCATTGATGATCGCGCGGGCGCGGAACGCCTCACCGCCCGCATCGATCAGCCAATGATCGCCCTCTCGCGTCAGGGCGGACACTTCGCAGCGGGTCCGGATTTGGGCCCCGCGGTCGGCTGCATCGCGGGCATTCAGCACCACCAACCGCGCATCATCGACCCAGCAATCGGAATAGGCGAAGGCGTGGGTGTATTCGGGTTTGAGCGACGCGCCCGCCGGATGGCTGGCCAGCTTCACGCCTTGTGCGGCTGGCAGGTATTTGCGCCCGCCAATATGGTCATACAGAAACAGGCCGAGCCGCAGCAGCCAACGCGGACGCAGGCCGGGGCGGTGCGGCAGGATGAAACGCAGCGGCCAGATGATATGCGGCGCAATGCCCCACAGCACCTCACGCTCACTCAGCGCTTCACGCACAAGGGCGAATTCGTAATGTTCCAGATAACGCAGGCCGCCGTGGATCAGCTTGGTCGAATTCGATGACGTCCCTTCGGCCAGATCGCCGCGTTCCAGCAGCAAGACCCGCGCACCGCGCCCGGCGGCATCGCGCGCAATCCCCGCACCGTTGATCCCGCCGCCGATCACCGCAAGATCAAACATCGGTTCGCTCACAGCGCCCACTGCGCAAACGCCAGCGCAGTCCCAAGCGAAGCGATAGTGGCTGCCAGCACCGGCATCAATGATCGCCAGCCCAGTTCCAGCAACAGGTCGGTGCGCGTCCGCATGGCTGTGGCTGTGACTGCGAGCAGCAGCAGGATCTTGGACGCAATCAATGCGTTGGCCGCCACTGGCGCTGGCAGGGTAACCAGTGAATTGAACCCGACCAGCGCCAAAAACGCCAGAATGAAGCCCGGCAAGATTGGCAAGCGCGCCGATGTGCCCGTGGCTGCGACCGGATAGGCGCGCCCGATCCACACCGCCGCCAGCGTCACCAGCGGCGCGAGCAGCGCCACGCGGGTTAGCTTTACCACGGTCGCCTGCGCCCCGGCGACATCGGAAACGGCAAAGCCTGCCCCAATGGCCTGCGCGACATCATGGATCGATGCCCCCACCAGAAATCCCGCCTGCGCATCGCTAAAGCCGAGCGCTTGGGTCAGCGCTGGATAGGTCGTCAGCGCAATCGCTGATGCAGCGGCAAGGATGACGAGCGTGAGCGTGAACTGCGCTTGCTCAATCCGCTCGCGCCCGATCACGCCGTAGAGTGCCAGCGCGGCCGAAGCGCCGCAGATCGCGGTTGATCCGCCCGCCAGCAGGCCGACTGCTGCGCTTTGTCCAGTCAGGCGGGCGGCCAGCATCGCTGCCGCCAGCGCTGCGACCATCACCAACCCCAAGCCGAGGAAGGCGACCGCGCCCATCGCGCTGACCTGCATCACAGTGACTTGAAACCCCAAAAACACAATCCCGAGCCTGAGGCCATGGCGCGAGGTCGCATCCAGCCCTGCGTGTGCGCGCGGGTCGGCTGCGGCAAAACTGACTGCAAGCCCCAGCAGCAGGCCGGCAAGGATAATTGGCACGCCGTAATTCTGGCTGAGCCACGCCGCCGCCGCACTGGCAATCGCACAGATCGCCATTCCGGGCACGAACCGCGACAACGGCTTGCGAGTAATGCTCGCCGAGGCGGTTTCGGCGAGCATCATCTCGCCGAACAGATCGCCGGCATAGGCATCAAAATCAGGGCGCAGTTTGCCCGTCATATCGCTTTCGCCTTGCTCATGTGGGCCTTGAAAAGCCCTTGGGCTGTATGTGTGTCTCGCGGTGTCACAAGATTAGACCGCGCTCTGACCAAACGCAACCGGATCGCTCACACCGCCATCCCCAGCGCGCCATCATCGCGGCGGATGGTCGGCAGCAGCCACTGGAACCACGCAAGCGCGATAAGATAGGACGCGGCGGCGAACACGAACAGGCCTGTGAAGCCGAATCCAGCGTCCAGCACGCGCCCGGTGACCAGACTGATCGCAACCCCGCCCATATTGCCCATGAACGCGCCGAATGCCGTCACCCGCCCGACCTTGGCATTGGGTACCACATCGGTGATGGTGGAGAAGATCGACAACGAGAACCCCTGATGCCCCGCCATCACTACCCCGATCATGAAAGCCACCGGCCAAAATGAATCGAGCGCCAGCACCAATGGCAGGGGCGCGACCACCAAGGCTGAGATCAACATCACGCCTTTGCGCACCCGGTTGACGTTCCAACCGCGTTCCAGCAGCCGGGTTGATGCCCAGCCAGCCAACAGCGCCCCCAGCCCCGACCCGGCAAAGGCAATCGCCAGCGGCACCGCCAGTTC
>JBBRFG010000124.1:0-6531 GCA_038224685.1 Sphingomonadales bacterium
CGGAATGCGGGCGGCAAGACAAAGCGGCTCTTATCGCCGGCGGGCGAGTAAGCTTGGCCGCTATATCCTCCAAATGCAGACATGTGCCTGCGATCCCCTCTCTCCGCACAACGGCGCGCTCCCCCGTGGAGCCCGTCTGCCAACCAGACATGCCGTTTGCGTCCCGGCCACGCGCAAGCGGGACCAGTGCCCCGGCCTCTCCAGCCGGACACGGTGCAAACACGTATGTCTGATAGAGACCGGTATTATCGGGGAAGGCGGCGTTGGGGAAGGGCTTTTTCCGGGAATATGCGGGAAAACTTGCTATCAGCATGATTTATTTGTGCTTTAATCATACCCCGTGTCGCCATTTGATCGGCTACATCCCGAACCCGTGCGGAAAATACCCGGAAAATCAGGCGGTTTCTTGAATTCTCCGACGACCTCGGCTGCGATTCTCAGCCCGTCCCGCGCTTTCCCCATGCGTGGTTAGTCGAACGCCGCTGCCAGCACAGCGCGCAGTCCCGCCCCGCCCTCGCCAGCCAATTCGCGGTGCTCAAACAGCGCAGCATCGGCGATCAGCGTGACCCGGCCAGCGCCCACCCGGCAGGTCGCCGCCGCGCCGCCTGCCGTTAACACGCACTCGGCAGCGGCAGGATCAATGATGGCAAGCTGCCCCGCCAGCGCCAGCGGCAATGGCGCGCCCGCGAGTGCGGCGATGGTCACTTGCGGGCTCTGCGCCGGATCAAACCTGACCGACAAGCCCCAGCGCGCCGCCACAGGCGGGATTAGCGCTGTATCGACCGGACGGCGCGGATCGCCGAACGGAGCGTCGTAGTTCCCTGTCAAAGCCGGATCTAGGGCGAGCAGCAAACGCCCGCCGCCCCGCACCCATGTATCAAGCGCGGCATTATCCGCTGGCGACAAGCCGCGCGGCTGGATCACTGCGAGGCGCGTGATCCCGGCCAAGGGGTCGACCTCGGCCAATTCCGGGGATAGCGCGGGCACAGGCGTCAGCGTGTCGAGTGGCACCATCGCATAGCGTTGCTCAATCGCGATGCGCTGCCATGTCGGGGCCGAAAGACCGGCAGCAAGATCGGACAATTCGGCCCCCTGCTGCCAGTACAACGGCAGGCTGGTCATCACCCCCAGCCGAGGCAAGTCTGCAACAGGCGTCGTGGTCTGGTCTTGCGCTGCCGGGTCAGGCCCGCAGGATGTTAGCAGCAGCGCCAGCGGCAAAACCGCCGCGCCAAAGCTGCGAAGACACGCGCAGAATTGCCTATTGCGCAGGGGCGGCATTGCCCGCTCCCGAGGGGCGCGGCAGCGGTTGGGCGAGCGGAACTGGCGATGGGCTTGGTTCAGACGCAATGTCTGGCACCACGCCTGCATCAGCCAGCGGATTGGCCTGCGACGGTTCGGGCGTGGGTTCGGTGGTCGGCGCGGCTTCTGGCACGGCGGCGTCATCGGCCAGATCAGCCTGACCGCCGATAATGCTCGCGAGGCCGACGAGCAGCACCATCGCGCCGATGCCGAACAGCCCGACTTGCAGCCGCTGGATTGCTTCGGCCCGCGCCTCCCCCACCGGACGCGCCGCATCTTCGCTGTCAGCCGATCCTGCTGAGCGGTCGTCCACCGCCGCTCCGGGGAGCGCACGCCCCGGCCCAAACAGGCTGCGCTGGCTCATCCCGCGCAGCTTATCGAGCAGTGACGACCGGCTCATGCCGCAGCCCCTTGCGCAGCGCCGAGCCAATCGAACGCGGGCAATTCCTTGGCCATGAGCCACTCGGAGTTATAGAGCGTCGAAAGGTAGCGAAAGCCGGTGTCGCACAGGATCGTGGCAACCTGCGGTTTGACGCGGCCTTCCGCCACCAACTCGCGCCCCAGCATCACCGCGCCAGCGACATTGATGCCCGACGACAGGCCAAGGCATAAGCCTTCTTCCTTAAGCAGCCGCGCGACCCAGATCAGGCCATCTTCGTCGCTGATGCGGTATTGCGTATCAATCGGTGCACCTTCGAGATTGGCGGTGATTCGCCCCTGCCCGATGCCTTCGGCGACCGAGCTGCCTTCAGCCTTCAACTCGCCGTGGGCGTAGTAATTATACAATGCCGCGCCGTAAGGATCGGTCAGGGCGATGCGCACGTTCTCGTCCATCGCTTTCAAGCCCAGGCCCACGCCCGCGATTGTCCCGCCAGTGCCCGCCGCGCAGGTAAAGCCATCGATGCGCCCGCCCAGCTGCTCCCAGATTTCAGGCGCTGTGCCTTCGATGTGCGCGCGACGGTTTGCGATATTGTCGAACTGATTGGCCCACACCGCGCCCGGCGTTTCTTCGGCCAAGCGGCGCGAGGTGTGGACGAAATGGCCGGGATTGGCAAACTTGGTCGGCGGCACTAGCACCAGCTGCGCACCCAACGCCCGAAGCGTATCGGTTTTTTCCTTGGATTGGTTGTCGGGCATCACGATGATCGTCTTATAACCCAGCGCATTGGCGACCAGCGCTATGCCGATCCCGGTATTGCCTGCAGTGCCTTCGACCACCGTGCCGCCGGGCAGCAATTCGCCGCGCGCCTCAGCATCGCGGATGATCCAAAGGGCCGCGCGGTCTTTGACCGACGATCCAGGGTTGGCAAATTCGCACTTGCCCCAGATGTCGCAGCCCGCCGCTTCGCTGGGGCCAGCAAGCCGGACGATAGGAGTGTTGCCGATCAGCGCGAGCGTATCGCCAAAGGGGCGGGTAATGTTCATGGGAAGTGAATTAGGCGCTCATGCCGCTGGCCGCAACGCCCAAGGCACACTTGCGGCAGAAAGCGCCCTGTCGCGCCCCGTTACGAAGCAAGCGTCAACAGCGACTCGACCTCGCTGCCCTCGCCAATCCGCTCGGCTTTGCGCACTGCTGCTTTGATCGGCAGCAACCATCCGCCCGCTGCTTTGGAAGGGAAGAGTGAGGTGCGCCACGTGGTGGTGCCGATGGTGCGTTCGACATAGACCGAGCCCCAGGCGGCAGCGTTGACGGCGTGGGCTCGGATCGCCGCCGCAGTTTCTCCGTCAATGGTCAGAAAAAACCAACTACCTTTGGCAGGCGCGCCGTTGCTGCCCTGCCACAGCCACACGATGCCGCGCACCAGCCAAGGACCCGAAGACCCTTCGGGCGCGTGGCCCAACTCGTCGCGCAGGAAACGGGCCAGGTCATCGTGCACCGGCCTGATCCCTGCGCCCGTGCGATCAATCTTCGGGCGCGATTGTGACGTGCAGCCCATCAAGTTCGGCGGTTAGCGGCACCTGACACGACAGGCGGCTGGTGGCGACCCGGTGGTCGGAGGATTCCAGCAGATCATCCTCGTCTTCGCTCATTTTCGGCAGCAGTTCCGCGAAGGCTGCATCGACATGGATATGGCACGTCGCGCACGAACAGCATCCGCCACACAGCGCCAGCAGCTCGTCAAACCCATTGTCGCGGATCGCTTCCATCACGGTAAGGCCTTCATCGACCTCGATTTCGCTGGTGGTGCCTTCACGGTTGGTGACGACCAGTCTGGGCATGGATATACGTTCCTTTTGGGCTATTGCGCGCAAGGTTATGCGCTGAGAGGGGCTTGACGGGCTGCTAAGACAGTCTGCGGGCCAAGGCAAGTTAAGGAAAGTGGCAGTGGGACTGACAGCGGAAAAATTGCAGGCAGATTTGGATGCGCTGGCTTCGCGCGAACCGCATCTGGCAGCCGCGCTTCAGCGGGTCGGCTACCCCGACGCGCGGCTGCGCGATCCCGGTTACAAGACGCTGCTGCGCACCATCGTCGGCCAGCAGGTTTCGGTCGCATCGGCTGCTTCCGTGTGGGCCAAGCTGGAGACGGAACTGGGCGCGGACTTCACCCCCGCCAGCCTGTTGGCGCGCGATTTCGACGCCCTGCGCGCCTGCGGGTTGTCGCGGCAAAAACAGGGCTATGCTCGCAGCCTGTGCGAAATGGTGGTGGCGGACGAACTCAACTTTGACACGCTACCAGCTGACGACGAAGAAGCGATTGCGCTGCTCACCCGGATCCAGGGCATTGGGCGCTGGTCGGCGGAAATCTATCTGCTGTTCGCTGAAGGCCGCCCCGATATCTGGCCGGCAGGCGACCTCGCAGTGCAGGAAGGTGTCAAACGGCTGCTCGACCTACCCGAACGTCCCGCCGAAAAAGCCACCCGCGCCCTGGCGGAAGGGTGGTCTCCGCAGCGCGGCAGCATGGCGATTTTTACCTGGCATTTCTACGCCAACCCGGCGCTGTGACCCGGCTTAAGTTTGCGTCCGATATTAACATTTCCAGCCAAAAAGCTGGCGTTTGGCTAGCAAGCCCCTTTCGAACATTTAGCGCAACCCTATTTCGCTACCCAGCTCAGGTCCATTATATCTCGCGCCGCGACGTGAAGAGATCGCTCACCTGAAAGGATGCAAAAGTGCCTCTACGGCTTCTCGGATGTATGAAGGGAGCTTTCGCAATCGATGTAGAACCAATCAGAATAAAGCCACCTCGACTCTTCAACCTTGAACATATCGCTAGTGGATTGATTTCAACGTTTGGTGCCCTCGTCGGACAGCGGCGATAATTTCGCTGGGATCGGCTTTCCAGACGAAAGGGCGCGGCTCTTGGTTATGCTCCTTGATGAAGCGATTGATGGCGGCTTACAGGTCGACGACCGAGTGGAAGACGCCGTTTTTCAGCCTTCGCCGTGTTAGCATTGCAAAGAAAACCCTTCGACTGCGTTCAGCCACGAGCAGGACGTTGGCATGAAGTGAAATGTCCATCTCGGATGCCTTGCCAGCCATGCACAGACTTTAAGTTGCTTGTGCGTGGCGTAATTATTATCACTAGCACCAAGCCGATAAGAAGATCCTCACCCGCCTCAATGACCGGATCAAGGAGTGCTAGCACTACTTTGGCAGATTACTGAGTTCGAGGATTTTGAGGGTGGGTTCAACCGATCGATGCGACGCATCATTCTCATGATGAGAAGGAGCGGTGTGATGAAGCAGCGTCGTCGGATATGTTACTCGGCCGCTCAGCGGGCGGAGATTTGGGACAGGTGGCAGCGCGGCGAGCAGCCGATAACCTTTGTATGTAAGCATATATCCGGCACGTCTCGACCCAACACGGTCGGTTTCGTGAGTTACCCCCTCCGAAGGTGCTGCTGACCTCCGCGATGCTTGGTGTGGAGAGTGTGACGCATACCTTGAAAAACATGGGGGGCATTGGGTCGAGGGCAGCGTCGAGGTGCCAGACGGCATCGATATACTATGTGCCGAGTGCTATCGCCTTCGAGAGGATCACGCATTGCGGGCAGGCCGACGCGTCATCCGGCAAGACTGATCTGTGACCGCTCCCCACCAAAGTCTAACTCTCGAATTTTCCCGCGCGGCCTAAGCGATTCGCGTTGCAATTGCGGGCTGAAACCGCTGCGGCGCGAACATCGCTGGATTGATCTGCGCGGTTATCGCGTCTGCCGGGTGCCCCAGCAGCAGTTGCGCCGCCAGCCGCGCGGCAGCCGGCGCGGTCTGGATGCCGAACCCGCCCTGTCCGGCGAACCAGAAAAAGCCCGACACGCACCCATCAGCGCCGTAAACCGGCAAGCGGTCGGGCGCGAAACTGCGCAGGCCCGCCCAGCGCCGCTCAACCGCTTCGATCCGCCAATCCGTGACCTGCTGGAACCGGTCAATAGCCATCGCGACGTCAATTTCCTGGGGCGCGGCGTCGCAGGGTTCAGACGGGATTTCATCATGCGGGCTCAACCACAATCGGCCATTGTCAGGCTTGAAATAAAACCCGCCATTGATGTCGAGCACCAGCGGCAAATCGGCAGGCCCGACGGGGGCGACCCGTAATACGGCGATGGTGCGGCGTTTGGGCGCGATGCCGATGGGGGATGCGCCTGCCAGGTGCGCAACATCATCCGCCCAAGCGCCCGCTGCGTTGACAAGCACGTTGGCGCGCCACGTGTCGCCGCGCTCGCTGGTGACCGTCCAGGTGCCGCCGTTACGCTCGATCTGGTCGACTCGAGCGCGGCAAGCGACGTCGGCCCCGTGCCGCCGTGCCGCGCTTAAATAATGCTGATGCAACCCCGCCACGTCGATATCGGCGCAGGCGGGCTGGTGCAGCGCCTCGCACCAACTCTTGCGAATATGCGGCACCTTTTCAGCCAGACCGGCGGGCGACAGGCGTTCAGTCGTCACGCCTGTGCCTGCAAAAGTGGTGACAAATGCGTCCATCACCGGACGGTCTTCGCTCCGCCCGATATACAGCGCGCCGCGCGGGGTCAGGAACCCCTGTTCGCGCAGATAGGCACCCGACGCCAGTGTCAGCGGCATCACGCCCGGCCCGCCGTAACATTCTTCCCAGAACGCGGCTGATCGCCCGGTGGCGTGGTATCCCGGCGCGCCTTCAGCTTCGAGCAGCAACACGCGGGCGTGGGGCGCGAGTTCGGCCGCGATGCTCGCACCCGCCATGCCGGCGCCGATCACCGCGAAATCGTAGATCATTTTTTGGCCGCGACCCGGTCCAGAAATTCGGTGATCGCTGCCAT
>JBBRFG010000125.1:0-6521 GCA_038224685.1 Sphingomonadales bacterium
CGCCAAACGAGCCTTCGCCAGCGAGGCGGGTGATAACGCCCGCGCGCGCATTGGCACGGAAGCCAGATCCCAGCTCCTGCACAGCGTCAAACTCGATATAGAGGGTTTGCAGCTCGTGATCGAGATAGCTCGGCGAGTAACTGGCATGCAGAGCAAACTGCCCATAAGTCACGCCCCCGAACACTTCTGCAAAAGTCTGCGCCCGGCCGCTGCTGTAACGATCAGTATAGGATTGCACCACCAAACCGCCATCCAATGACAGATCGCTGTCAATCTTCTGCGCATAGGAAACGTAGCCAGAGGCTCTTAGCAGGCCGACATCGGGACCGTTGCTGGTGACGACGGCTGATCCGCCTGCCGATAGACCGCTGTCGTGATCATAGAAGACCGAGGCGATCACCACCGGTTCGCCCTCGCTTACCGACCGCCCCCGGAAACGGTCGTCGTTCTGCACCGCAATGGTTCCGCTGACCTGCGCCTGCGCGCTCGAGGGCAGGATAGCAGCACCCACCATAACCGCTACCATAGCAGCCAAAGCCCAATAACTTTTCTTTACGCCCCCACGCGCCTTGGGCCGGAGTGGCACTGTGCTGCCTTTAGTCAAAGCTTGCAGCGATATCGATTTCCCGGCTTTCGCTGCGGGTGCGCGCAAGCGAGCGCCACGGTCCACCCTGATTTCGGCTACGTTCGTAGCGCAGCGCCAAGAGTCCGGAGACCTGCGCAGCAGAATAGGAGCTCCCACTGACAAAATGGAAGCCGCCGCCCGGCTGAGTGGTCGGAATGTCCCTGCCCGGTGCAACATATCCCCTCCCCAGCGAAACCCCCATTTGGGCCACCGCAATAACGTTCGGATGGGACGCTGGAAAGCCTCCCATCGGCAGAGTGGGATCATAGGCGGCAACAACCGCGATGCCGCGCCGGGATGCGGTGTCAATAAGCTCGCCCAAAAGGCGGCTTGGCGGTCCGCCAAGGCTCAGATTGATGACCTTCGCATCGCGTTCAATCGCATAGTTAATCGCTCGTGCCAGATTGAGGCTGGTGCAGGTGGAACTGCGGGAGGAGCCGCGCTGCCAGCATGCCCTGAGCGCCAGTATCCGAGCCGCGGGCGCAACTCCGGCAATCCCAATCCCGTTGCCAGCATTGGCGGCAATGATGCCGGCAACCTCAGTCCCGTGGAACTCTGGCCGGGCTGGTGCCTGCGGGGCGAAATTGCGCGCCGCTTTGATCCGCCCGGCAAGATCAGGATGATCGACGTCAACCTGAGTATCGATGATTGCGACAGTCACATCGCGGCCAGTCCACGAAGCGTGAAGTCGCGGTAGGTTCCACCCATCGGTGGTGGGTGACAGTGCGGCGAGCGGATCATCCCGGTGTTTTTGCCGCGAGACACTAGCCAGCGCCTCGTAAAGATCAACTGGTTCAGCCCAAGCGACCAAGGGGTGCTGCGCCACGATCAGGGCGGCCTCTGCGGCGGAGTATTGGTTGGTGAATCTGATGACGATGCAATCAAGGCCCAGCAACGGCATTGGCCATAGCTCGACAAATTCAAAATCATACTCGCTGGCAATTGTGCGTCCAAGACGTTCGCGCGCGGCCTCGGTTTGAGCGCTGCCATAGCCGCTGGAGTAAGCGGTTCCCGGCCGCAGGCGATTGGGCGACTGTTCAATCATGACCAGGATCGTGTTGCGCTCGTCGCGTTCACCTGTATTCGCGCCGCTAGGGTCAGAGTCTGCCGCTGATCGGGTCGCGGCCTGATGCGCTAAGGGAACCCAAGGCCCGATGGCCGCCAATCCCGCACCGAGCGGCGGCATCAGCAATGCCGCGAGCAGCGCGAGTGCGCGCGCGATCACTGGCGCTCCCTGCCGCCAAGCGCTTCGATCAGCAACACGGCATCGTTCGCCCGTAAGGTTTCAAGCCCTTCATCCATCCGCTCTTCATCCAGCGCGATAATGTATCCACCATTGGCCATGGGGCCGTCGACGATGCGGGCATGGGCCGAAACCAGCGCCGCACGCATTGCGGCCTGATCGGTCGCGGGTTTGAAGGCGAGGACTGCACTTCCAGTCCCGGCCTGCGACGAAGGGGCCGAACTGAGCGTGCGATATTGCGCATCACCGAGCGAAAGCTGCGCAGACCCAAAAAGCAAAGCGACGCATGCAAGCGCCGCAGTTTGACCGGCTGCCAACCAACCCACGCGCGTCTGTGGCAGCCGAAGCATATGCCATGTGCTCGACCGGGCCGTGCCCGCAGCACGCAGCCGCATGGTGCCCGGCTGGGTCACAGCCACAGGTTTGGCGGTGGCGAGGCGCTGCTTGAACTTCGCCCATGCGGCATCGGCTTGCGCACTATTCCCGGCGGCAGCGTTCTCATCGCGCGCAATCGCTTCCAACGCATCGCCAAGATCGCGCTCCTGGACCAGTCTGGCCTGAAATTCAGGCAAATTTGTCCGGGCATCACTGATCAGCGCGCGATCCTTTTCGTCCAGACCACCGTGCTTGATCCACGGCACCAGAACTTCAATGCGCTGACCTTTTGGCAGCTCCCGATCATCCTCATTCATCACAGCTTGTGCTCCTAAAGCCAATCGGACAATGTTCCGCCAAGCGCTGCTTTCAGCTTGCGCCGCGCGTGAAACATCCGTGTTTTCACTGTTTCTGGGGGGCACTCCATGATCGCGCTGATGGTGCGATAACTCAGCCCTTCAAAATACGCCAAACGTATTACTGCCCCCTGATCGGCCGGCAGTTTGCCAAGCGCTGTCCTGATCCGATCCTGTGCCCGACCCGCTTCAACCGCACGCTCCGCGTCGCCTTCGCAAAGCCCAGGTTGCTCAATGTGGTCGCTGTATTCGACTTCCTGCCTTTTGCACCGCTCTTTAATCGCGCGGCGATAGGCTATGCTAAACACCCAGGTTGAAAGCTTACTGCGCCCCTCAAAATCCCCGATCTTGTTCCAGACCACCATCATGACATCGTCAAAAACCTCGTCCACAGCGTGCTCGTTGGCGGTGATGTTCAGGATAAAGCCGCGCAAGCGCGGCCGGTACGCTTTGTAAAACGCCTCGAATGCTTCGACATCGCCCATGCGCAAGCGCTCGATCAGGCGATCGTCTTGCTCGTTTACCGAGGGCGGGCGCTCCTCGAGCATTTCCATCAGGTCGGTTTGTCCTTTGCGGGCAGTTGGCGATTCCGAAACCAAATGTTGCATTTGTAAGCTTAGAGGACAGTTTGATCAAAAAGGTTCAAAATACTTTCTTGCAGCGCTGCTTTGTCACCTTGCTCAGCCGCATGAAAATTGCACCATTTCCCGGTGGGCTTTTGCGGCGAAGTTTCTTTGGGTGGTCTTGCAAGCCGCGTGAGCCTGAAGAAGAGAATGGTCGCCTGAAGCCTCGGCATCGGCGGCATCGTTCTTGCCGCGCTTCACATAAGGCTTAACATACTGCGGCGACAGCATCTTCACCTCATACCCCACCGATTGCAACTTTCGCGCCCAGTGATGCGATCTGCCGCACGCTTCGATTGTCACCACCCTCGGCGGCAGCTTTTCGCAAAACTCCTCCATTTCCTTGCGACGCAGCTTCTTGCGCAGCACCGCCTGCTCGGCGGCGTTCACCCCGTGCGGCTGAAAAACATGCTTTGACGTATCCATTCCAATTCGAATAATCTGGTCCACGGACGGCCACCTCGATTGAGATCTGCAACGACCCCATTCTGGCACACTTCGATGCCGTTCGGGCGTCGTCCACGCCTACAGATGCTCGCTCTCACGGGAATCTCAGCATGTGAGTCATCGACCGCGATCACTGGTATAAGGCGATCCTGGCCGAACTGGTTCAAGCTCGCGAAAATGCCGTAGAAATCGCGCGGCGGATGGCCAATATCGTGACGATTGCCGGGGCAGTGGAATTGGTCAGGGCCAGTTTTGAATCGCTGCTCGTCTCTGCGGGCAAGGCGCACGTCGCGTTCCTCGTGCGGCTCGCGCCGACGATTCTGGCGCTGGTGATGCTGGAAATGGCGATTGATTGGAAAGGCGCGCAGGGCGCAGCCTTCGCGATGCTGGGATCAAGCGTGCTGGCAGTGGTCGGGTTCTTTGTGGCGGTTGTGAACCTCAAGCAGTTCCGGCTGGAGGTCGATCCGGAGAAAGAGGCGGCAGTGCTACCCCCTCCCCCGAAAAGATAATTCAGCCTTCGTAGGCGAGCTTGGGCTTCCGCGCCGCCGCCGTTTCATCCAGCCGCCGCCGGGGCGCGTAATAGGGCGCCTGCTTCAATGCCTCGTCTCCTGCCAGCGCGCGGGTCACGACACTGCGAAACGCCGTAATGAACTGGTCGATCGTTGCCTTGCTTTCGGTTTCGGTCGGCTCGACCAGCATTGCGCCGTGGACGACCAACGGGAAATACACCGTCATCGGGTGATAGCCCTCGTCGATCAGACCCTTGGCCACATCCAGCGTCGAAAGATCGCCGCCGAAATCCTTATCGCCAAACAGCGCCTCGTGCATACACGGCCCGCTATCGGCGAACGGCGCGTGGAGAATATCCTCCATCGACCGCAGGATGTAATTGGCATTCAGCACCGCGTCCTCGGCCACCTGTTTCAACCCATCGGCCCCGTGGCTGAGGATATAGGTCAGCGCGCGGGTGAACATGCCCATCTGCCCGTGGAACGCGGTCATCCGGCCAAATGTCGGCCCACGCTCCTCGCGGTTTTCCTCCTCCACAAGATAGAACGTGCCGCCTGTATCCTTGCGCACGAACGGCAGCGGCGCAAACGGCGCGAGCGCTTCGGACAAGACTACCGGCCCCGACCCCGGCCCGCCGCCGCCATGCGGGGTGGAGAACGTCTTGTGCAGGTTGATGTGCATCGCATCCACACCCAGATCACCCGGTCGCACTTTGCCGACGATGGCGTTGAAATTCGCTCCGTCGCAATACACATATCCGCCCGCCGCGTGCACCGCATCAGAGATTTCGCGCAGATCAGCTTCGAACAATCCGCAGGTGTTGGGGTTGGTGATCATCACCGCTGCCACATCGGGGCCAAGTCGCGCTTTCAACGCGGCCAAATCAACCCGGCCTTCGGGCGTGGCGGGAATGTTTTCAACCCGGTAATTGGCGAAGGCTGCGGTGGCCGGATTGGTGCCGTGGGCGCTTTCGGGCACCAGCACCACCTCGCGCGCATCACCGCGCGCCTCCAACGCGGCGCGGATGCACAGCATGCCGCACAATTCGCCGTGCGCCCCCGCCTTGGGGCTCATCGCGACGCTGTGCATCCCGGTCAGCGTGATCAGCCAATGGGCCAGCTCGTTCACCACCTCCAGCGCGCCCTGCACGCTTGATACCGGTTGCAGCGGGTGGATATCGGCAAAGCCGGGCAGCCGCGCGACTTTCTCGTTCAGGCGCGGATTGTGCTTCATGGTGCAGCTGCCGAGCGGGAAGAACCCCAGATCAATGCCGTAATTCTGGCGCGACAGGCGCGTATAATGGCGCACAGTTTCCGGCTCGGTCAGGCCAACCAGCCCGATGGCTTCAGACCGCGCCAGACCGCCAAGCCGCGTCGGCGCCGCAGGATCAATAGCGGGCAGATCAACCCCGGTCACATCCTTGCGGCCGATTTCGAATAACAATGGTTCTTCAAGCATCAGCGCGCGGTTGCCAGTGGTGGTGGCTGGGCCGGAATGCATCCCGTCTTCCACTGCGATCATGGCAGGCTTCCAGCCGGATTGGTTGGGGGCGTTCATCACACGGTCTCCTTGATGCTGGCTTCAAGCTCGCGGGCGAGCGCCTCGATATCCTCTTCGGTGGTGGTTTCGGTAACGGCGACCAACAGCGCATGTTCCAACGCCGCCACCCCGGCGTAAAGCCGTCCGAGCGACACTCCGCACAGCACGCCCCGGTTGGCCAGATCGCGGACAATTTCGCGCGCAGGCTTGCCTTCAAGGATCAGGGTAAACTCGTTGAAAAAGGAGGTGTTGAGCACCGTGATGCCCGGCACCTGCGCCAACCGATCAGCCGCAAGGCAGGCGAGCCGATGGTTTTCAGCTGCCAGTTCGCGCAGGCCGCGCTCACCCAACAGCGTCATGTGCGCTGTGAACGCCAGCGCGCACAGGCCTGAATTGGTGCAGATGTTGCTCGTCGCCTTTTCGCGCCGGATATGCTGTTCGCGGGTGGATAGCGTCAACACAAACCCGCGCTTGCCCTCGGCATCCACGGTCTCGCCGCACAGCCGGCCGGGCATCTGGCGCACATGCTTGGGATCGCGCACAGCAAACAGGCCAAGATACGGCCCGCCAAATTGCAGCCCAACGCCGAGCGATTGGCCTTCGCCTACCACGATATCCGCGCCCATTTCGCCCGGCGATTTGCACGCGCCGAGCGCCACAGGCTCGGTATTGACCACCACCAGCAGCGCGCCCACGGCGTGCGCGGCTTCGGCCACGGCAGACAAATCGCTGATCCGGCCGAGAATATCGGGATATTGCACCACCACGCAGGCGGTTTGATCATCGATGCGGGCCATCAGGCT
>JBBRFG010000126.1:0-6495 GCA_038224685.1 Sphingomonadales bacterium
GCGCAGGATGGATCGCATTATGGCTTTGCCGGGCCGGTGCGCTGGGTCGGCCCCGGCATTGCGGCGAGCAAGGGCGCGATTGGCGCGGTGATCAAGTCGGTCGGCACCGATCACCACCGCAATCCGCACACCGGCGGAACCAGCTTTCCCGAAGGCGTCGCAGCTATCCCGGCAGGCGCGCTGAGCCTGCCGGATGCCGAGAACCTCGAACGCATGTTTGATCGGGCGCAGGGGCGTCCGGTTATGATCAAGCTCGAACTCAACCCGCAGCAGATCGGCCAAACCCAAAGCGGCAACGTGGTGGGTGAGGTTGTCGGGCGCAATCCGCTGCTTCCCCCGGTGCTGCTTGCTTGCCATATTGATAGCTGGTGGAATTCGCCCGGTGCATTTGATAACGCCGCTGGCTGCGGCATCATCGCAGCCGCAATGTTTCACGTGAAACAATCAGGCCAGCCGCTGCGCACCATCCGTATCTTGATGGCTGGAGCCGAGGAAACCGGGCTCTGGGGCAGCCAAGCCTATAGCAAGGCCCACCCTGGCGAGGCCCTAGCGGTCGGGCTGGAGAGCGATTTTGGCGCAGATCGCATCTGGCGGTTCGACAGCAATTTCCGCGAGACCAATCCGGCCCTGCACAAGCGGATTGCGGCCGCAGTCGCCCGGTTCGGCGTTTCGACCGGCAGCGACGTCGCGACCGGCGGGGCCGATTTGAATATCGTGCGCGATCAGCAGGGCGCGCTGATTGATTTGCAGCAAGATGGCACCCGCTATTTTGATCTGCACCACACCCCCGACGACACGCTCGACAAAATCGATATCGTGCAACTACGCCAGAATGTCGCGGTGTGGACGCAGGTGGTGGGCATCCTTGCCGGCGAGGGTACAGCGATCCTCACCGGCACCCCGATCCCATCAGCGCCGCCGATCATGCAGGGGAAATGAGCCGCGTTTGGGCACCAAACATTGGAACCAGTCTCCTAAAAGGTCAGGCGGAAGCCGCCCGTGTAACGTCGCCCAAAGGTTTCGCGCTCAGTGGTGCGCTCGCTGATGCCAGCAAAACGGCGACCGGGACCATTGAGCAGGTTCGAGCCGTCAACAAATAGCTCGAAGTTTTCAGTGATGGCGTAGCGCGCTGACGCATCAAGCTCGTCATCAGCGGCAAAGAAGAAATCGCCGCCAACGGTTGGATCACCCAGCGCATCAACAAAGTCTGAGCGAAACTGATATTGTGCGCGAACCGAGAGGCCATATTTTTCATAATACGGCCCGACGTTGTATGTCACGTCTGATGCGCCCGGCAGGCGAACTCGGCGGCCATCGGGCGTCTCGGCGTTACTGCGGTTAAGCGTAATGTTGCCCTGAAAACCAAATCCGCCAAACCAGCTATCGGTGTCCAGCAAATCGCCGAGCTGGAATTGCAGCGCTGCTTCTGCTCCGTATATTTCGCCGGTCCCGCCGTTCAACGTGGTGCTGAACACGTATTGCGAACGGTCAGTGCCTGGCACGTTTAGGAGGTCGGAATTGAAAATCTGGGTCGACTGGAACAATACATCCCTTAAGCCCTTGTAATAAACGCCGACTGAGAAAAACCCGCCGAAACTGGGATAGTATTCATAATACAGATCAACGCCGCGCGTCCGTTCCGGGGTCGCGTTCGGATTACCGCCAGAGACCGTCATATTGGCGTCATTAAATGTGAAGTTCGGGCGGAGAACGGGATAGTCAGGGCGCGCCGCACCGGTATTCAGCGACAAGCGGATCTTGTTCTCGTCGGTGACGTCCCAATTGGCGTGGATGCTAGGATAGGCCGAAGTAAAGCTGCTTCTGGCATCGATCAGACTGACAGGTTGGCCTGCAACGGGATTTTGCGAAAATGCCTGCGCATCGTTTTCTACCCGTTCGACCCTCACCCCATAAACGATATTCCCCCAGTCGAGCGTAGTCGTTCCCTTTACATAACCCGAATACACAATCTCGCCGACTCTGAAGAAATTGGCGGTCGACGGAACATTGACTGCACCTGCCGCGCGCACCTGACTGACAACATTCTCAATCTGATCCCTGCCGAAAGAGCGGAAATCATAACCCAAATCCAGCCTGCCCCGGTAAGGATCGGCATTCTGGATCGCCGCAATGCCGGGTGCAACGCCGGCCGCAATCGCCGTTGCGCCAGTGACGTCAAGCAGGGTTTCGTCAACCGACTTGACGCGGTTATCATACTGCAAACCGAATTGAATCTGGGTATCGCCCAAGATCTCTGTCTTGCGGGTCACGTCGAACTTTGCGGTGTACGCATTGGTGGTATCTACCGCGTCAAGCGACCGGACGCGGCTGATGGTGAGCGGGAAATCTTCAATCTGGCGAACCCGAGCGCCGGCAGATAACGTGCCATCGGCAGCGCGCAATGTGCGGAACAATTGCACACGGGCAAGCTGCGGATCGGTCAAATCATAGGCCACCGTCGGGCGATTAACGGCACCGATGCCGTTCGTTCCAAAGCCCGGGCTTTCATAGTTGATCTGTGCCGGGGCTGAGCGATCGTCGATCGATTGGGTATAATTTGCCCGCCACGATATGTCCCACTTGTCGAACTGATGGTCGCCGCCGACCGTGTTGACAAACACCGACTGAAGGAACTCACGCGACAGGGAATTGTGGTTAATGTCGATTCCGAAAACAGTACCAAGCAGCGGCGTGTTGCCCGCGCACACATCGGCATAGCCAGTCGTATTGGGCGCCAGAAATGGTGCCGCTGGGCAAGGAGTCGTAAGCTGCGGAACGCGCGCCTGCTGATCATCGAAGTCAAAAATATTGTTCGTGCGAAGTTCGTTGTCGGTAAATACTGAATAGATGCTGGTCGCAAACAAGCGATTATTATCGTCGGGCCTCCATTCAAGCCGCGCCGTGCCGCTGTAATTTTCGCGCGTGTCGCGATAAATCTTATTTTCAGTTTCACGCGCAAACACTCGCTGCTGGGTTTCCCCCGCAGCCAAGGGACGACGATCCTGAGCAACCGTTTCGAAATCGGTTTCAAAGTTGTCGGTAAACTGCTCACGCGAAAAATAGCTGCCTGAAACCAGCACGCCGATTTCGCCAATGCTGGTATCCCACCGGTTCGACAGGAGGGCCGCTGCCTCGTAATTATTGCCGTTGCCCAGATCGACCTTACCAAAACTGCCTTTGACGTCGGCGCGGAAGCCTGCGTAATCAAAGGGTGAGCGCGTGACGATATTGATGTTGCCCGAAATGGTTTCCGCCGTCAGGTCAGGCGTGACCGCCTTTCTGATGACGATCTGCGAAGCGATGACTGACGGGACTGTATCGAAGCGCGCTTCACGCCCTTCAGGGCTGATGACATTGATGCCGTCAAACGAGAGTGTCGTAAAGTTAACCGGCCCTCCGCGCAGATTGACGAACCGGGCTTGCCCCTGATCACGCACCAAGCTCACGCCGGAAAGCCGGCCGATAGCTTGAGCAATATTCTGATCTGGCAAGCGACCCACAGCATCGGCGGACAGAATGGTAACCAGAGAAGTTGATGCCTTTTGTGCCTTCAGCGCAGCTTCCTCCGATTCCTTGATCGGGCGCGTGCCGGTTACCACAATAGCGTCGGCCTGGGGCGCCTCGTCGGCGGTCAGCGTAGCAGGGTTGGCCGGGGAGGTGCCGACTTGGGCAGCGGCCGGAACGGCCATGATGGCTGCCAATCCAATGCTGCTCATCAGCGCAAGGCGTGCAGATGCCACTTTCGTGCGATTGTCCCGTAGATTTGCCATTATATTCGCCCCCTTGATCTGCGATTACTCGCGGTGGGGACGCTACTATTGGCAAATCGTGATGGTTTTAATTCGTTACGGCGTCAATGCGGTTACGGAGACGCTTTATTTACATGGGCGCTTTTCCAACGGCCAACGACGCGGATTATCCTGTGGGCCAGTCGGCTAGATTTTTTTGTGATCTGCTCCGCTATAGCAACCGAGCCATCGTCGGCCGTTCCGTTCCGCAGCAAGCATCGCAACGAGCGCCGCGCAAGTGCTACCCCGGTGGCCGATGGTTGGTGGCCACGGTCGTAGAGCGGCTGAAAAACTGACACAAGATTGACTTATCCGCCGCTGCCCGCCAAGGGCCGCCCGTCCTGTTCTATCGTGGCAGAACAAACACTCGCCCGGACGGGACCGATGCAGTCTTACAGCGACACCGCGCGGATTGACGCGGTTATCACCTGGGTCGATGGTGACGACGCGGCCCATTTGGCCAAACGCTGGCATTATCAGCCGCAGGCACCGCGCAACGCCAATGCCGTCAACCCGCACCGTTGGGCTTGCAATGACGAGCTGGGCTATTGCCTGCGCTCAATCGCCAATCACGCGCCGTGGATCGGGCGGATCTGGATCATCACCGATGCGCAGACCCCCGATCTGTCGCGGCTGCCG
The DNA here is from genome assembly GCA_038224685.1 of Sphingomonadales bacterium. Lineage (GTDB taxonomy): Bacteria > Pseudomonadota > Alphaproteobacteria > Sphingomonadales > Sphingomonadaceae > Erythrobacter. The sequence continues at coordinate 4,428 of JBBRFG010000126.1, forward strand.
CCCGATCTGGTCGCGCGCATTACGATTATCGATCATCTCACCCTGTTTGCGGGCCACGAAAGCGCGCTGCCCACCTTCAACTCGCTGGCGATTGAATCGCTGCTGTGGCGCATTCCGGGGCTGTCCGAACATTTCGTCTATTTCAACGATGATGTGTTTCTCACCGGGCCGCTGGCACCGGCCGATCTGTTTTGCGATGACGCCCCGGTGCTGCGCGGGAGCTGGGTCGATCAGCGCGCCATTGCGGATGATCCTGCCAGCCGGAATGATCCGGCGCTGCTGAACCCCCTGACGCAGATCAACGCAGCGATGCTGGCCGGGTTTGGGCCAGAGCGATTGTTCCGCGCGGCGCATGTCGTCCATCCGCTGCGCCGGTCGGTGTTGGCCCGGCTGTATGATCAGCACCGCGCCGCATTTGTGGCTAACATCAACCACCGGTTCCGCTGCGTTTCGCAGTTCCTGCCGCAGGGCCTGCACAACCATGCCTGCATCGCGGCAGGGGATGCGGTGCTGCACACCGGCGAAGACCATCTCCACCTGCGCACCGGCGCGGTGCATGATTACCCCCTGCCGCATGTGCGCGCTTATCTTGCTCGCGCGCTCCAGCCACAGTTCAAATTCTTGTGCGTCAACGATCTGCCGCAGGTCGAAGCCGCCATCCCTGACACCCGCGACTGGATCGAACGCGCGATTGCTGCGTAAGTCGGGGCGGCGGATTGGCGCGAACCCCGGCCGTTGTTGGCATTTTCGCAATGGCACCGGTCATGACCGAGACTGCCAAAAGTCAAAACGTAGGGCCGCTTCCACAGACCGACGGCGATGACCAAGGCCGGAAGCGCGAAAGCGCGCCAAGTTACGGCACCCAAAGATTGCGAGACTGGGACTACCAGCGGTATCTCACAATCCTTTGCTGCACGGTGAAGTAGGGCAAAAACTCCATAGCGAGACGTGCGATTTTGTGTCTTTTCACCGCATAAATTCGGAACGATGGCAGCGCGCAGCATTTGTAATCAACACGCTGCTTGGTGTGGTATAGCGGCAACATAATGATACCTATACGCAAATCTGCTGATTTTTTATTGCAAATTTGTGTCGTTCCAGCTTTCGTAACGCATTGCTGAAAAAAACAACAAAGGTGGTTTCTCTATGCGTCTTCGCGCTCTGCTTCTTGCCTCCATCATTATGCCCGCAACCCCGGCGTTCGCGCAGGATACGGAAACTTCGGTGGAAGAACCCGGCGAGACGATTGTTGTTACCGGGTCGCGCCGCGCCGATCGTACGGTGGGTGACAGCACAGTGCCAATCGATGTGATCTCTGCCGAGCAGCTCAGCAATTCGGGCTTTACAGAAACCGCGCGCCTGTTGCGCGATCTGGTGCCCAGCCTCAATTTCCCGCAGCCATCGATCACTGATGGCACTGACGTGATCCGCCCCGCCACTTTGCGCGGTTTGGGCCCGGATCAGACGCTGGTGCTGATCAATGGCAAGCGCCGCCATTCGTCCGCTCTGCTCAATATCAACGGATCGGTTGGACGCGGGACGCAGGCGGTTGATATCAACTTCATCCCCGCCTCGGCAATCCGCCAGATCGAAGTCTTGCGTGATGGTGCGGCGGCGCAATATGGTTCCGATGCGATTGCGGGCGTCATCAACTTCCAGCTTAACAATGCCAGCCAAGGCGCGTCTTTTTCCGCAACCTACGGCGGCTATGTAACCTCGATTGACGGTGTAAACGAAATCGATGGCCTGGTGCTTGGTGCCAATGGCCAGCCCACCTTGGCGCCAGACGGCACGCTGGCAGTCAATGATACCGGGCGCAGCCTCCGCGTAAACGATGGCGGCATATTGACGCTGGCGTCGAATTTCGGCCTGCCGCTGGGCGATAACGGGTTCATCAACCTCACCGCTGAATACCGCGACCGCGAAGACACCAACCGCGCCGGTTTTGACCGGCGCACCCAGTTTAACATCGTTGGCGGCCTGCGTGACCCGCGCGAACAGACCTTTGATCGCCGGTCACACCGCTTTGGCGATGCGCGCACCGAAGATTTCTCGCTGTTCGCCAACG
>JBBRFG010000127.1:0-6436 GCA_038224685.1 Sphingomonadales bacterium
GCGTTCGGGTATGTCGTGTGGTGGGTGGGAAGGCGAATGGCGGCTTTGACATGAGGTAGTTGCCAAAGCTGCTATCGCTCGATATTTCGGCGTTGTGAATAATCGTAACAATCCGATCCGTCGATTTAGACGCGCAATCATTTGTATGGTAATCGTTGCGACCGCTTGCCAGCCGCCAGAAAAGCAGAACGCCAATGAACCATTACCAGATTGGGTCACGAAGTTAGTCACCACGCAGAAAGCGCGGTTGATTGAAGAAGCGACCTTGCAGGGTCGTCGCGTTTTTCATGTGATGCCTTCTGATCGAGGGGACGACGTTGGTAATGAGCACGTTCTTTATGCACAAGACGGTCAATTAATCTGTGAATTTGGTGGTATTGCGGGATTTGTTGCGGTGGGCACCTGCGACGTCGAACAAATCAAGTTTGTTCGAACGATATTCAAACAAGGCTAGTGACACAGTCCCGAACGTCCGCTCGAAACTGTAAGAGCTGATTGCCTTGTGACCGCAAAGAGGTCGCTACTCGAACGGCGGCTTTGGGCCGCAAAACCACAAAAGCTGCCAAACCACCCCCCTCAGCGCGGCAGTTCGCTCGCTCCCATCAGCGCTTCGTCCACGCTGCGGGCACATTGGCGCCCTTCGCGGATGGCCCACACGACCAGGCTCTGCCCGCGCCGCATGTCACCGCAGGCGAACACGCCATCGACGTTGGTGGCGTAGCTTTCCGTGTCGGCGTCCACATTGCCGCGCGGCGATAGCGTGACGCCGGCCTGTTCGAGCAAGCCTGCTTTGGTCGGCCCGACAAAGCCCATCGCGAGCAGGATCAGATCAGCCGGGATCACGAATTCGCTCCCCGCGACGTCCTGCATCTTGCCGTCCTTCCATTCGACCCGCACGCATTCGAGGCCCGTCATCGCTTCGCCGTCGCCGATCACACGCTTGGCCAGCACGGCCCAGTCGCGCTCTACGCCTTCCTGATGGCTGGACGATGTGCGCAGCTTCATCGGCCAGTCGGGCCAGGTCAGCGCTTTGTCTTCGTGTTCGGGCGGCTTGGGCATGATTTCGAGCTGCGTGACGCTGGCCGCGCCCTGCCGGTTCGACGTGCCGACACAATCGCTGCCGGTATCGCCGCCGCCCAGCACCACGACATGCTTGCCGGTGGCGATCAGGCTGCCGCGCGGCGCGGCGCGCAGTTCATCATCGCCTGCCACGCGCTTGTTCTGCTGCGACAGGAATTCCATCGCCATCCGCACCCCGGTCATTTCCGCGCCGGGGATCGCCAGCGGGCGCGCGTCTTCCGCGCCGCCTGACAGCACCACTGCATCAAAGTTTTCGCGCAAACTTTGGAACGAGACGTCAACGCCGATTTCCTTGGAGGTTTTGAACGTCACCCCTTCGGCTTCCATCTGCTGGCACCGGCGGTTGATGAGGTGCTTTTCCATCTTGAAATCGGGGATGCCATATCGCAGCAGCCCGCCGATGCGGTCGCTCTTTTCAAACACGGTGACGCTATGCCCGGCGCGCGCCAATTGCTGCGCGCAAGCGAGCCCTGCCGGGCCGGAACCGACCACGGCGACCGATTTGCCGGTCTTTTTGGCAGCGACCTGCGGCGTGACCCAGCCTTCTTTCCAGCCGCGATCAATGATGGCGCATTCGATTGATTTGATCGTCACCGGCTGATCGACGATGTTCAATGTGCACGCCGCTTCGCACGGGGCGGGGCAGATGCGGCCGGTGAATTCGGGGAAATTGTTGGTCGAATGGAGCATCGCCAGCGCGCGCTTCCAGTCCGCTTCGTAGACGAGGTGGTTCCAGTCCGGGATCAGATTGTTCACCGGGCAGCCCGTGTGGCAATAGGGAATGCCGCAATTCATGCAGCGCGATGCCTGACCCGCCAGCGTGCCTTCATCCGGCTGGATGATGAATTCGCGGTAGTTTTTCAGCCGCGCCTGCGGATCGAGATAGTCCCGCTCGCGCCGGCCCAGTTCGAGAAATCCGGTTTCCTTGCCCATCTGCGTCAATCTTTCTCAAACTCACTTCCCCTGAGGGAGGCGAGGTGTCCTATTCCGCTGCCACGCTTTCCGCCTCATGGCGTTCCGCCTCAAGCCGTTTCAGCGCTGCTGCATAATCGCGCGGCATCACTTTGACAAAGCGGGTCAGCGCTGTGTCCCAGTCGGCCAGCAGGCTGCCCGCCAGCGCGCTGCCGGTGTGGAGCTGATGGCGTTCGACCAGAATCCGCAGCCGTTCGGCATCGTGGTGCAGCATGTCGCCCATGCCGAAATCGTGCACATTGCGCGGACGCTGCGCCGGGCGGCCTGTTCCGTCATCCGCCTCATGCCCCGCCGCAATCGGCAGCAGATCGACCTGTGCGTGGTTCACCAGCGTGCTGAATGCGCCATCGGGATCATAGACATAGGCGATCCCGCCGCTCATCCCAGCGGCAAAGTTGCGCCCGGTTTTGCCCAGCACCACCACCACGCCGCCGGTCATGTATTCGCAGGCGTGATCGCCCGCGCCTTCGACCACGGCAATCGCGCCCGAATTGCGCACGGCAAAGCGTTCTCCGGCGACCCCGCCCAGATAGGCCTCACCCGCAATTGCGCCGTATAATACGGTGTTGCCGACGATGATGTTGTGATGCGCCGCGCGCGGGGCGTCGGCCGGTTGGCGCAGGATAATCCGCCCGCCTGACAAGCCCTTGCCAACATAGTCATTGGCATCGCCGACCAGATCGAGCGTCACCCCGTGCGCCAGCCACGCGCCAAAGCTTTGCCCGGCCACCCCGGTCAGATTGATGCGGACGCAATCGGTCGGCAGGCCTTCGTGCCCGTAAACCTTGGCGATTTCGCCCGACAGCATCGCACCGACCGTGCGGTGCCCGTTGCGAATCGTGCGGGTGAGTTGCACCGGCGCTTTGGTATCAATCGCGGCGCGGCAATCGGCGATCAGGCCATTGTCCATCGCGCCGCCCAATCCGTGATCCTGCGTGGCTGTCTGGCGCAGCGATGCACCGTCTTTCAGCGGAACCTGATGCAGGATGCGCGACAGATCAATCCCGCGCGCCTTCCAATGGCGGTGCATCCGGTGGGTATCAAGCAGATCGACCCGGCCGACCATTTCGGCGACCGTGCGCAGGCCCATTTCGGCCATGATCGCGCGCAGTTCTTCAGCGACGAAGAACATGTAATTGACCACGTGTTCGGGCTGCCCTGTAAAGCGCGCGCGCAGCACCGGGTCTTGCGTGGCGACGCCGACCGGGCAGGTGTTGAGGTGGCATTTGCGCATCATGATGCACCCGGCGGCGATCAGCGGCGCGGTGGCAAAGCCGAACTCGTCTGCGCCAAGCAGCGCGCCGATGGCGACATCGCGCCCGGTGCGCAATCCGCCGTCAACCTGCACCGCAATCCGTTCGCGCAGATCATTCAGCAGCAGCGTTTGCTGGGTTTCGGCCAGCCCGATTTCCCACGGCGAACCGGCATGGGTCAGCGAGGTCAGCGGTGATGCGCCCGTCCCGCCGTCATAGCCTGCAATCGTCACGTGATCCGCGCGCGCTTTGGATACGCCCGCCGCAACCGTGCCCACGCCAACTTCGGATACCAGCTTGACCGAAATGCGCGCGGCCGGGTTCACGTTTTTGAGATCGTGGATCAACTGCGCCAGGTCTTCGATCGAATAGATATCGTGGTGCGGCGGGGGTGAGATCAGCCCGACGCCGGGCGTCGAATGGCGCACTGCGCCAATGCGCTTGTCAACCTTGTGGCCGGGCAGTTGCCCGCCTTCGCCGGGCTTGGCCCCCTGCGCCATCTTGATCTGGATATCATCCGAATTGACGAGGTATTCGGTGGTCACCCCAAACCGGCCCGATGCAACCTGTTTGATCCGGCTGCGCATCGAATCGCCATTGGGCAGCGGCTTGAACCGGAATGGTTCTTCTCCGCCTTCGCCGGTGTTGGACCGGCCGCCGATGCGGTTCATCGCAATCGCCATCGTCGAATGGGCCTCGTGGCTGATCGACCCAAGGCTCATCGCGCCGGTTGAGAACCGCTTGACGATGTCCACCGCCGGTTCAACCTCGTCCAAAGGGATCGGCGTCGCGCCTTTCCTGAATTCGAGAAGGCCGCGGATGGTCAGCAGCCGTTCGGACTGTTCGTTGATGCTGGCGGCAAATTCGGCGTAGTTTTTGGGATCATTGCCGCGCACCGCGTGCTGCAATTGCGCGACGTTTTGCGGGGTCCAGGCGTGTTCTTCGCCGCGCAGCCGGTATTGGTAAATCCCGCCCGCATCCAGCATCCCGTCATACAGCGGATTGTCGCCATACGCCTGTTCATGCCGCCGCAACGCTTCTTCGGCGACTTCGGCGAGGCCAATGCCTTCGATGGTGGTGGCCGTGCCGGTGAAGAATTTTCCGATGAACGCCGATGACAGCCCAACCGCATCGAAAATCTGCGCGCCGCAATAGGATTGGTAGGTCGAAATGCCCATTTTGGACATGACCTTGCGGATGCCCTTGCCAATCGCCTTGATGAAATTCTGCTGCACCTTGGCGGGGGTCAGATCGGTGTGCCGCTTGGCCCGCAGCGCTTCCAGCGTCTCAAAGGCGAGATAGGGGTTGATCGCTTCGGCCCCGTAACCCGCCAGCACGCAGAAATGGTGCACTTCGCGCGCTTCGCCGGTTTCGACCACCAGCCCGGTCTGCATCCGCAGGCCTTGGCGCACCAGATGATGATGCACCGCTGCTGTGGCGAGCAACGCGGGCATCGGCGCGCGCCCTTGGCTGTGCGCACGGTCGGATAGCACGAGGATATTGTGATCCTGCAACACCGCTTCGGTCGCGGCCCAGCACATTTCCGTGATCGCGCGTTCCAGCCCTTCGGCCCCGGTCGCAGCGTCCCACGTAATGTCGATCGTGGCGCAGCGGAACGCGCCGTCCAATACTTCTTCGACCGAGCGGATCTTGGCCAGATCGTCGTTGGAAAGGATCGGCTGATCGACTTCAAGCCGTTTGTGCGTGCCAGCATCGCGGCCCAGCAGGTTGGGGCGCGGGCCGATCATGCTGGTCAGGCTCATCACCAATTCTTCGCGGATCGGATCGATTGGCGGGTTGGTGACCTGCGCAAAGTTCTGCTTGAAATAATCATACAGCAACCGCGAACGGATCGACAGCACCGCCAGCGGCGTGTCGGTGCCCATCGATCCAATCGGATCATCGCCGTCAACCGCCATCGGCTCAAGGAACCGGGTGATGTCTTCCTGGGTATAGCCAAACGCTTGCTGGCGCACCATCAGCGTGGTGTCGCCTGCCGCTGTGTCCGCCAATTCGGGGACGATATCGGTGATGTCTTCCAGCTTGTACTGCGCCTGAGCGAGCCACTTGGCATAGGGCTGCGCGCCCGCCAGATCGGCTTTCAGCTCGTCATCTTCGATGATCCGGCCTTGTTCCAGATCGATCAGCAGCATCTTGCCCGGTTGCAGCCGCCATTTGCGCACAATGTCAGCCTCGGCAAACGGCAACACGCCGCTTTCCGATGCGAGGCAGACGATATCATCCTTGGTCACGCAGAACCGCGCGGGGCGCAGGCCATTGCGGTCCAGCGTCGCGCCGATTTGGCGGCCATCGGTAAAACACACCGCTGCCGGGCCGTCCCAAGGCTCCATCAACGCGGCGTGATATTCGTAGAACGCCCGGCGTGCCGGGTCCATCTGCGCATTGCCGCTCCACGCTTCGGGGATCAAGATCATCATCGCATGGGCAAGGCTGTATCCGCCTGCGATCAGCAGTTCCAATGCGTTGTCGAGGCAGGCGGTGTCTGATTGCCCATGCGGAATGATCGGCCACATCTTGTCGAGATCGGGGCCGAGCAGTTCGCTTTCCATCGTCCGGCGGCGGGCGTTCATCCAGTTGACGTTGCCGCGCACTGTGTTGATTTCGCCGTTGTGGGAGATGAACCGGAACGGGTGCGCCAGCCGCCAGCTGGGGAAGGTGTTGGTGGAAAACCGCTGGTGGACAAGGCCAAGCGCCGAAACGCAGGCCGGATCGCGCAGATCATCGTAAAAACTGCCCACTTGTGTCGCCAGCAGCAGGCCCTTGTACACCACCGTGCGGGTCGAGAAGCTGGGGATGTAGGTTTCCTTCACGCCGGGCAGCCCGTGCTTTTCAGCGAGGCTGGCGAGCGGGTTTTGCACTTGCTTGCGGATGGTCAGCAACTTGCGTTCAAACGCATCCTGATCGGCGCAGTTTTCACCGCGCGCGATCACCGCCATCTGTATCACCGGCATCGAAGCGATCACCGCCGCACCCAGGCCATCCATCGTGGTTGGCACTTCGCGCCAGCCGATGAAGCGCTGGCCTTCCTTGGCGGTGAAGGTCTCCATCCGCGCCTTCAGGAATGCGCGGGCGGCATCGTCCTGCGGCAGGAAGCACATGGCGATGCCATA
>JBBRFG010000128.1:0-6399 GCA_038224685.1 Sphingomonadales bacterium
TCACCCGATCAGCTTGCGCATCCGCTTGGCGCGTTTGGCTGGGTCGGGGTGGGTTTTCAGCAGCGCAATCCCGCCGCCGCCGCCCAGCGCTGCCAGCTTGTCCATCGCGGACGGGCAGCCCTGCACGTTGTAGCCGTTGGCGGTCATGAATTTGAGCGCATAATCATCCGATGCGGTTTCCGCCGCCTGCGAATGCTGCGCGGACATCACGTTTTGGATCAACCCGCCCAGTTCAGAATTGGCTAAGCGTCGCACCCCGCCGCTGGCGGTTCCGGCAACGCTGAGCGCGGCGTCCTGTTGCAGCGCGCGCTTCATCCGCTTTTGCCCGTGCTCCAGCTTCACATGGCCGATTTCGTGGCCGATTACGCAGCGCACTTCGTCGTCGGTCATCTTGTCCATCAGCCCGGAATAAACCCGCACCGTGCCATCGGCCATCGCAAAGGCGTTTACATCATCGACCAGATAGGCCTGCATATCGAGCTTTAGCCCGTCATAGCTGCCCAATCCCTTGGTCAGTTTGGCGAGCCGCACGGCATAGGGATTCTTGGCCGGAGCCAGCGGGTTCTGACGATCCATTTCATCGGACATTTGCCCGAAGTAGGCGACGATCTGTTCATCTGAAACGCTTGCGGCGTCAGCCACCTTTTTGGCCGACCCGATAATATTGCCAAGGCTTTGCGAATAGGCTGGAGCAGCCGGGGCAAGCATCGCTGCCCCAGCCATTCCTGCAACCGCGAGCATCGGCGAAAGTGCAACCAAAAGTCTGATGTGTTTATGCATTATCATTCTCCGTTGACTTGCACGATGATCGTCATTCGCCCGCCGTTCAAGCAACCACAGCGTCTTTTTTGACTGTGATCACCTGCGCATAGGTGAATTCTTTCAGGCCTTCCTTGCCGTACTCGGCGCCAAAGCCTGACTGCTTGTGCCCGCCAAACGGCGCGAAGGGTGACAGGTGGAGGTATTCATTGACCCACACCGTGCCGGTTTCGAGCTGTTCGGCGATTTCAACACCCCGGTCCGGGTTGGCGGTCCACACGGCCCCTGCCAAGCCATATTCCGATGCATTGGCGCGCGCGATGGCTTCGTCTTCGGTCGCAAACTTCATCAGCGGCATCACCGGGCCGAACTGTTCTTCAGCGACGATTCGCGCGTCTTCGGGCGGGTTGTCGATGATCGTCAGCGGCACGAAATAGCCGGTGCCTGACGGATCAACATTGCCGCCGAGCAGGAATTTGTAGCCATTGTCCTTGGCGTCTTCGATCAGTTCGAGCACGCGGTCATACTGTTTCTTGTTCTGGATCGGGCCCACGCCTGTGCCCTGCTGCGCGCCGTCACCCACGGTCACGGTCTTGGCATATTCGACGATTGCGGCGGACAGCTCGTCATAGATATCCTCGTGAATATAGACGCGCTTGGCCGCGACGCAGATTTGCCCAGCGTTGGAAAAGCTTGACCAGAACAGCTGTTCGGCGACCTTTTTCGGATCAGCATCGGCCAGCACGATCGAAGCATCATTGCCGCCCAGTTCGAGCGTGATACGCTTCAGATCGGCGCTCGCGCCTTCCATGATCTTCTTGCCGGTCGCGGTTGATCCGGTGAAGGTGATCTTGTTGATATCGGGGTGCGAGGTCATCATCGGGCCAAGGTCGTCTTCACCTGTAATAATGTTGACCACGCCGGCGGGCACCTTGTCCGCGATCAGTTCAGCGATGCGCAGGGTGGTGAGCGGGGTGAACGGCGAAGGCTTCAACACGATGGTGCAGCCTGACAGCATCGCAGGGGCAATTTTTTGGATCGCCATCATCACCGGGAAATTCCACGGCACGATCCCGGCGACCACGCCGACTGGCACCCGGCGGGTGCGGCTAAGGCGGGCGTCGCTGTCTTCGGTGATTTCGTCGTCAAGGCTGAGCGTGGATTGCGCCGCGCTCATCCCGGCAGCGCCGTAAATCTCGCCCTTGGCCTGATCGTGCGGCTTGCCCTGTTCGCTGGTAAGCAGGCGGTAAAGTTCGTCGGCATTGTCCTTGATAGCGGCAGATATCGCCATGATCGCGGTGCGACGCTCTTCGATGGGGGTGTCTTTCCACGTCTTGAACGCGGTGCGCGCGGCGGCGACGGCTTGATCAAGCTCGGCCTGGCCGCAGGCGGGGACCTGGCCGATCACCTGCTCGGTGGCGGGGTTGACGACATCGAGCCAGCGGTCGGCAGCGACCATCTTGCCATTGATCAGGTTTTTGTACTGGGTAGCCATGGGTATTCCTCTCGTCGATGGGGAGTCGTCTCTCACGGCGTGAAGGTGGCGGTTTGCACCGCAAAACGCAATCTTTGCGTTGCCTGCGCCCCGCTGGCGAAACTGTCAGGCGCGCGCAGCCGCGCGCTCCGAGTGGTGTTCGCAGCAATCGGCCCGGCAGCTTTGAACCGCGGGGGAATAATATCGGGAATGCGGGCGGTTACACGCTTGTTCAGGCGGTCAGGCGAATGCCTACTTTGCCAGTTCGACATGCTCGAAATCGAGTTCCACCGGGGTCGCGCGGCCAAAGATCGACACGCTGACCTTAACCCTCGCCTTGTCGAAATCGAGTTCCTCGACAATTCCGTTGAAGCTGGCAAACGGGCCGTCGAGCACTTTGACCGAATCGCCAATCTCGTAGTCAACGGTGATCTCGCGCTTGGGCGCGGCCTGTGCTGCTGCCATGCCGCCGAAATACCGCGATGCTTCGCGTTCGGAGATTGGCTGCGGTTTGTTCATCGATCCCAGAAAGCCGGTTACTTTCGGGGTATTTTTGACCAAGTGATAAACATCGTCGGTCAAGGTGAGTTTGGCCAGCACATAGCCGGGCATGAACTTGCGTTCGACCTGCACCTTTTTGCCGCGCTTAACCTCGGTCACGGTTTCGGTGGGAACCTGCACTTCTTCGACCCCGTCCGACAATCCAAGCCGTTCAGCTTCGGAAATGATCGCGTCGCGCACTTTGTTCTCGAAACCGGAATAAGCGTGGATGATGTACCAGCGAGCCATGAAATGTCCTTGAGAGTGGGTCTGACGGGCAGAAGAATGCGGGCCGGAAGGTGGCGGGCCAGCGCCCTTATTGCAGCAGGGTAATCGCGCCGCGCACAATCGCACCGAATGCTTTGTCGATGCCCAGGAAGAACACCGACAGGATCAGCATGAAGATGAACACGAAAATCGCGGTGCGCACCGTTTCTTCGCGGGTCGGCCACACGATCTTGGTGGCTTCGTTGCGCACCTGAGCGGCGAATTCGCCGACCGAGGTCTTGCGCTTCTTTTCTTCCACTCTTGGTTCAGCGACGTTCTTCTGCTCGGCCATGTCAGCCAGTATCCCTTTGCGTAGTGCCAACGCCTTTTCCAACAGGGTTTCAGGTAGGGGGCCGGGCCGTCCGGGACAAGGTCGCCGGAGGGGCAGGATTCGCTACCAATGTCAGGAAAGACAGAGATGCATTAGGCCGGACGCTGGACAATTGCAAGATTGCTCAGCGTGCCCGCGGCAGGCATAGGCCCAGGACACCTTGGATCAGCGCAGAGCGGATGAGCGCGTGGCCGGTCAGCGTAAAGCTAGCAGCCGCGTCAGCAAACCGGGTTGCTGCATCGGTCGCAGCGGGCCGTGGATCGCAAACCCGCGCGCCGGATCGCGGGTTGGACGCGGGCTGACCCACTGATCAGGACGCGAGGACCGGAAAGTGTAAGCGCTCATATGCGGTGCTCCTGTGCAGACAAACTCAGTTCGTCGATAATAATACACGGCTCGGCTTGCGGCAGGATGAACGCGGGGCTGGGTATCAGCGCACACAGCAGAGCCAACCCGGAAGGTGCAATCAACGAAATTGGCGAGATTTTGACGCCGAAAGCGGCGCAATGCCGACCGGCCGCCCGCAACGATGCTGCCTTGGGGCCGCGTGGGCGAGGATTTCGCGGCCAGGACGAGCTGCGCAAAAGAAATGGCAGGGGTGTGCGGACTCGAACCGCAGGCCCTCGGTTTTGGAGACCGATGCTCTACCAACTGAGCTACACCCCTGCATTGCGGCAGGCGCGCTCTTTATCCGACGGCTGTTCGATAGGCAATGCTATTTGCCCGCCCGGCCTATTTGCCGCCCGGGTTGGTTTCGGGCTGGCTTCGCGCACGGCGGCGCGATATTCTGCGCTGTAGTCATGCACGCCCCCTCGCGCCCTCCGATCCCGGTAGAAACCTTGTTGCTCGCCTATCGCAGCGGGATTTTTCCGATGGCTGATGCGCGCGATGATCCCGAAGTGTTCTGGGTGGAACCGCGCGAACGGGCGATCATTCCGCTGGATGGACTGCATCTGTCGAAATCCCTGCGCAAGGTGCTGCGCGCGGATCGGTTTATCGTGACGCTTGACCGCGCGTTTGAAGCGGTGGTGCGCGCCTGCGCGGAGCCGCGCGCCGATCATCCCGAAACCTGGATCAGCGACCGCATCGTGCAAAGCTATATTGGCCTGCACCGCGCCGGACACGCGCACTCGGTCGAATGCTGGGCGGCTGGGCCGGATGGGCGCGCAGATGGCGAGGGCGCGCAGCTGGTTGGCGGGCTATATGGCGTAAGTTTTGACCGGGTGTTCTGCGGCGAAAGCATGTTCAGCCGCGTGCCCGATGCCAGCAAGGTGGCGCTGGCGTGGCTGGCGGCGTTGCTGCGCGCAGCCGGCTTTGCGGTGCTCGATTGCCAGTTCATGACCGAGCATCTGCGATCAATGGGCGCGGCTGAACTGGCCCAGGCCGATTACCGGCGGCTGGTGGCGGGTGCCCACGGCCTGCCGCGCACCAGCCTTGGCACCGCGTGGCGCGGGTTCAACGCGGCTTATGCAGCAGGGACAGGTGCCGGTGCGGGTGCAGGCGCAGGAGCCGCAGTGGCGTTCGGCGCAGGTTTGGCCGGTGCAGGTTTGTCTGCAGCGGCGGAGCCTTCCTCCCCCGGAAAGCGCATCGTGCAATCCTTGACCCAGACATCATAGATCGGGTGCTCGACCACGTTAAGGCTGGGCGATTCGCGGAATAGCCAGCCGGAAAATACGCGGGCGTGTTGCTGCGTCCCGCGCTCGCGGATGTCGACTTGCACAAACGCGCCTGTTTCCTGCGGCAGTTCCCACGGCGCGGTGCGCTCGCATGCCGATAGCCGGATGATCACCGGACCGATTTCGCGCGATTCGCCCGGCTTTAACAAAATGTCCTGCGAGACATTGTTGCGTTTGGTGAGCAGGCCGATCACCGCCACGCGTTCTGCCATCGGGGTCGCGCCGTAATCATTGACCGGCGCTGCCGCCGTGCCTGTCTTGGCGTTTTTCGTGGGCGCGGGCTTGATCGCAGGCTGGTTGAGCGCAACCGTGACCGTCTCGGGCTCAGCCGGGGCATCGCCGCACGCGCTCACCGTCAATGCACAGGCCAGCGGCACAGCGAAGAAAGAAACCCGCACCATGCGCCTCAGCTGTCCGCGCCGCCGGGCGTCCACGCGTCATAATCGCCGACGGCGCGGGCACGTTTGCCGCCGCGTTCCAGCGCGCCTTGCGGGTAATAGGCTTGCGCGGTGCCGGTGGCATTGGGGGTGTAATCGACCTCCCAGATTTTGGCTGGGGGCAGGTGACTTTCGGGCACGTCGTCGTAGGTGCCGTGCAGCCAGCCGTGCCATTCGGGGGGCACGCGGCTGGCATCATTGGGCCCGAGATACATCACCCAGCGTTTTTCGCGGCTGGTGTATGAACCGTTCGCCGGGCCGTCAGCTGCGGGCTTGGCGCGGAAATAGCGGTTGCCTGTCCCATCAGTGCCGACATGTTCACCGCCCGCGCGCTTGGCCCATAACAGCGTGCCAAGCGTCGCGCCGTCCCACCAGGTAAAAATCTTTCCGAGGATACCCATAGGCCGTGCGCCTAGCCCAATACGCTGGCAGCGCCAAGATCGGATTGTTGGGAGTAATTGTTGTTTGCGCACCTGCGTCTGCGGGCGCGCGGTCGCGCTTGCGGCCTGTCCCTCCGGCAGGCCGTTTCAGCGCCTTGACGCTTGAACAAGCCTAGCCCGGAACCTTCCAGCTTACTTTGTCACCAGCCACGATCCCCAGCTCTTTGGCTCGGCCCGCGCGCAGCTCCAGCACCGCAATCGCAAACCCGGACGACGCTACCGAATCGAGCGAATAGGGCACGGTGTTGGCGGCGATATTGCTGATCCTGCCATCAGCACCGACAAAGATGATGTCGAGCGACAGCGGGGTATTCTTCATCCAGAAACTTTGCGGCTCGGGCGCAGCGGATGGGAATAGCATTCCTTCATTATCGCCCAGCTCCGTGCGGAACATCAGCCCTTTGGCCCGTGCTTCGGTACTGACGGCGAGTTCGACCTTGAATGGCAGTTTCTTGCTGCCGCGCTCAACCACCAG
>JBBRFG010000129.1:0-6372 GCA_038224685.1 Sphingomonadales bacterium
GCATAGGCGCGGCGGCGGCCGCTTTCCTACCGCCCGCGCCACATACTATCTGTGCGCGCGGCGGGATGTGCGACAGGTCGGCCAAAATCGTGGTAGAAATGTGCGGAGTGGCCGATTTCCCCAGTATTTTCATTGCCTTGGTGAATTCGCACCCCGATCCAGACCCCGTCTAGGCCGGTTTAGACCCCCGGCAGGCCCGTCTAGACCCCGGCTTGACCCCGGCTTGACCCGCGCTAGCCACCGCGATCTAATCGCTGTCGCTGTCGGTCTCATCACGCTGAGTCGCACGCCGGTCGGTCCCCGCGCGGCGATCCTCTTTGCGGCGGTCGGGCCCTTCAAACGGTTGCTGGGCTTGCCGCCGGTCGGATTTGCGCCGCCCGTCATTGGCCGGGGCGGGGGTATCTGGGTCGCCGGACGCGCCGGTTTGATCGTCGCTCATACTCGCTTCTCCTGAAAGGTCTGCCCGGCTTTGACGGGTGCTGACCCGCACGTGGGATATGGTGTTGTAATCAAGCAGCCTAAACGAAAGTAACATCACCTCGGCAAATCACCAAATCGCCCCCGACCAGCGACCGTAGCAAGCCGCTTGGCCCTGCGCCGTGAAGCGGCTAGGGCGCGGCGGGATCGCCGATTGGGCGCGGATGGGAACGCCAGTGACCGACAAGACTTACCACCCCCGGGCCGACGCGCCCGACCTTGCCAAAGCCGAAGTGCTGATCGAAGCGCTGCCCTATTTCCAGCGCTATGCCGGGCGCACGTTCGTGGTCAAATATGGCGGCCACGCCATGGGCGACGCCGATGCTGCGCGTGATTTTGCCGAGGATATCGTGCTGCTGAAAGCGGTCGGCATCAACCCGGTAGTGGTCCACGGCGGCGGACCGCAGATCGGCCAGATGCTGGCACGGTTGGGGGTGGAGAGCACCTTTGTTGACGGGCTGCGGGTCACCGACGCAGCCACCGCCAAGATCGCCGAAATGGTATTATCCGGCGGGATCAACAAGGAATTAGTGAGCTGGATTGCGGCCGCAGGCGGCAAGGCAATCGGCATTTCGGGCAAGGATGGCGGGCTGGTCACCGCGCGCAAAGTCACCCGCACCGCCCGCGATCCCGATAGCAATATCGAACGGGTGATCGACCTTGGTTTCGTCGGCGAGCCGGCGTTTGTCGATACCAGTGTGATCGATACCGCCGTCGCCGCGGGCATGATCCCGGTGATCGCGCCGATCGCTGCGGGCGAGGACGGGGCGACGTACAATATCAATGCCGATACGATGGCGGGCGCGATTGCGGCGGCGCTGGGCGCGGCGCGGTTGTTTCTGCTGACCGATGTGGCGGGCGTGCTCGATGCCGATGGCAAGCTGCTCACCGATCTGACCCCCGCCGACATCAACCGGCTGCGCGCCGAGGGCGTGATCACCGGCGGCATGGTGCCCAAGCTGGAAACCTGCATCAACGCGGTCAGCGCCGGGTGCGAGGCGGCGGTGGTGCTCGATGGCCGGGTGGGGCATGCGATGCTGCTGGAATTCTTCACCGCGCGCGGGGCGGGGACGCTGGTTCGCGCCTGAATGGCCCTGAACTACAACAAGC
Source organism: Sphingomonadales bacterium (assembly GCA_038224685.1). Lineage (GTDB taxonomy): Bacteria > Pseudomonadota > Alphaproteobacteria > Sphingomonadales > Sphingomonadaceae > Erythrobacter. The sequence goes on from JBBRFG010000129.1 coordinate 1,588, forward strand.
GGGAACACTCTTGTAGCGCGAGGCGTATTGTTACGCTAACACGCCTGCCAAGGGACATCACAAGGCGCGCCTGACCGCGCCAAGGCTATGGAAACGGATCGCAATGGAAATACTGGCCGTACTCGTCGATATTCTCGTCATGCTCACCAATGTGCTGGTGATGCTGATCATCGTGCAGTTTGTGATTGGGCTGCTGTTCGCGTTCAACGTCGTGAGCCCCAGCAACGAGTTTCTGCGGCAGGTGTATGATTCGATCAACCGCCTGCTTGAACCGGTGCTGCGCCCGATCCGCAACATCATGCCTGCCACCGGCGCAATCGATTTTTCTCCGCTGGTGTTGATCCTGGGGCTGCAAATTCTAATCCGGGTAATGATCGGCGTTGCAGGCGCATAGCGATGCCCGCAGCCGACCTGATCGATGGCAAGGCTTTCGGCGAAGCTTTGCGTGCCCGCATCGGCAACGCAGCCACTGTCTTCGCACAAGTTACCGGGCGGCAGCCTGGCCTTGCGGTGGTGCTGGTCGGCGAAGACCCCGCCAGCCAAGTCTATGTCAGCGCAAAAGCCAAGGCGTGCGATGCTGCCGGGATCGCGAGTTTTGAACACCGCCTGCCCGCTGATACCAGCGAAGCGGCACTGTTGTCGCTGGTCGAACGCCTCAATCAGGATCAGGCGGTTGACGGCATTCTGGTGCAGATGCCGCTGCCGGGAGGGCTGGACGCACAGGTGATCATCGCCGCGATCGACCCTGATAAGGACGTTGACGGCTTTCATGTGATCAATGCCGGGCGGCTCGCGGTGGGACAGGCAGGCTTCATCCCCTGCACTCCGCTGGGCTGCATGATGCTGCTGCAAGACCGGCTGGGCGGCGACCTGTCGGGGCTGGATGCGGTGGTGATCGGGCGGTCGAACATTGTCGGAAAGCCGATGGCGCAACTGCTGGTCGATGCCAACGCGACCGTCACCATCGCGCATAGCCGCACCTGCAACCTGCCCGACATCATCCGCCGCGCCGATATCGTAATCGCCGCTGTCGGCCGTCCGGAGATGATCCGCGCCGATTGGATCAAACCCGGCGCGACCGTGATCGATGTGGGGATCAACCGGCTCCCCCCCGAAGACGGCAAAACGAAAGGCCGGCTGGTCGGCGATGTCGCATTTGCCGAAGCGCGCGAGGTCGCAGGCGCGATCACCCCGGTGCCGGGCGGGGTCGGGCCGATGACAATTGCGGTGCTGCTGCGCAACACGCTGTTCGCGGCGCACCGCCACGCCGCGCTGCCCGCGCCGGACGGGCTTTAGAGCGCTTCCCGACCATTCTGGGGCACCCTGGGCTCTTCGGCTCGTTCAGGACATGCTTGTCGAAGGGCTGGGTTTCCGTCAGACGCCATTCTTGAAAAAGGGCAGCTTCGGTATCCTCGGCCCGAACGGAGATTTGAATGCGGCTGATGCATTGCGCTTTGATCATTGCGATCCCGCTCGCCCTTACCGCCTGCACCAACAGTCAGCGCCCGCGTGGCAAGGCGCTGGCGGTGATCAACCGCGCGCTCGCCGCCGCGCCGGGGGCCGCGCAGCCGAGCACCATCGTTAAGGCCGAACTCGAATTTGCCCGCGCCGCGCGCGAACGCGGGCAGTGGACCGCCTTCCGCCAATTTGCAGCACCGGGCGCTCTGCTCCACGGCGCGGATGGCCCATTCCTGATCGAACCGTGGCTGGCGACGCAGACTGATCCAGCCGTAGCTGCACAGTGGGAACCGCGCGCGGTTGCGATGAGCTGCGACGGGGCGCTCGCCGTCAGTCAGGGCCGCCTCACCACATCCGATGGCAAGGTCGGCAATTTTGTCACCGTGTGGGAACGCCAGCCGGGCGGCGAATACCGCTACACCTTCGATGCCGGCGGGATCGATGTGCCGCAGCCCCCGCCGCGCAAGCCGGTTGAGGACGGCAATATCGTCGTCACCGCCATCGATGCCGTGCAGGGCTTGGTCGCATCCTGCCCGCGCGGCGGCAGCGCTGTCCCGCCTCCGCCAGCGATTGCCGTGAGCGAAGAAGGCAAGGCGGATGCCCGCCTGTCGCGCGATGGCACGCTGCGCTATCGCTGGGAACACCGCGCCGACGGCGCCCGCTATGCCGCAGCGGATTATTACTACGAAGGGCGCTGGCTGACCGCATTTGAGCAAAGCCTTGCGCCAACGGGGGCGCAGTGATGGTGCTGAGCGAGCTGTTCGTTTCTGCGTTCATCACGCTGTTTGTGGTGATCGACCCGCCAGGGTGCGCGCCGATCTATGCCGGACTGACCAAGGGTGCGACCCGTGCGCAGGCGCGCAGCATGGCGCTGCGGGCGACCTTTATCGCGGGGATTATCCTGCTGATCTTTGCGCTGTTCGGGCAGCAATTGCTGGGCGCGCTGCATATTGAACTCGATAGTTTCCGCATGGCGGGCGGGCTGATGCTGTTCTTTATCGCGTTCGACATGGTGTTTGAAAAGCGCACCCAGCGCCGCGAAGAGCGTGCTGAGAAAATCGCTGCTACTCCTGAAATTGAGGACGTGTCAGTGTTCCCGATGGCGATGCCGATGCTGGCCGGGCCGGGCGCGATTGCGGCAGTGATGCTGCTGATGAACGAGGCGGACGGGCTGACCCAATCGCTCGAAGTGCTTGGCGCGCTCGGGGCTGTGCTGGCGATAACGGCGGCTGCGCTGGTCGCGGCCGGCCCGCTGATCCGGCTGCTGGGCGACAAGGTCGAAGCGGTGATCACCCGCCTGCTGGGCGTGCTGCTGGCCGCGCTGGCGGCGCAATATGTGATCGACGGGCTCAAAGGCAGCTTCGGAATTTAGCGCTCTAAGGGCGGGGCTTATGTTGGCGACCCCGAAGTCGATGTTCTGTTTTACCGTCGCCCCGTGCTAGACAGGGGGCTTGGCTCATTTTGATTTAGGACGAGAAGAAGAACAGCCTAGCCCCGGATCACGTCCGGGGCGACGATGGCGGGACGGTAGAAAACCACCCAAAAATCAGACCTTCACGCCCCGACGCGCATTGCCCGCAACGACCGTTTAGCTACCGCGCGTGTGCGCGACGATTTCGCTCGCCACCCGGCCAATCAACGGCAAGGGAATATCGTGGCCCCAGCCCGGAATTGTGACCAGCCGCGCGCCGGGAATGGATGCGGCGGTATCCTCGCCCGCAGCCAGTTTTACCAGGGGATCATCTTCGCCGTGCAGCACCAGTGTCGGCACCCGCACATCGGCAAGCCGCGAACGGCGGCAGCCATCGTCGATAATCGCGGCCAGCTGCCGCGGCAGGCCCGGCGGGTAGACGCTCCGCCGCACGTTCTTCAGCACCCGTTCGCGCTGCTGATCGGGATCAAACGGAAAGCCGGGGCTGCCAATATTGCGCGCCACGTTCAGCCCGTGCGCGACCAGCGTTTCTTCGTCCATGCTCTTGAGCGGCGCGATCAGCGCCTCCATTGCGTGCTTGTCCGCCTGCGGCAGCCGGCCATTGCCAGTGGTCGACATGATCGAGGTGAGCGACAGCAAGCGCTCGCCGTGATGCACCGCCATCAACTGCGCGATCATCCCGCCCATTGACGCGCCGACGACATGCGCGGCCTTGATCCCCAGCGCGTCGAGCAGTCCGATCCCGTCATTCGCCATATCGGTGAGGGTATAGGGCACGCGCGCGGGCCAGCCGAATTTCTTGCGCAGCACCTGCGAGGCGAGCGAGGGCGCGCGTTCGCCTTCCATTTTCTGGCTGAGGCCAATGTCGCGGTTATCGTACCGGATCACGCGGTAACCCTCGGCCACCAGCGCATCGACGAATTCATCCGGCCACAGCGTCAACTGCGCGCCGAGACCCATCACCAGCAGGATCACTTCGTTTTCAGGGTTGCCATGATCGTCGTAGAAGATTTCGATGCCGGTGTTGGGCCCGGTATTAGGGGTGGTGATGGTGGGCATGGGTAACGGGGCCTCTCGCGCGGGTCTGGTGCGCGGTTACTTCCACGCCGGGCCACTGATGTCGAGGCCTTGGGCGGAAAGCTGATCGAGCACGCCGCCGGTTTCGGCCAGAACCCGCAAGGGCACAACCGCCAATGTAACGCCCGATTCGGCTTGCGCGGCCGTGATCGCATCGACCCAGATGGTCCGCAGCTCGCCGCCCAAAGTCTCGTCCGCCCACGGCCAGCAAGTGCCCAGCGCCTGTTCCAGCGGGTTGGCCATCACTGCCGGGATGTCAAACCGCCGCCAATCCGCGCCGCGTTGTTCGACGATATCGGGGCCGGTTTCGACCGCGTCCATCGTAGCGGTGAGGCAGGGGATGTGCACTGTGGGGGCGGCATCGGCGAGATTGTCGATGATGTCTTCGCCGCGCAAAGTGGCGGCGCGGGTGGTGGGGACGTTGGCTTTGTCGGCCGCTTTGCTGACCACGTCGGACGCATCATCGGCAGTATCGCGGTTGAAGCGCAGTTCCTTGCGCAGCATCTGGAACGAGGTCATCAAAAAACTCTGCCGGGCGTAATCCTCGCCTTGCGCCGTGCCGAGCGCTTCCAGCCGCGCCCATTGCGCATCGTCGAGATAATCGCTCGCCACGGTCTTATCGGGCAGTTTGGTCAACTTGCCGCCGCTAAATATCAGCCGGAAGATATCGCCCGGAGAAATCTTGGGCCGCGCACCAAGAATCACGCGGCTCGCCTGCGCAGTCGCATCTTTCAGCCGGTCGGGCTGCCACGGTGTCGTCTTGGGGATCGCCCGAATTTCGCCCACAAGGATGATCGTGCCGGTCGGCGTATCAATCG
>JBBRFG010000130.1:0-6194 GCA_038224685.1 Sphingomonadales bacterium
ATCAGCACGTTCGACAGAATCGGGATGGTGTTGCGGCGTTCCACCACCGACTGAACATGGGAGAGGCACCGCAGCAGCGTTGCGCGTTCGATCGTAGCCTTCATCGCTTGTCCCTATCGTTCCAGTGTGCGGCGAAGGAGCAGCAAGGAATCGCCCCCACGCGCCAGTAATTGCCAGAAACCTTAGCGCAGGCAACGATACGGGCAAGTTGATGACTGTGCGAGGGGTTACTCCGCTGGGGATAAGGGGCAAAGATGGCGCGGTCGATTACCCCAGCATCGCCATCCCGCCGTTCACGTGCAGTGTTGCGCCGGTAACATAGGCGGCTTCGCGGCTGGCGAGATAGGCGACTGCCGCGCCGATTTCCGCGCCTTCGCCCATGCGGCCCATCGGGATCCGGGCATTGATTGCCGCCTGTTGCTTTTCGTCGAGCGCAGACGTCATCGCGGTGCGTATGAAACCGGGGGCAACACAGTTGGCGGTGATCGCGCGGCTGGCGACTTCCTGTGCGAAAGCTTTGGTCATGCCGGTGAGCCCGGCCTTGGCCGCGCAATAGTTCATCTGGCCGGGATTACCGGTAGCGCCCACCACGCTGGTGATATTGATGATCCGGCCGAACCGCGCCTTCATCATTGGCTTGGCAGCAGCGCGCATCAGGCGAAACGCGGCTTCAAGATTGAGCCGGATCACCTGATCCCACTCATCATCCTTCATCCGCAGCCCCAGATTATCGCGGGTGATCCCGGCATTGTTCACGAGGATGTCCATCGTGCCAAGCGTGTCGAGCATCGCCGGGATCAGTTCTTCGACCTGCGCGGTATTGCCCAGATCGCAGGTTATCTCCACATGGCCAGCGTGATCGTGGTGAGCATAGGTTTCGTTCAATTCGTCACGAAACGCCCGTAGTTTGGCCGAGTTCGATCCCGACAACGCTAACCGTGCGCCCTGACTGGCAAGCGCATGGGCGATCGAGGAACCGATGCCGCCCGACGCGCCGGTAACCAGTGCATTCATACCGGTAAGTGCAAACATCAGCGCAACTCCTTCGCAAACGCTTCAAGGTCGGCCATGGTCACCAAGCTGATAACCTGAGCATTCCTGTCGATCCGGGTGACCATCGGGCCCAGCACCTTGCCCCCCAACTCGGCAAAACTCTCCACCCCATCGGCGCGCATAGCAAGCACGCTTTCGCGCCACCGCACCCGGCCAGTTACCTGTTCGACCAGCAGCCTGCATTCGTCGTCAGGATCATCGACCCGCGCGGCGGTGACGTTGGCATAAAGCGGCAGCGCCAATGTGCGCGGCGGTGTTTCGCCAAGCGCCTCGGCCATGCGATCAGCCGCGGGCTGCATCAGCGAGCAGTGGAACGGGGCTGACACCGGCAGGATCATGCCGCGTTTGATCCCGTGATCTTTGACCATAGTCACCGCGCGTTCAATCGCGGCGGTGTGGCCAGAGATGACGACCTGCGAAGGGTCATTGTCATTGGCCACTTCGCACACATTGGTCGCGCTTCCCGCATGGGGGCCTTGCGCTGCTGCTTTGGCGAGCGCCGTCGCCTGTTCAATATCTGCGCCCAGAAGAACCGCCATGGTCCCCTCGCCCAGCGGCACGGCTTCCTGCATTGCGCGTCCGCGCAGCTTGAGCAGGCGCGCGGTGTCCGCGAGGCTGAAGGCACCCACAGCGCATAGCGCGCTGTATTCGCCGAGCGAGTGGCCCGCGACGCATGTCGCATGATCCGCCAGCTTCACCCCGAAATCGCGCTCCAACGCCCGCAGCGTGGCAATTGCATTGGCCATGATCGCAGGTTGCGCGTTTTCGGTCAGGGTCAGCTGGTCTTCTGGCCCTTCGCGCATAAGGGAAGAAAGCTTTTGCTTGAGCGCCTCGTCCACCTCGGCAAACACATCGCGGGCAGCGGCGCTAGCTTCGGACAACTCGGACCCCATGCCGATTTTCTGGCTGCCCTGCCCGGGAAAAAGAAATGCGCGCATGTTGTACCCCTGATCTGCTTCTGGCGCGGGCGGCTACGTCCGCGCGGGCGGACTGGCAAGGCCGAAGGGCACAACCCTGTTAGCAGAATTGTGCCCGATGAGCGCCCGGCCGAGGTAGGGTATCCCGGCGCGCGCGCACCAGAACCGGGCGATATCTTCCTCATTCTGGCCGAATTCGACATAGTTTTCCGGCACGTCTGTTACCGCGCCAAGGCGAAGCCCGGCAATCCGGGGAAGCGTACCTGCAAGGTGGAAGAACATCCGGTCAATCGCATAGAGATGCTCGGCGACTTCCTCGACCATCACCACATGGCCGGTCAGGTCGGGCATCAATGGCGTGCCTGCCAGCATTGCCAACGTGATGAGGTTGAAGGCGGCTGCCGGTGTGCTGCCATCAAGGCTGGGTTCGACCCCGCTGGTATCCCCGTCCAGCCAATTAAGCACCCGCCGGATCGCCTCACGTCCGCCGTCCGACCGCGCACTTACCGGCATCGAACCATGCACAATTTGCCCGATCCCTGCGCGATACAGCGCGGCCAGCAGATATCCACAATCGGAAAAACCAACATAGGTTTTGGCCCGCGCCGAACCGTTCATCTGCGCCACCGCAGCCTCGGCGATGCGGTTGGAACCGTACCCGCCTTTGGCAAACCACACGACATCAAACGCTGGATCATTGGCGCATTCAAGCAATGCTGTCAGACGCCGCAGATCGTCGCCGGCAAAATGGCCCGAGCGTTCAAAACACTGGTCGTGAAACATCACTCGATGCGCCGGATACTCTGCGGATATCAACGCAATAAGCGCGTCACGCTGATCATGCGTGATCGGGGTAGCAGGCGCGCAGATCGCGATATTCGTCATGCTTGCCAACCTATGGCGCTTGTCAGTCATGGTGCAAGTCAATAACCGTGGTTGTCATGGATAATGGGGTCAAAACCGGGACGCTCGCTGGGCGCCCACTGTTCTTTTGCGGTATCGGCGGGTCGGGGATGCTGCCGCTCGCGCAAATTGCCCAAGGTCTTGGCCATCCGGTGGCCGGGTCGGATCGCAGCAACGATCAGGCTCGCACACCCGACAAATTTGCATGGCTGCGAGGCAACGGGTTTGTGTTGTTTCCGCAGGATGGCACCGGCGTTTCGTCATCCGAACAGATCTTGATTGCCTCTGCCGCAATCGAAAACAACGTGCCCGAAATCGCACGCGCCCGCGATCTTGGCTGCGCGCGGATGAGCCGGGCCGAGCTGCTATCAGAGATGTTCAACGATGCTGGGTTTTCCATTGCGGTTGGCGGAACCTCGGGCAAATCGACCGTGACCGGCATGATCGCCTGGATCCTGCACGAATCCGGGCACAATCCAACGGTGATGAACGGCGCGGTGATGAAAAACTTTGTCACCGCGACCAATCCGTTTGCCAGCGCGCAGATCGGCGATCCGGGCCTGTTCGTCAGCGAAGTCGACGAAAGCGACGGTTCGATTGCGCTTTACCGGCCGACCATAGGGGTGCTGCTCAACGTCAGTCTCGACCACAAGAGTATCGAGGAACTGCGTGTCCTGTTCGGCAACTACCTTGCCGCTGCCGAAACCTGTGTCATCAATCTCGACAGTCCTGAGTCCGCCTATCTGGTCCCGCGCGCGCGCCAACGGGTCACCTTTGGCACCAAAGCGCGCGATGCCGACATAACGGTTGACCCAGATTCAATCGACCAGAGCGAATTCGGCATCCGGGCTGCCGTGATTGACAATCGCAAACGCGAAGTTTTTCCGCTAATCCTTCCGATGCCGGGCCTGCACAACCTGTCAAACGCACTGGCGGCGATTGCCGCAGCAAGCGCCAGCGGGATCGGAGTGGACCGCGCCGTTTATGCGCTGCGCAGCTTCGCCGGGCTGGCGCGCAGATTCGATGTCATCGGCACCAGCGCTGGCGGCACGACAGTGATCGACGATTTCGGCCACAACCCCGAAAAATGCGCCGCTACCCTGCGGACGCTCAAGGCCACGCCTGGACGCGTGATCGCCTTCTTTCAGCCGCATGGCTTTGGCCCGCTGCGCCAGATGGGCACGGAATTGGCCCAGACCTTCGCTCGCGAACTTGGCGTAGACGACATCATCATCTTCTGCGACCCGGTTTATTTCGGCGGTACCGTTGATCGCAGCCAAGGCAGCGACCGGATTGTTGGTTTGATCAACGACGCTGGTGGCCAAGCCGAACACATCGCTGCGCGTGAAGATTGCGGAGATCGGATCACCGCACTGGCACGCCCCGGTGACCGAATTGTGGTGATGGGTGCGCGTGACGATACGCTTACGGAGTTTGCGCAATCGCTACTCACACGCCTTCCCTGAGCATATATCGGCGCGCAGTTCGCCATGCGTGGCGGATGCTGGCGGTGCTCGCAGTCGCGGTGTTACTGGTGGCAGCGGTTGACCGGTTCTACGGCCATTCGGCCATTGCCTTTGCTGCGGCGATAGTTCTGCTGGTGATCGCCAACACGCCGATGCTGCGGTTCAACTGCCAGCGATGCGGCAAGAACGCATTTTTCCGCGGCATATTCGTGATCCCATGGCCGAACCGCGCTTGCACCCGCTGCGGTGATGATCTTGACCGCCAATTTCCCAAAAACGCGAGTGGTTAAAGATTAGCTGTATAGCTAGGTTTGCAACCATGCACCCACGTGACTTCTCGCTCGATACGCTGCTGGCCAATTGCGCCGCGCGCCATGCCCACCGCCTCGCAGCTGGCGACGGGACGCAGCGCCTGACCTATGCCGAACTCGACGCGCGGATCAGTAACCTGGCGCAGGCGCTGTTAGCACGGGGAATTGCGCCGGGGGACCGCATCGCGCTGCTGCTGACCGATGGCGCGCCGTTCCTGATCACCCTGTTGGCCTGCGGACGCATTGGCGCAATCGCGGTGCTGCTCAATTGGCGGCTGGCCCCGGCGGAAATCGCGTGGATCATAGGCGATGCTCAACCGGCAATGACATTTGCAAACCCGCGTTTTGCTCACTTGCTGGCTGAGGCAAATGCCGGAGACGTGATTGCGGTGAACGACCACCACGATCCGCACGGTGCGTTTGAGGGGATGGCAACGCGGCATCAACCCCGCTCGCCAGTCCCCGCCCTCGCCCCAGACCGCCCGCTTTACATGATGTACACCAGCGGCACGACCGGCAAGCCCAAGGGATGCCTGCAAGCGGGCAGCGCGGTCGCGGCATCAGCGCTCGGGTTTGCGCAGCATCGCGGCTTTTCCCATCATGAACGCCTGCTTTCGGTCAACCCGCTGTTCCACGTTGTCGGAATGCAGCAGATCGCCGGGATGCTCGCTTGCGGCGGAACCAGCGTGTTCGCAGGCCGCGATGATGATAATGCAGCGATCCTAGACTTGCTCCACCGCGAGGCCTGCACCACCACCAGCGCCTTCCCCACAATCTGTTTCCCGTGGCAGGGGATGGAGCCGGTCCGGGGCGGCGTGATGCCGCTCACAAACTATACTGGCGGCGCCGGGATGGGCCGCCCGCAAATCTATGAATTCATCGAGCGCGAGTGGGACGCCCGCGTCGTCGGCGGCTACGGCCAGACAGAAATCTGCGGCTTTGCCACCTTCATCGACTATCCCGGTATGCTGGAAGCGCCCCGCTCAATTGGTTGGACGCTGCCGCACGTCACGATGACGGTGCTCGATCCCGAAGGCAATCACCTGCCCCATGGCGAGGAAGGTGAGCTGTGCCTGCGCGGTCTATCGGTCATGCTCGGTTATTGGCGCAATCCCGAGGCGAGCGAGGCGGCATTGGGCCACGGCTGGCTGCGCACCGGCGACCTTGGCACGATGGACGAGCGCGGATTGGGATACCTGCTCGGCCGCGCGAAAGAACTGATCAAGACCGGCGGCGAGAACGTCTATCCGGCCGAGGTCGACGCCGTATTTGCTGCGATGACCGAAGTCGCCGACGCTGGCTGTTGCGGCGTGCCCGACAAGCAGTGGGGCGAGGCGGTCAAAGCCTTCGTGGTGCTGAAACCGGGCAGGGCCCTGACCCGCGAGGAGATCGCGTTGCGCTTCAAAGGCCAGATCGCCGGATACAAACGACCACGCTACATCGAATTCGTTAACGCTCTGCCGCGCGATCCAATTGGCAAGCTGCTGCGGCAGGACTTGTCGGCAAGACCGGTGTCGCCTGATCAGGCGGTGTGATGGCGGGGC
>JBBRFG010000131.1:0-6142 GCA_038224685.1 Sphingomonadales bacterium
GGGCGGCGTGATCCTTGCCGGTCAAACAGGCTGAGGCTGAGCTGCGCCTCCAATTGCGCAACACCGTAGGATACCGCCGACACCGCGCGCCCCATCGCCCTGGCCGCCCCGCCAAAGCTGCCATGTTCAGCGATGCTGAGAAAGATGCGCAATTGATCAAGGGTCGGGTCGCCGAGCTTCATGGTGTATACGTTCAGATATTGCGAACATCTTGGCAAGTTTTATCGCACTTATCCGTTCACCATACCGCGCCTATCTCCATCATAACACGGCAGGAGACACGCCATGATCGAACTTCGTCCTTTCAATACGCTCGGCGCGGCTGACCACGGTTGGCTGGATGCACGGCACCATTTCTCGTTTGCAGACTATCACAACCCGGCCCGCGTCCATTGGGGCAGTTTGCGGGTCTGGAATGATGATCGGATCGCGGCGGGCGCCGGGTTTCCTACCCACGCGCATAACGACATGGAGATCATCACCTATGTCCGCACCGGCGCGATCACCCACCGCGATAGTATGGGCAACGAAGGCCGCACCGAAGCGGGCGACGTGCAGGTGATGAGCGCGGGCAGCGGCGTGCGCCATTCGGAATCCAACCTTGAATCCACCGACACCACGTTGTTTCAGATCTGGATCATCCCTGATGATCGCGGCGGCGAGCCAAGCTGGGGCGCACGCCAATTCCCCAAGGATGGCCGCGACGGCGCGCTTGTGCCGCTCGCCAGCGGACAGCGCGATGATGCAGACGCGCTGATGATCCGCGCCGATGCCCGCGTGCTGGGGGCCACCATCAAAGCGGGAGCCAGCGTGACCTACACGCCCCGCAGTGCTGATCGTCACCTCTACCTTGTCCCCGCCACCGGCAAGGTGCGGATTGGCGAGGTTGAAGCCAGCGCGCGAGACGGCGTTGCGATTACCAAGCTGGATACGATCACGATCACCGCGCTGGAAGACAGCGAAGTTGTGCTGGTCGACGCGGCCTGAGCCTTACCCCCTCCCCCCTATTTCGCCTTTAAGGAACACCGCCAATGACCAATATCCTCTACATCACCGCCAGCATCCGTTCGGATAGCGACAGCGTTTCGCGCGGGCTGGGTCAGCAACTGGTCGATGGCCTTGCCGCCCGCACCGGTGCCAGCGTTACAGTTCGCGATTTGGCCGCCAATGACTTGCCGTTTGTGAGCGCGGAACGGTTCGCCGCGAACCTGACCCCGGCGGCGGATCGCACGCCGCAGCAGGCTGACCTGGCCGCGATCGCCGATACGCTGATCGCCGAATTGCAGGCGGCAGACACCATCGTGATCGCCGCGCCGGTGTACAATTTTGGCCCGCCCGCCACATTGAAGGCGTGGGCCGATCTGGTCGCGCGGGTGGGCACCACCTTCCGCTACACCGCGACCGGGCCTGAAGGATTGTTGACCGGCAAGACCGCCTATCTTGCTATTGCCAGCGGCGGCACCCCGGTGGGCGGCGATGCTGATTTTATGAGCCGATGGTTGACGTTCTTCCTCGGCTTCCTTGGCATCACCAACATAGCTACGGTGACAGCCGATGGGATTATGGGCGAAGGCGGCGCAGAAAAAATCGCCGCAGCACAAGATGCCGCGACCAAATTGGCGGCCTGAAACCTTTCCCGATACCCGCGCCCGGATTGCACCGGGGCGGGTATTGGGATCGGAAATCGGCAAAAAACGAATTCCAGGCCCCGTCTAGACCCCTGCTAGACCCCTGCTAGACCCCCTCTAGGTCGGTTTAGACCAATGTTTCATGTGAAACATTGCGGCGCAGCTACAGCCTTGGTCGCACCAGCAGCGGTTTGAAGATATTGCGGCTGGGGCGGATGACGATGATCGCCACCCCGATGATAGCCAGCCCCGCGCCAATGATCAGCGGCCAGCCCACCTGGTCACCGGTCAGCCACGTTCCAAACGCAATCGTCAGCAGCGGGGTCATCAAGGTGAGCGGCACGATCAGGTTGGCATCATGCGCCTGAAGCAGCTTGAAATAGGCCGAATGCGCTCCGATTGACACGACCACGCCGGCGAAAATAACGCACCCCGCTACCGCCAGCGGCGCAGCGCGGACCGCGTCTATCTGCCCGGTTTCAAACGTGAATGTGACCGGCAGCATGACCGCAAAAGATATCAGCGCCGCCCATGCCTGAAGCGCGACCGCGCCGATCTCGATCCGCTTTACAAACACCGATCCCAGCGACCCGATCAGCACACCGGAAAACGCCAATGCTACCCCGATCAAGCTGCCCCCTTGTGCCGGAGCGCCCATCGCAAAGCCCACCCCGCCCAGCGCCAGCGCCATGCCGATCCCGCGCCGCCAACGCACCTGTTCGCCCAGGAATATCACTGCGAACAGCACCGTCATCGGCGCACCCGCTAGGCTCACAATCCCGACGGCCGATGGACTGGCGGTTTGCAACCCCATGAATTGCAGCGCAAAACTCCCGCCGCTAATCGCAAAACCGATAGCCAGCACCGCCGACAATCGCGCCGGGATCTGGCGCAGCAGCGGGAACAGCACCAGCAGCACAATCCCTGATCGAAGCACGGTATAGAACAGCGGCGGTAGGCCCAATGTGCTCACCGCGATCTTGCTCACCACCACGTTCATCGCCCAGGCGACATTGCAGAACAACATAGTACCCAAAGCGGACAGTGGCAGGCTTTTCGACATCAGGCAGCAGCGTCGCCGAACACCTCTTTGGCGACATCGGCAGGCAGGTTGCCGCGCAATTCATCGCGCCACACCGTTGCCACCGCATCAGACGGCGCGCGCCAATCCCCACGGGGGGACAATGCGCCTTGCGAACTGACCTTCGGCCCATTGGGCAAGGCGCTGCGTTTGAACTGCGAAAAGCCAAAAAAGCGCGCGCAAAACTTGTCAAGCCAACCCGCGATGGTGGCCAGCGTATATTCGCTACGATCCTCGGCAGGGAAGCCCGCAGGCCACAGCCCAGCATCGCGCGCGCGCCATGCGTGCCACGCCAAAAACGCAACCTTACTAGGGCGTTGGCCATAGCGGATCACGTGGTGGAGGAAGAAATCATTGAGCTCATAAGGGCCAACTAGCTCTTCGGTCGATTGCACCTGACCGTCTGCGCCGGGCGGCACCAACTCAGGCGATATCTCGGTCGCAAGCACCGCGCCCAGCACCTCCCCGCAGGCATCGGTGAATTGCTCGGTCTGGATCACCCATCGGATCAGATACTGGATCAGGGTCTTGGGCACGCCGGCATTGACCCCGTAATGGCTCATGTGGTCGCCCACGCCGTAAGTGCACCAGCCCAGCGCCAGTTCAGACAGATCGCCGGTGCCGATCACAAACCCGCCGTGCTGCCCGGCAAGGCGGAACAGATAATCGGTGCGCAGGCCCGCCTGCACGTTTTCAAACGTCACATCATGCACCGCCTCGCCCGCGGCAAAGGGGTGGCCGATATCTTCCAGCATTGTGCGCGCCGCCGGGCGAATATCGATTTCGCCCGCCGTGATTTCCATCGCCGCCATCAGCCGGTGGGCATTGGACTTTGTACCATCAGATGTGCCGAAACCGGGCATGGTATAGCCGCGAATGGCCGTGCGCGGCAGGCCCAGCCGGTCGCACGCCTTGGCCGCCACGATCAGCGCATGGGTGCTGTCGAGCCCGCCAGAAATACCGATGATCAGGGCTTTCGCGCCCGTCGCCTCGATCCGCCGCATCAGCGCATCGACCTGAATGTTGAACGCTTCGTAACAATCCTCGTCCAGCTTATCGGGCCGGTCGGGGACAAACGGGAAGCGTCGGATTGGGCGGATCAAGTCGATGTCGCCACGGGGATAGGCATGTTCAAACACGATCCGGCGATAGGTGTCCGCAGGATTACCGGCGGCTTCGGCGGCATCGGCAAACGTCTGATTGCGCAGGCGTTCGGCGGCGAGGCGTTCGGTGTCGATATCGACCACGGTCAATTCGCCCGACAGATCAAACCGCGCGCTTTGCGCCAGCAGGTCGCCCATTTCGTAGATCACGCCCTGCCCATCCCACGCAAGATCGGTGGTGCTCTCGCCGTGCCCGCTGGCCGAGTAAACATAGGCCGCAATCGCGCGGCTCGCGCTGGAGCGGCAGTGCAGGTGGCGATCATCCGCGCGCCCGATCGTGACGGGCGAAGCGGACAAGTTGCACAAGATCAACGCGCCCGCCATCGCTGCGGTCATCCCCGGCGGGATCGGTGCCCAAAAGTCTTCGCAGATTTCAACGCCGAACCGGAAGCCGGGCAGGTTCGCCGCGGCAAACACCAGATCAGTGCCAAACGGCACTTCTTCGCCCGCTACCCCGATCCACAAATCGGTGCAGCCGCGCCCATGCGCGAAATGGCGCTTTTCGTAAAATTCGCGGTAATTGGGCAGGAAGCTTTTGGGCACCACGCCCAGCACCTGACCGCCTGCAATCACGACAGCGCAATTGTAGAGCTTGTCCGCCCGCCGCAGCGGGGCGCCCACCACCAATACCGGGGTCAAATCAGCCGAAGCGGCCACCACCTCGGCCAGCGCCTGTTCCACCCGCTCAATCAGCGCGTGCTGGAGCAAAAGATCATCGATCGCATAGGATGAGAGCGTCAGTTCGGGAAATACCACCAGATCAGCGCCCGCATCGTGGGCCTTGTGCGCCTCAGCCAGGACGCCTGCGGTGTTATAGGCGACGTCAGCCGGGCGGCAACACGGGGTCGCGGTCGCCGCGCGCACAAACCCATGTTCATGCATGTCGTAAAATGGGTGCGAGGTCTCGCTCATGGTCGCTGCGCGCTCCGGGGATGGCTGTTGCACCAGCCTCTAGCGGGGAATCCTTGCGGTTCCTAGCAGGCCTGCACAAGTCCTGCTTTGCGCCCGCCAAGCCATTCGATTGGCGCAGGTGCTTGCGCCTTGCCGAGCCTTGGGCCAATTGTGTTTTCACATCACACAGGAGCCGCAAATATGGCCGACGCAACTTACACCCCGCCCGCTGTCTGGAGCGCTGATACCGTATCGGGCGGCCGCTTCGCCAATATCAACCGGCCCACCGCCGGGCCTCGCGAAGACCGTGACTTGCCGGTGGGGGAACATCCGTTCCAGCTCTATTCGCTGGCTACACCCAATGGGGTGAAGGCGACGATCATGCTCGAAGAACTGCTCGAAGCAGGACACACCGGCGCGGAATATGATGCGTGGGCCGTGAATATCGGTGACGGTGAACAATTCACCAGCGGGTTTGTCGGCGTGAACCCCAATTCAAAAATCCCCGCGCTGCTCGACCGTAGCGGGCCAACCCCGTTCCGCGTGTTTGAAAGCGGCGCAATCATCGTCCACTTGGCCGAAAAGTTCGGAACATTCCTGCCCACCGACCCCGCCAGCCGCGCCGAAGTGCTCAGCTGGGTGTTCTGGCAGGTCGCCAGCGGCCCGTTCATCGGCGGCGGGTTTGGCCATTTCTATGCCTATGCGCCCGAAAAATACGAATACGCAATCAACCGCTACGCAATGGAAACAAAACGAATTTTCGATGTTGCGGATAAACGCCTAGCCGATAGCCGGTATCTTGCCGGGGACGAATACACCTTGGCCGATATCGCCAATTTCCCGTGGCTTGCACCCTTTACCACCGGCGACATCTACAACGACGCCAAGACCTTCCTCAGCATTGACGATTACAAGCACGTCGGCCGCTGGGTGAAAGACATCGCCGAGCGCCCCGCGGTAAAGCGCGGGCGCATCGTCAACAAGACTTGGGGCGATGAGGACACGCAGCTGAAAGAGCGCCACTCGGCCGCCGATTTCATCGGCAAACGGCTGGTTTCAGGCCCACCGGTATAATCTGCCGGCGAAGGTGGACATTTACCCGCCTTAGCCCCCTTCACATCCTGATCGGACTTGTTATAGAGCGCCGCTCACGTTGGGGCGTAGCCAAGCGGTAAGGCACCGGTTTTTGGTATCGGCATGCGAAGGTTCGAATCCTTCCGCCCCAGCCAGGTCTGTTCAAGATCGTGAATTTGTGTCCCTTTTGGCGCAAAGGCTGGCATCGGTTACCGATGCTAACCGCCAAGGTTCACCTGCGACAGGAACGGTTTTCGCGGCAAATCTCTGGCCAACGGCTGCGGGTAAAGCCGCGCGTGCGCCGC
>JBBRFG010000132.1:0-5877 GCA_038224685.1 Sphingomonadales bacterium
TCGGCCAAGTCCTTGGCCGCATCGGGCCGCCCGCAATTGAACGCGCAATGCGCTGCGTTGGCTAGGCTGGCTGGGTTCATCGCCATCGCCTGTATCTGCTTGGCAAGTTCCTTGGGCTGGAACGCATCTTGCCGGATCATCCGCGCGCCGCCCGCCTTCGTCATCTCACGGGTGTTGACCGCCTGATGATCATCGGTGGCGATGGGAAGAGGGATCAGGATCGCCGGGCGGCCCACCGTCGTCAGTTCGGCAATCGTCGATGCCCCAGCGCGGCCGATGAACAGGTGCGCGTCGGCTAGCCGTTCGTGCATATCTTCAAAATAGGTGCCGAGTTCGGCGGGAATATCATGTCCGGCATAGCGTTTGCGGACCGTATCAAGGTCTTCAGCGCGGCATTGCTGGATCACCTGCAACCGTTGTCGCAGCGCGGGGGGCAGCATCGCGAGGCCATCTGGCACCACATCTGACAGCACCCGTGCGCCCTGCGATCCTCCCGTCACCAGCACCCGCAGCAGGCTCTCACCGGTAAAGGCGGGGAAGTCCTGCTCGCGCAGCGCCAACACTTCGGCGCGCACCGGATTGCCGGTCAGGTGCACTTTGGCGGCGTGCTTCGCTTTCAGCCGATCAACCTTGTCATACGAAGTCGCGATGGCATCGACCCGCCCGGCCAGCAGCCGGTTGACCCGGCCCAACACCGCGTTCTGTTCGTGCACCACGCTTGGCAACCCTGCCGCCGTTGCGGCCAGCAATGCGGGCAGCGCGGGATAGCCGCCAAAGCCTATGATCGCTGACGGGGCAAAGGCATCAAACAACCGCAGCGCCATGCTGCGCCCTTCGATCACGGCGCGCAGCCCGACGGCCCAGCCCAGCGGGTTCTTGCCGAACCGCCCGGCGGGCAGCACGTGGGCGGTAAGGAAATCGGGCTTGCCCGGAATGCTTGCGCCGCGATCATCGGTGATCAGCGCCACATGATGCCCGCGCGCGTGCAGTTCCGCTGCCAAAGCAAAGGCCGGGATCAGGTGCCCGCCAGTGCCGCCTGCGGCCAGCACAAAGTGGCGTGATGCGCCTTTGGGTGCGCTGGTGGGAGTGTTGCTCGTCATGCGCGGTCGTCCTTGCGTTCGATCAACTCAAACAACCCGCCGCGGTCCCGTGCCAGGAACGGATTGCGGCGGGTGATCGCCAGCAATAGCCCAAGCGTGAAGCACACCGCCAGTGTCGATGATCCGCCATAGCTGATTAGCGGCAATGTCATCCCCTTGGACGGGAACAGTTTGAGGTTCACCAGGATGTTGATGAACGCTTGACCGCCGAATTGGGTGATCAGCCCCGCGCCCGCCAGCAGCGCAAACAGGTTGTCTTCGTTCACCAACCGCATCAGCGCGCGCAGCACCAGACCGCAATATAGCAGCACGATAATCCCGCAGGTGATCAGCCCAAATTCCTCGCCGATTACCGAGAATATGTAATCCGTGTGCGCCTCGGGCAGGTTCATCTTGCGCACCCCCAGCCATAATCCGCTGCCGGTCCACCCGCCTGCCAGCAAGGTGCGCTGCGCCAGATCGACCTGATCAAACGCTGTGCCGCCGCCCAGAAACCCGTCGATCCGGTGGCGCGCATTGTCATATAGGAAATAAGCGAGTGTCAGGCCGACACCCGCAGTGCCGATCAGCGCCGCCACTCGTTGCCACGCAACCCCTGCCAGCAGCACCATAACCAGCCAGATCCCGCCAAACAAAATGGCATCACCCAGATTGGGTTGCAGCATCAGCAATCCCGCCACCAACGCCATCAAGGCGGTCACATAGGCCACCACTGGCAGCGCCGGATCGCGTAGCCGCCAGCTTAGCACCCAGGCACAGATAATCGCAAAGCCAGGTTTCAGAAATTCAGATGGCTGCAACGACATGCCAACATTGATCCACCGCCGTGCGCCGTTCTTTTCCTCGCCCAGTATCGGCACCGCGAACATCAGCGCCAGCATGATTGCTCCGACCAGAATGCCGATCCGCCGCGCTTGGTCCCGGCTTGCAAACGACAGCCCGATCATCAGTGTCAGGCCCATCAGCTGGAATACGATGTGGCGTTTGAAGAACATGAATTCATCCAGCGTGACCTTAGCGGTCGAAAGCTGATCGGCGCTCGCGGGCGAGGCCGCGGCCACCGCGACGATACCAAACGCGATCAGCAAACCGATCAGCAGTAGCAGCACCTTGTCGATTTCGCGCCACCAGATGCGCAAGGCATCACCGCCACGGCGCTGCACTGGCACCGGCGGCAGGTAATTCCCCCGTCCACGCGGTGTGCCGCGCGCGCGCGGGGTGTAGGCTGGTGCATTCATGGCAGGATACTCGGCCCGGCTGGGTCGCCCGCATCGGTATCGCAACCGGTGATCGCGCCGACCATCTGGCGGAAATGGTGCCCGCGCTTTTCATAATCGCGGAATTGATCGTAACTGGCGCAAGCGGGCGACAACAGCACCACATCGCCGGGCTGAGCAGCTTCCTCAGCACGACGCACCGCCTCGCTGATCAGCTCGCAGCGTTCGACCCTGACTTGCCCGTCGAGCAGGTCGGCAAACATCGGCCCGGCTTCCCCCACGGTATAGGCGGCGGCAACATTGCCGAGCTGACCGGCGCAGCTACCCAGCCCGTCTTCCTTGGGTAGGCCGCCGACGATCCAGTGGATGCGCGGTGCGCCGTGATTGATCGATGGATCGGGCGGAAACGCAGCGAGCGCCGGCGCGGTGGATGCAGCGTTGGTCGCCTTGCTGTCGTTGATATAGGTCACACCTTTGGCGTCGCACACCACTTCCATTCGGTGCGGCAGGCCGGGATAGGTGGCCAATCCGTGGGCGATTTGCGCCTGAGTCAGGCCCAGATGACGGCAGATGGCAACGGCGACGGCAGCGTTTTGGGCATTGTGCGGCCCAGCCAGCGCCGGTGAACGTCCGTCAGCCAGCCCGGCGGCGGCCAAATCGCAAGTCTTAACCCGCACCGGCGGCTTACCACCGGCAGCCAGCCGCGCGGCGATCGCCTGCGACGGCGCGTCTTCATCGCAGATCAGTGCGGTGCCGCTCGCCTGCATCTGGAACAGGCGTTCCTTTGATGCGGCATAGGCATCGAACCCGGAATAACGATCAAGATGATCAGGGGTGATATTGGTGAGCGCAGCAATATCGCAATCGAGCGTGAAGGTCAGATCGATCTGAAAGCTCGACAGTTCGAGCACATAGACACCGCCATCGGGCAGCGGCGTTTGCGCCATGATCGGATCACCAATGTTGCCGCCCATTAGGCAGGGCACGCCCGCAGCAGTCAGGATATGGTGGACCAGCGCAGTGGTGGTCGATTTGCCATTGGTGCCGGTTATGCCAACCACCCGGTGCGGCGGCAGGTGCGGACGGGCCAATGCAAACAGTTCAATATCGCCGCCCACTGGCAAGCCATATTGCCAGGCGTGCGGGCCAATCGGGTGCGTGTTGAGCGGCACCCCGGGCGACACGACGACGCCAGCAAATCCGGTCAGATCCAATTCCAGCGGATCGATCAACCGGCAACGCCCGTCAAACGGTTCGCGGGCCACGTCCTGCCGATCCCATGCGATCACTTCGGCCCCGCTGGCGATCAACGCCTCTGCAGCCGCCGCGCCTGACCGGGCGAGGCCCAGCACGGCGTAGCGTTTGCCAGCAAAGGCGGGAGATGTGATCACGCGCGCGCCGCCCCTACCGCAGTTTCAGCGTCGAAAGGCCGATGATCGCAAGCACGATGGCGATGATCCAGAACCGGATTACGACCTTGCTCTCGCTCCAGCCAAGCTGTTCGAAATGGTGGTGGATCGGGGCCATGCGGAATACCCTTTTTCCGGTGCGCTTAAACCAGAACACCTGCACGATGACCGATACAGCCTCAAGCACGAACAGCCCGCCCACGATGGCAAGCACCACTTCGTGATGGCTGGCCACCGCAATCGCGCCCAACGCTCCGCCCAGCGCAAGACTGCCCGTATCCCCCATAAACACCGCCGCTGGCGGCGCGTTAAACCACAGGAATGCAAGCCCCGCGCCCATGATCGCCGCGCAAAAAATCGCCAATTCGCCCGCGCCCGGCACATGCGGGATGCCCAGATAGGTGCTAAAATCGGCGCGACCGACCAGATAGGCGATGATCGCAAACGTGCCCGCCGCAATGATCACGGGCATGATCGCCAAACCGTCCAGCCCATCGGTCAGGTTCACCGCATTGCCCGCGCCAACGATCACAAAGGCCGCAAACACGTAATATGCCGGGCCCAGCGGAATGCTGACCCCCGACAGGAAAGGCAGATACAGATTGGTGTTGATCTGACTGACAATCAGCCACGCGGCGATCCCTGCGACCGCGAATTCGAGCAGCAGCCGCACCCGCGCCGGAACCCCGACGTGGCTGTTTTTGGTAACCTTGTCGTAATCATCCAGGAACCCGATAATCCCAAAACCGATGGTGACCGCCAAACACGCCCAAACAAACGGGCTGGTCAGATCCATCCACAGCAGCAGCGACACTATCAACGCCGTCAGGATCATCAGCCCGCCCATTGTCGGCGTGCCGCGCTTGGCAAAATGAGACTGCGGCCCATCTTCGCGGATCGGCTGGCCTTTGCCCTGCCGCACGCGCAGCAGATTGATGAAACGCGGGCCAATGATCAGGCCGATCACCAACGCCGTCATCAACGTCGCGCCCGCGCGGAAGCTCTGGTAACGCACCAGATTGAAAATGCCTTCGAAGCCAAGCCACTCGGCAAGCAGGTAGAGCATGCAATAGTCCTTTGGCGTCCTAAGGCCCGCCCTCAGCCTCCCGTTACGGTGTTGCCGCGGGCTTGTTCGGTAAAATGTGTCACCAGCTTGCCCAACCCGACTGAGTTGGACCCCTTCACCAGCACCGCGTCCCCTTGGGTCAGGCCCAATTGCCCGAGCGCCGCGATTGCTTCGTCAACAGTTCCGCAATGCGTGAAGGAAATCGCCTTGCCAAGCGCCGCGGCGGCGGGTTTCCCCAGTTCGTCCGCCAGCGCGCGCATCTCGTCGCCCACCAAGATGGTGTGAGTGACCCCGGCCTCGGCAAGCGGCTCGGTCAGCTGGCGGTGAAACGCTTCGCCAAAATCGCCCAGCTCCTTCATGCTGCCCAGCACCGCAATCCGCCGCGCAGCAGGGGTCGCTGCCAGCGCTTTCAGCGTCGCGCGCATGGATGCCGGGTTGGCGTTGTAGCTTTCATCGATCAGCACCATTGCGCCGCCGCCGGGCAAGGTGAGCGTATGGCGCGCACCCCGGCCTTTCAGCCCGCCCATTTCCGCCAGCGCAAGTCCCGCGCTCGCCAAATCGCCGCCCGCTGCGCGCACCGCCGCCATCACGCCGAGCGAATTGATGATCCAGTGATCGCCAGGCTCAGCGATGGTGTAACACAGGCGAATATCGCCGAGGTCAGCGGTCACCAATGCGCCGCCGCCCGCCGCCGGGATCGCATCAAGCAACCGCACATCTGCTCCCGCTGCACGCCCGAACGTTACAATCTTGGCGCCGCAGGCCGCGGCATGGGCAGCCAGCCGTTGCGCGTGGTCGCCATCGGCGGGAATGATGGCGGTCCCGCCCGGCATCAGCCCGGTGAAAATCTGCGCTTTCTCATCCGCGATGGCATCAAGGCTGCCAAGATTTTCGATATGGGCGGGCGCGATGGTGGTGATCAACGCAACGTGGGGGCGCACATGCGCTGCCAGCGGTGCGATCTCGCCTGCGTGGTTCATCCCCATCTCAAACACGCCAAATTTGGCGCGGGCGGGCAGCCGCGCCAGGCTGAGCGGGACGCCGACATGGTTGTTGTAACTGCGCACAGAGCGATGAGCCGCGCC
>JBBRFG010000133.1:0-5636 GCA_038224685.1 Sphingomonadales bacterium
GAATACAGGTCAAGCAGGGTTGGGAAATAGGGGAGACGAGCCTCGGTTCACCCCCAATTCTGCGCTTTCCCTCGTTCGGTCCTGCTTCGCCGCTGGCGATCTGAAAGCGGATAGTAGTATGCGAACCTGCATCTTTGGCCGCCTGCGGACCTTACCAGTTCTGCGAGCAACGATCCAAAACCGCAAAGGCGGACGTTCCGCATGGTCCATTTTCGGTCGTTGGGAGCCCAAGCTCTCGGCGCCGAGAGCGGACGTATTAAGTCCGGGGTTTTTGCTACCTCAAGGTTCGCAAAAACCGTGGTCCGGTCGGCGGTGCCAACCGACCGGTTGTGACACCGGCGCATAGACGCCAGCAACACCTCAGTTGCGGTAGTTGTGTGGTGGATGCTACATTGCCTTGATGCTTTTGATCCAGCTAACGCCCAGCGCGTGCGAACCGGAGTTCGCTGATGAGCGGCTCGTCGGTGACTGGGCCTCGGAATTACCTACGATGCTGGCTGTCCCGCAGGTTTGTCCTTGGTGTTCCTATGCCGCACGGATCGGGGAGCGCCTGGTCGGCTATGGTGGCTTCAAGGGCAAGCCGGACGAAAGCGGTAACGTGGAAGTCGGATATCTGACATTATCGCCCGAACGAGGGCGCGGGGTCGCGAACGGTATCTGTGCTGCCCTTGTCGAAATCGCGTTTGCCAACAGTGCTTCCGCTGTTCTTGCGCATACGCAGCCGAACGAAAGCGCTTCGACCGGAGTTTTGCGCCGACAGCGGTTCAAGTTCGTCGGTAGCCGGTCTGACCCGGAGGATGGGAAAGTGTGGCAATGGGTACGGCTCGCCGAGTGAGACCGGAGGAAAGATGATGGAATATGCAATTGCAGCGATCGGCTACGTTCGCGGGGGTCGGACCGCTCCCGTTGATGACGAATGGGGAGGGATCTGTTCCACTATCGAGTTGGATCCGATGCGCTTTGGCCCGGACGCGCTTGTCGGACTATGCCGCTTCAGTCACGCCGAAATACTGTTCCTGTTCGACAAGGTGGCCCCGGATGAGATCGAGACGGGAGCGCGCCATCCACGAGGTCGCGCAGACTGGCCGCTCATCGGTATTTTCGCTCAACGTGGCAAGAACCGGCCCAATCGATTGGGTGTGACGGTATGCGAGATACTTTCTGTCGAGGGGACGCGGCTTAGGGTGAGGGGGCTGGACGCAATCGACGGCACACCCGTCATCAACATAAAGCCGGTCATCCGCGAATTCCTTTCCCGGAGCGAAGTTCGGCAACCGAGTTGGGTTTCGGAGTTGATGGCGGCATATTGGTAGGTGTGCGCAACATTGCCAATTTGTTATCCGTAAATCGGCGTGTCACCTTTCGCCTTACTTGTTGTCCTCTGAAAGGTGCCACAGCCGACTGGCTATCATACCTCTCGCGTCGGTCAGAGCGCCCTGTGCATCTCGAAGCGCTCGAACTTCTCCTCGCCGATAACAACCTGTTCCCGCTCGGTGATGGCAAAGCCGACCTTCGTGAAAGCGGGCTCGGCCATTAAGCTTGCGTGCACCCACAACAGCGTCTCACCATTGAATCTGGCTTTTTCGACTACCCGTTCGAAAAGCTGCCTGAATAGCCCGGTATGTCGTGCATCCGGTCGTATGAATGCAAAGTCGATATAACCGCCCGTCGCCAGACTCATGAAGCCAAGGATGTTGCCGCTTACCTCAGCTATGACAATGTCTTGGGACCGAAGGCGGTCCGTCCACTCCTGCCCTCGACGTGCGAGAGGAACCCAAGCCGCTCTCTGCTGCTCGTTGTAAGGGCTTTCACCGTTTCTTACGGCGTCGAACATGACTTCCGCGAGCACCTCATGGTCGTCATCATGCGCCCATCTGAAAGTCCGGCTTGGGCTCATCTGTCAGTTCCCCCTTCATGTTTAGCCGACTGACTTTTACTTACTGATCAAAAAAGCCATCGCGCAGTGTCTATCACGCGGCAGTCGTCTCTGCATTTCTTCGTCGAGTATGAATTTTAGCGCAGTCGACAAGTTGCAAGCGTCCAAAGTTATGAATCCGACCGTTTGATAGAACGGCTCATTCCAACGAACGCCCCGGAATGTGGTGAGCGTGATTGATGGGAAACCTTGCGTCTTTGCCCAAATGGCGGCCTGTTCGATCAAGGCGCGCCCAAGGCCAAGCTGCTGGCAAGCGCTATGAACCGATAGCTCCTCAATGTGTAGATTGCCGCCGATTTGCTTGGCACTCAGGAAAGCAACAGGCGCATCATGCTGATTTACAGCCACCCATGATGTGCCGTTTGCGATGATCTCACGATGAGAGTCGACGGACATGACTTCGTCAGTTGCGATCCAGGCAAGGTCGGCCACACCTAAAAAAAACTCGCCAGCGGAACGCTCGATGGCTGGCAGAAGCCGAGCATCGCCGGGCATCGCAGTTCTAATTGAAAAGTCTTTAAGCGCCTGCCTCATTATGCTCAAACCCTAACCAACAACCGTCCGATTGTGTAATTAACCAGCCCTTGCGTTGAGCGATCAGACGGAGACCGCTCCGAGGATGGTGCTGAAGGGATTGGCCCCTGTCAGGCGCGCAGTATCGACGGTGGTGCGCACATCGGCTTCGGCATCGGTGGCCCATTTGGCGCGATAGCCGTTGGTGACTTTGCGTTGGATGACGCTTGGTCTGAGCATGTGGCCGCCGACTAAGCCCACGGTACCAACGGCCTGATCTAGCGCTGATCGACGACTAACCTGCCCGAGCATGTC
Source organism: Sphingomonadales bacterium (assembly GCA_038224685.1). Classification (GTDB taxonomy): domain Bacteria; phylum Pseudomonadota; class Alphaproteobacteria; order Sphingomonadales; family Sphingomonadaceae; genus Erythrobacter. The sequence continues at coordinate 2,765 of JBBRFG010000133.1, forward strand.
CATCTCAAACATTGCGACGGGGCCAACTGGAAAATTCGCAAACTGTGCGACGTCGACGGGGGCGAGTCTCTTACGTCAAAAACTGCGACTGAATAGCCCCAACGGGATAGTACTTTTGCCTACAACAACCACGAGTCATTCGTCTCTACTTATCGGCTCATGCTTGAGCAGCGCGCCTCGCCGCTCAGAATGCACAGCCCGCCACTAAAACGAACACTTATTTACACTATTGATTGTCAAGGAAAATGACTCCTGATAACGAATCGCACATGCCGGTTGTCGCGTTTTTATCGAGCAACTGGAGCATAACGCACGGCTTTCATTCGAGTGTAACGCCTGCGTTATAAGCACTATCGATGACGATCTGTGGCAGGATGTAAGGGCCCTGACGTATGGACCGGTCAGCAAGTGGATGTTCGAATCGAACGTCACAGGCGCCGAAGTATGTGTTGCGCTTGCAGATGTTCGCGAAGCTCGAGGGGGAGTGCGCGGCATGAAAGACGTGATAGCCAAGATTCCGGATGAAAAATCCGGACGTCCGGGATGGAATGATGGGGTTCACGAACTGACGCACCCCGCTTCCGATGATCTTGTCGACGATTTAGAGCCACTGCTTTCTTGTTGGGAAGCATTAGACGGACGGATTAGATTGATCCTGTCTCGCGACGGCAAGTTAATTGCCGGTAGTCCAGGTGCCGGCGGATTGCTTGCGCAGGGAGGGCCTCTTGTGTGCACTAATGCCCGTTCCATTGTTTGTTCGAAATCATCGCACAGGCAACTCCGACAAATTCTCAGTGCAGCAGTGGGCGCTACTGAAACCATTGTCGTTCCCAAACACACATCTCAAGGTCACTATGTGATGTCAGCCACCGGCATTTGTGCTGCTGCCGTCGCAGTCGCGGTGCGTGATGCCGACGTTGAATTCACGACTGTGCTGGCCGATCTGGAAGAAGTGTTCGGACTCACCCGCTGTGAGGTATTGGTCATCGAAAAGCTGATGCACGGACACGCCGCACAGCACATCGCGGACGAGCTCGATGTATCCGTTCATACTGTAAGAGCGCACCTGCGACACTGTTACGACAAGCTCGAAGTTAGCTCACGCGAAGAACTCTGGCAGCGGCTGGCGCCTTATCGCCTAAATTAAGCATTTAAAGGGACGATACCTGCCGCAGTTTAGCCTGTATCGCATGCACATCTGTAGTCAGCTTTAACGATATCAATTTTGACTACTTGATTCGAACGATGTCAAGCGCCGCGAATCGCCCTATTCACGATTTCATAATCAAAAAACGGGTTGCCGGACCTCATGGTCCATTGTCGAGGTCGCTTCGCAACTTATCGCGAAGTGGCTGTAGAGAATATTGCCTTTTGCGAGGAGTGGCGACGTGCAACTTTATCAGATCAACGGCTCGTGCCGCGCTCTTGCCGTGGTCAGCGTCCTGTTGGTGACTGCCGGAATCGTCCCGCTGGATTTTGCCAGTGCGCAGGAAGATCCACGGCCATCCAACGCCGACACTTATCCCGGCCAGATCGTTTATTCTCGCGATGTTCCTTACGGTAGCGCCACCCGGCGCTTTACCCAAGGCGAAGCCCGTACTGTTTCACCCGATCAATCGGTCCTGATTACGCATTCCTTGTTGGTTGGGCTTGAGCCGCTGAGCGACGCCGAACAGGCGTCGGTTTCGGCGCCGCTCAACCGCGCGTTGGATACCACCAATGCAGCATTGCAAACCGGTTTGGCCGCATTGTCGTCGGCGCGGTCATCCGAAGGTGATTTCACCCGCTCTGAAAATGGGGCGTCTGGAGTCGGCGGGATTATTGGCGCCGGCCTTTCCGCGCTGCCCGGCGCGCTTGGTGTGATCGGTAAAGTGCTAGGCGACGGCAAATGAACCGGTTGCACATCATTTCAGCGGCCGGGGTTGCCATTGTACTGGCCGCAGCACCCGGTGCAGCGCAAACGCAAGTTGAACCACCGCAACCCACCCAAGACAGCATTTTGGTCGTAAGCGGCGAGGGCAGCGGCAATGATGGGCGCATAGCGATCAACATCGCTTCTGGATCACAAAACCAGCAGGCGGCGGCTGCAACTATCGCGATTGGTGACATTGCGCTGCTGATGACCAGCGCGCAGCAAACAATCCAGGTGGCCGACCCGACTGACCGCGCAACAAGCATTGCCGTCGGCCCAGAGGCGTTTTCCAATAATACCGGAATGGTGAGCCTCAATCTCACCGCCGGCAATCAGAATCAGTCAGCCAATCTCGCTGCGCTGACGATCGGCAATCGTGGAGTGGTCTCCGACCTAATGCTCGCCCAGTCGAGTGCTCCCACAAACCCATCAGGATCACCGGCCCAAGATACGGGCCCGCGCAATGACAGTGTCGTCGTCGATGACACTGCCTTGGGCGGGAACAGCGGCCTTGTGCAGGTGAACCTGATTGGCGGCGAGAGGAATTCCTCTGCCAATACCTTCGTGCTGAATATTTTAGCAGGGGGCAATCCGTGAACCGAAGCAAAGGAGTGTAGATCATGAAAAATGCAATGATGACTGCTGTGGCAGTGTCGGCAATGGCGTTCGCCATGCCAGCTATGGCGCAAGATAATGACGACGAGGCTGGCAGCTTTGATGGCCGTTCAGGCGTCGAAGTTGACCTGCGTTATGCCAACAATATCGACACCAGCATCACGACCGATGTTACCTACAACAAAGACGTTGCCCTGCGCGGCGCCGTAACGCTTGAGGGCAATATCGCAGTGGACAGTTCGGCTGTGGCGATAACCGATGCCAAACAGTTCCTGACTGGCGTCAATGTCAACTATCGTGAAGAAAACGAGCTGAATGGCGAAAATGGTTTTGTCGATGCGGTGT
>JBBRFG010000134.1:0-5627 GCA_038224685.1 Sphingomonadales bacterium
CATATTGTGGCGCCGCGCCAACCGAATGGCGCCCTTTCTTCGGCAGCGCTGTATCGTCGATGATCAGATAACCGGCCTCGTCACCCACCAGACGGCCGGCTTCCTTCAGAAGAACCGCTTCGAGCGGCGCGCTGTCCCACAAGCGTCTGCCCACTTTGAGCCATCTAAGGCCGTGCAGTTTCCGCTGGTGCTGATGTCCGTGGCAACCGCGCTTACACTGGGGGCTGTGATCGAATTTCCGTATGCCGTGCCCAACCGACAATCTGTCGCGGTTGCCCCGCTAACCCATCAATCCGCGCACGAACGGGATCAACCCGGTCTGGCGGGCGCGTTTCATGCGCTCGGCTTCCAGGATCGCGCGCACCTTGGCAAAGCATACGTCTACATCATCATTGATGATAACGTAATCATACCCGTCCCAATGGCTGATTTCAGCGCGGGCACGTTCCATGCGGGCGGTGATCACGTCGGGGCTATCAGTCGCGCGGCCTTTCAACCGGCGGTGAAGTTCATTGATCGAAGGCGGCAGGACAAACACCCGCACCACATCCTGCTGATCTTTCTGATAGAGCTGCTGGGTGCCCTGCCAATCGATATCGAACAGGAAATCCTGCCCCTCTTTCATCGCCGCGCGGATTGCGCCTTTGGGTGTTCCGTAACGGTGGCCGAAGACCTCGGCCCATTCGTAGAAATCATCCTCGTCTACCATCTGTTGGAACTGATTGTGCGAGACGAAGTGGTAATGCACCCCGTCCTCCTCCCCCGCACGCGGCGGGCGGGTCGTGGCAGAGACCGACAGGTTGATCTCGCCGTCGGCGGCCAGCAGCATCCGCGACAGCGTGGTTTTGCCCGCGCCTGAGGGCGATGACAGGATGAACATCAGGCCCCGGCGGTGGAGCGTATCGGCTGGATTGTGTAAGGTATCGCCCATAGTCCCCGTTGCCCCAGATGGCGGGCACAAATCAAGGGGTGCGTCAGTCCGGGGCAGCCGGTGGCTTGCGCGCGCCCTGTATTGTGCCCTGTGTTTTGGCCAGTATTTTGGCCCGTGTCTTGGCCGGTGCAATGCTCCGCGCCTCTGTCCGCATTGTCTCGATCAGTTTGCCCCGGTCATACAGCGCTTTGGCAGCGAGCCCGCCGACCACCAGCCCGAGCCCGAGCGGAGAGCGGGTGGCGATGTGGCTGGCCCCCCACAGTGCTACGCTGGTTAAAAGCGAGCGGCCATCGACCAGCCGTTCGGCCTTAGCCTTGTCATAACTGGCGGTCAGCAGACCTTTGGCCATCCGGTTGCGCAGAAGCTCGCCCGCGCCGCGCAGCACGATATCGGCAATGGCAAGGTTGGTTCCGGCCACAGGGCTGGGCAGTGGCAGGCCGCGGGGGCCGGTGGGCTCGTCGTCAGATAGAGCTTTAACGGCCCCCGCTTTTGCAAGATGAGCTGTGGCAGTCGGCGCTTTGTCAGGTTGGGCCTGAACGCTGCCATCCTTGGCCTTCGCTGTGCGCCTGACCCGTGCCATCAGCCCTATTTCTTGCGCCCGAAATTGACCGACACGACATTCGATCCATCCCCATTGCCGTCCGGATCAGTGCCATCGTTTTCCGCATCATCATGCGCTTCGGGCGACAGTTCATCGGCAGCAGCCTGAAATTGCAGCCCGAAATCGACCGCCGGATCGACAAACGCGGTAATCGCGGCAAACGGAATTTGCAGCTTGGCCGGGATTTGGTTGAAGGTCAGTCCGACAGAAAAGCCAGTTTCGCGCACTTCAAGTTCCCAGAACTTGTTTTGCAGCACGATGGTCATTTCATCGGGGAACCGTTCGCGCAGGCGCGGCGGGATCGATACGCCCGGCGCGCCGGTTCTGAAGGTGATGTAGAAATGGTGCGCGCCCGGCAATGTGCTGCCCCCGCTGACGACAGAGCCAAGCACCCGGCCCACCACCGCGCGCAGCGCCTCTTGTACGATTTCGTCATAGGGGATCAGACTATCGGGTGTTTCGCTGTTCATATCGCGCTGATTCGTGGCGCGGCGCGCGGCCTTGGTCAAGCCCTTTGCAGCACGGTGCTGCGGGTTTTTGCCGGGCATCTCAGGCGCGCGGCACCTGGACAGGCTGCAAGTGAGGCGGCACTCGGCTCTGATGCTTGTCATGCGCGGCAAGCCGGTTATAGGCCGGGGTATGGTCAATTTCCCCGCGCGCACCGGCTCGGTAGAGCGCAACACCACCGAAACCCGCATCGCGGTGCACGTCGATCTTGATGGAACCGGCACCTATGATGTGTCGACCGGGATCGGCTTTCTTGATCACATGGTCGAACAGTTCAGCCGCCATTCGCTGATCGATGTGACGATGCAGGTGCGGGGCGATCTGCATGTCGATCAGCATCACACCACCGAGGATTCGGCAATCGCGCTGGGGCAGGCGATTGCCCACGCGCTGGGCGACAAGGCCGGGATCGGGCGGTACGGCGCGGCTTATTCACCGATGGACGAAACGCTGAGCCGTGTCGCGCTGGATATTTCCGGGCGGCCCTTCATCGTGTGGAAGGCGGGCTTCACGCAGGAAAAGCTGGGCGAATGGGATACCGAGCTGATCGAACACTGGTTCCATTCGGTGGCGCAGGCGGCTGGCATCACGCTGCATATCGAACTGCTTTACGGAACCAACAACCACCACATCTGCGAAAGCATCTACAAAGGCTTTGCCCGCGCGATGCGCCAAGCGGTTGAACGCGACCCGCGCAAAGGCGGGGCGATCCCAAGCACCAAGGGGCGGTTGGGTGGCTGAGCAGAACAATTCGGCTGCGCAGCAGCCGCAAGGCCGACTGGCGGCCCGCAGCGAGCGCTGCTTTGCTGCGCCCCGAGCGAGGACCGCGCTCCCGGAGGGGCGTGCGGAAAACAAATATGCCTGAGGTCATCGCGCTGATTGATTACGGCGCGGGCAACCTTCACTCTGTTCACAATGCCTTGAAGGCGGCAGGGGCCAGCGTCACTGTCACCGCCGACCCCTATGTCGTGCGTGCGGCGGACCGGATTGTGCTGCCCGGCGTCGGCAGCTTCAAGGCCTGCGCACAAGGGCTGCACGCGATCCCGCACATGGTCGAGGCGATGACCGAGCGTGTGCAAGTCGGGGCTGCCCCGTTCCTTGGCATTTGTGTCGGGATGCAATTGCTGGCGACCCGCGGGCTTGAACATGGCGAGACGCCGGGGCTTGGCTGGGTGCCGGGCGAAGTCCGGTTAATCGCGCCGAGCGACCGGGCGATCAAGGTGCCGCACATGGGCTGGAATGACGTGGCAGTTATGCCGCACGCCAAGGATCATGCGGTGATAGAGGAAGGCGAAGCCTATTTCCTCCACTCCTACCACTTCGCTGCCGACGATCCGCACCATGTTGCCGCTATGACTGATCACGGCGAAGGGCTGGTCGCAGCGGTGGCGCGGGGCACTATCCTTGGCGTGCAATTTCACCCGGAAAAGAGCCAGAGTTATGGGCTGGCGACGCTCGAAAGGTTTCTCGCATGGTATCCGTGAGCACCCTTTCCACAACGGGAAGGACCACATGATCGTCTTTCCTGCCATCGACCTCAAGGGCGGTCAGGTCGTCCGCCTTGCTGAGGGTGATATGGAGCGCGCCACGATTTACGGCGATGATCCGGCCGCCCAAGCGATGATTTTTGCCGAAGCGGGGGCAGAACATCTCCACGTGGTTGATCTCGATGGGAGTTTCGCAGGCGAAAGCCGCAACCGCGCGGCGGTCGAAGCGATTATCGAAGCCTTCCCCGGCCATGTGCAACTCGGCGGCGGAATCCGCGACGCCGAAGCGGTTGCAGGCTGGTTCAATCTTGGTGTGGCGCGGGTAGTGATGGGTTCGGCGGCGCTTAAACACCCCGAATTCGTCAAAGGTATGGCGCGCGAATGGGACGGCGGTATCGTGGTCGCGGTCGATGCCAAGGACGGCTTGGTCGCCACCGAGGGCTGGGCTGAAGTGTCAGACGTTCCCGTGGTCGATCTGGCCCGCCGGTTCGAGGATGCAGGCGTTGCCGCGCTATTGTTCACCGATATTGGCCGCGACGGGCTGCTGAAAGGCGTCAATATCGAGGCGACCGTAGACTTGGCCCGCCGGGTCGATATTCCCGTGATCGCCAGCGGCGGCGTGAAAGGGCTGGACGACATCCACATGTTGGCGCTCCACGCGCATGAGGGGATCGAGGGCGTGATTACGGGCCGTGCGCTGTATGAAGGGCGGCTCGATCTGGCGGCAGCGATTGCGATGGGGGCACGGGTATGATCCTTCCCGGAACGGGGAGGGGGACCATGCGCAGCATGGTGGAGGGGCTGGTGCGGCTGTTCCGAACCATCGACCCTCTCGCTAGCTGCCCGTGCCCCTCCACCAGCTGCGCTGGTCTCCCTCCCCCGGTGGGGGAGAATTGGCAATGACCGTCCGCATCCGCGTCATCCCCTGTCTCGACGTTGCCGATGGCCGCGTGGTCAAGGGCGTGAATTTCGTCGATCTGAAAGATGCAGGCGATCCGGTCGAACAGGCGCGCGCCTATGATGCGGCGGGCGCGGATGAACTGTGCTTTCTCGACATTTCCGCCAGCCACCAAGGGCGCGGGACGTTGCTCGATATGGTGCGGCGCACGGCGGAGGTGTGCTTTATGCCGCTGACCGTCGGCGGCGGGGTGCGCAGCGCCGATGATGCGCGCGCGCTGCTGCTGGCGGGAGCGGACAAGGTTGCGGTGAATTCCGCTGCGGTCGCTCGGCCCGAGCTGGTGGGCGAGATCGCAGCGCGGTTCGGCAGCCAATGCGTCGTCGCCAGCGTCGATGCCAGGCGGACGCCGCGCGGCAACTGGGAAATCTTCACGCATGGCGGGCGCAAGCCAACCGGGATCGATGCGGTTGAATATGCGATCATGGTGGCAGGGCTGGGCGCGGGAGAATTGCTCGTCACATCGATGGACGGGGATGGCACGAAAGCCGGTTATGACCTTGAACTGACCCGCACGATTGCCGATGCCGTCAGCGTGCCGGTAATCGCCAGCGGCGGAGTCGGCAATTTGGATCATCTGGTGGACGGGGTGGTCAAGGGCCATGCCAGCGCAGTGCTCGCCGCGTCGATCTTCCATTTCGGCACCCACACCATCGCCGAGGCGCACGCGGCGCTCAGAGCGGCGGGCCTGCCTGCGCGCGGGGTTTGATGCTGCTTGCTCTCCTCCCTTGAGAGGAGGGGCTTTAAGTGCGCGAGCGCTTTATTTATAGGATGGTTAATGGACACCCTCACCCGCCTCGAAGCCGTCATCGCTCTGCGCAGCCAAGCCTCTCCGGACGAAAGCTACGTCGCCAACCTGCACGCCAAAGGCCTGCCCAAAATCGCACAGAAACTGGGCGAGGAAGCGACCGAGACGGTGATCGCCGCGCTCAGCGGAGACGCGGCTGAATTGGTGGGCGAAGCTGCGGACTTGGTGTTTCACCTGTTGGTGTTGCTGGGCGCAAAGGGTGTGCCGTTTCAGGCAGTGGTCACGGAACTCGAACGGCGCGAAGGCATGTCCGGCCTCGCCGAAAAAGCTGCCCGAACGGAGTGAGACGCCATGCCGATTGATCCGACGTTGCCTTATGACGACGCCAATCTCTTCGC
>JBBRFG010000135.1:0-5496 GCA_038224685.1 Sphingomonadales bacterium
ACCTCGGCCCTCGCCACGGCGGTGCACGCCGCCCGACTGGAGCTACCTGCATGAACTGGTTCACCCGCGTCCGCAATTCCATGGGCTTCAGCCAAGAGAAGAAGACAACCACAGAGAAAGATCTGTGGATCAAGTGCCCATCGTGTCAGGAAATGCTGTTCGTTGCCGAGTATGAGGATAACCTCAGCGTCTGCCCGAAATGCGAACACCATGGGCGGATTGGCGCCGATGCGCGGCTGGGTCTGCTGATGGATCCGGGGTTTGAAGTGCTGCCCCTGCCCAAAGTGACCGAAGACCCGCTCGGGTTCAAGGACACCAAGAAATACACCGACCGGCTGAAAGCCGCGCGCGCTGCCAATCCGCATGGCGATGCGTTTGTGGTCGGATCAGGCACGATTGACACCCGCCCGGCGGTGGTTGGCGTGCAGGATTTCGGCTTCATGGGCGGATCAATGGGCATGGCCGTGGGTCAGGCGTTTTGCGACGGCGCGCAGAAAGCACTGGATCGCGGCTGCGCTTATATCGTCGTCACCGCAGCAGGCGGCGCGCGGATGCAGGAGGGGATTCTCAGCCTGATGCAGATGCCCCGCGCGACCGTTATGACCCGCAGGCTGAAGGCGGCGGGCCTGCCCTATATCGTCGTGCTGACCGATCCCACCACCGGCGGGGTCACCGCTAGCTATGCCATGCTCGGCGATATCCACATTGCCGAACCCGGGGCGTTGATCGGCTTTGCTGGACAGCGGGTGATCCAAGACACAATCCGCGAGCAACTGCCCGAAGGGTTCCAGCGCGCCGAATACCTGCACAAACACGGCATGGTCGATATGGTCGTGCCGCGCTGGGAGTTGAAAGCGGTGTTGTCGCAGGTGCTGGATTATTTGCAGCCGGTAAAGGCGGCGTAACCCGCCCACTGCGCCATGAAGCCGCTCGATTTCGGCCGTTCTGATGACCCGCGCGTTCAGGCCCAGCTTGACCGATTGAGCGCGCTGAGCGTGCCGCAAGGGCGGTTCGGACTGGACACGATCCGCGCGCTGGTGGAACGGCTCGGCAATCCGCACCGTGCGCTGCCGCCGGTGTTTCATGTCGCAGGCACCAACGGCAAAGGTTCAACCTGCGCGTTCTTGCGAGCGATGCTGGAGGCGCAAGGGCACCGGGTCCACGTCACCACCTCGCCGCATTTGGTGCGCTATAACGAACGCATCCGGTTGGCGGGGGAGTTGATTTCTGACGCGGAGCTCGCCGCCGTGCTTGAGGAAGTTCTCAATGCCGGCGAGGATCTCGGCCCCAGTTTTTTCGAGGTCACCATCGCCGCGGCCTTCCTCGCGTTTAGCCGTACCCCTGCCGATGTCTGCGTGGTCGAAGTCGGCATGGGCGGGCGGTTCGATGCGACCAATGTGCTCGAACCTGAGGCTCTGGCGGCTTGCGGGATCGCCGCACTCGGCCTCGATCACGAACGCTTCCTGCTCGCACCCGAAAACGGCGTGCCGCAAGATCCAATGGCGCGGATCGCGTTTGAGAAGGCGGGGATTGCCAAGGCTGGCGTTCCGCTGGTGACACTGCATGGCACTTACCCGCCCGAATCGCAGGGCGCGATCGAAGCCATCGCCGAAGCGGTGGGTGCACCGCTCTATCGCTCAGGCCTCGGCGGCGCATGGGCGGCCAAGACAGGCGGGGATGACGGAGGAATGATTTATAGCGAAGGCGAAGATTGCCACTTCCACACTCCGCCAATCGCGCTGCTCGGGCGGCATCAGGTGCACAATGCGGGTCTTGCGGCGGCGATGTTGCGCTTCCAGCACCGGGTTCACGTCACCCAAGCGGCGATGCAGGAGGGAATAGCCGCCGCCCGCTGGCCCGCACGGTTGCAGCGCCTTGCTCCCGGCCCCCTCACGGGCACCCGCGAAGTATGGCTCGACGGCGGACATAACCCGCAGGCGGGCGCGATGCTCGGCGCGCATTTTGCCGGTCAGCGGTTGCATCTGGTGATCGGGATGATCGATGGCAAAAACCCAGCCGCAATCACCGCTCCGCTTGCCGCGTCGGTCGTCACTATCACCGCCGTCCCGGTGCCGGGTCATGATTGGCACCCGGCTGAAGCATTCGGCCCTTCGGCCCGCGCCGCGCCCGACCTACCCTGGGCGATGGCGGGAATCCCCGATGATCGCCTGCCCGTGCTAATCGCCGGATCGCTGTACCTCGCGGGTGAGGCGCTGCGGTTGAACGACGAGGTGCCTCAGTAATACCGCCCGCCCTGAGCCTGTCGAAGGGCCGTTTTGGTTGTCGCTCCATCAATTCCGGAAAAAGTGCAGGGCTTCGACAAGGTCAGCTCGAACGGGCTTAGGTAAGTGTCTCGCCCTCACCCCGAACTGTTCCCGCTGTCCCGATGGAAGCATCGATCAGCCCCGCGCGCATCATCAGCCAAAACAAGATGACGCCCGGCAGTGCAGCAGCGGTCGTAAACAGGTAAAAGTTTACATAGCCGAATGTCTCAACCATCGCGCCTGCGGTTGTGCCTGTCAGCACCCGACCGACAATGCTCGCCGCCGCAGAAATCAGTGCATATTGTGATGCGGTGAATCGCAGATCGGTAAGCGCGGCGAAGTAGGCGACCACCGTCACTCCGCCGATGCCGCTGGCAAAATTTTCAAAGGTAAACGTCGCCGCAAGGCCGAGGTTGGTTTTGTCGGCTGCCGCCAACAGTGCAAAGCTGAGGTTCGATATGCCCATCAGCACCAGGCTCAATAACACAGACCGCTTCATCCCCAGCCGTGAATACAACACGCCGCCAACGAAAATTCCGATCAGGAACGCCCAAAACCCTACGCCAACATCGTAAATCGCAATCTCGTCATTCGAATAGCCCTTGTCGTCGAGCAGCAGCCGCGCGGTGAGGTTTGCCAGCGTGTCGCCGATCTTGTGCAGCAGAATGAACAGCAACACCAGCAGCGCACCCTTCCTCAGGAAAAACTCGGTAAAGGGGCCGTAAATCGCGCGGAATGCCTCACTCATTCCTTTGGCCCGCTTCGGAATTTGCCGCCGCGCTGGCTCGCCCAGCACCAAAGCGGTGATCATGGCCGGGAAAGCAAAGGCGGCACAGGCGAAGTAAGCAACCTCCCACCCGACCCGCGCCGACAGCACCAGCGCGAGCGCGCCCGCCGCAGCTGAACCGATGCGCCAGCCATATTGGGTCATTCCTGATCCGACACCAAGTTGATCCGGGCGCAAAGTCTCAATCCGGTAGGCGTCGATTACGATGTCAAAGGTCGCGCCTGCGATTCCTACCAATATCGCCGAGGTCGCGACCCAGCCGATATTCGCCGCCGGATCGACCAGCGCCAGATTGGCAACCGCCGCGATCACTAACGCGCCGGTTAGCAGCATCCATGATACCCGCTGGCCCAGCCGCCCCAGCACCGGGATCGTCACCCCATCAATGATCCAAGCCCACAAGAATTTGAAATTGTAAGCGAGGAACACCAGCGTGAAAGCCGTCACGGTTTTCTTGTCGATCCCGTCCTGCGCCAGCCGCGACGTAAGCGTTGCCCCGATCAACGCATAGGGAAAGCCCGACGACACACCGAGAAAAAACGCCGCGAGCGATTCTTTTTCGAGATAAGGCTTGAGCGCGCCTACCCAATCGCGTCGTGGCACTGCCCCGATCTCTTTCATGAATGCTGTCCTTTTGCTCGGGATAAACTTCTGCCACACTTGGCGCAGGCATAAGGACAAAGGAAGCCGCGATGAACGCTGCCACCACAAATTTAAGCGGATTGCGCCCCACACCGGGCCAATTGGCGCTGGCCGAAGCGATCCGCGACGGCCGGGCTAAGATCGCGGGCGGGATTCAGACGGTCCCGGCCAGCAACTACACCTGCCCCGATCATTTCGCGCGCGAAAAAGCTGCGCTGTTTGACCGGCTGCCGCAGGTGCTTGTCCCGTCGGCGCTGCTGCCTGATCCGGGCATGGCAGTGCCGCATGATGCGACCGGCCGCCCCCTGCTGATCACCCGCGATGCAGCGGGCACGGCGCACGTGTTCCTTAACGTGTGCCGCCACCGCGGGACGCGGCTGGTCGAAGGCAGCGATATCCAATGCGCCAAACGGCTGGTGTGCCCCTATCACGCATGGACCTATCGGCTTGATGGCGGGTTGATGGCGCTGCCCCGGCCAGAGACATTCCCCGGCCTCGACAAAAGCGATTACGGTCTGGTCGAACTACCCAGTCGTGAAGCAGGCGGGCTGATCTGGTTTGCGCCTGATGCCTCCGCCGATTTCAGCGATGCCCAGAATGTGGGCGGTGATCTTGCCGCATTTGGCCTACCGCAGGCACACTTGTTCCGGCGCAAGACTCATACGGTCAAAGGCAACTGGAAGCTGATCATGGATGCCTTCCTTGAAAGCTACCACGTCACCCGCCTGCACGCCGCCACCATCGGCCCATTTTTCAAAGACGGGATCACTGCAGGCGATCAGATCGGCCCGCACCTGCGTTCAGCGGTCGGGCGGCTGGAGGAGATGGCCAGCCTTGACCTTACCGATATGGCAAGCCTGCGCCGGGTCGTCACCTTTGCCTATCAATTGCTGCCCGCAACCGTGATCGTCCCCAGTCCCGATTATATCAATGTGATGGTGCTGATGCCGCAGGCGCATGATCTGACGCTGGTGGAAGATTTCATGCTGATCCCCGAAGCGCCGCAGACCGAAAAAGCGCAGGCGCATTGGGAACGCAGCTGGAATCTGCTTGATGGCGGAGTTTTTGCGGGCGAAGATTTCCGCGCCGCAGAACTGGGCCAGCAGGGCTTGGCAAGCGGCGCAATCAGCCACTTGACGCTCGGCACGCTCGAAGGCGGGATTGCACGGTTCGATCAGATTGTGAGCCACGCCTTGCGGGCGGCTGATTGAAAGCCTACGCGCCGCTCCCATGCCAACCCAGCCCCCCCGTTCCGAAAGCCGCCCCGAAGGCGACCGTATTGCCAAGCTGCTTGCCCGCGCAGGCGTGGCCAGCCGCCGCGAGATTGAACGGATGATCGCTGATGGCCGCGTGGCGCTGGATGGCAAAGTGCTTGATACCCCTGCGACAATCCTCGACAGCCTCAAGGGCGTGACGGTTGATGGCAATCCGGTCGCCGCGGCCGAGGCCACGCGGTTGTTCGCGTTTCACAAGCCCACCGGCCTGATCACGGCGGAACGCGATCTCGCGGGCCGGCCGACGATCTACACCGCGCTGCGCAATGCCCTGCCCAAGGGTACGCCGCGATTGATGCCGGTCGGTAGGCTCGATCTCAACACCGAAGGCCTGCTGTTGATGACCAACGATGGTGGGCTGAAGCGGACAATGGAACTACCCTCGACCAAAGTGCCGCGCACCTACCGCGCCCGCGCGTTTGGCGAGGTGAGCCAGGCGCAGCTCGAAGACCTGATCGAAGGCGTTGAGATTGATGGGATGCGTTACGGCGCGATCGATGCCAACCTTGAACGCGGAACCGGCCGTAAC
>JBBRFG010000136.1:0-5438 GCA_038224685.1 Sphingomonadales bacterium
TAAGCGCATCGATCACGCCCTCATTCGAAGCGTATTTCGGAGCGGAGTGGAGAACGGCCATGGCCCTTGTCCCTATCGCTCGATCGTGCCGACGCGGCGGATTTTGCGCTGCAACTGCATCACGCCGTACAACAGCGCCTCAGCGGTAGGAGGGCAACCGGGTACATAGATATCGACCGGCACAATCCGGTCGCAGCCGCGAACCACCGAATAGCTATAGTGATAATAGCCGCCGCCATTGGCGCAGCTGCCCATGCTGATCACATATTTGGGATCAGACATTTGGTCGTAAACTTTGCGCAGCGCCGGGGCCATCTTGTTGCACAGCGTGCCTGCGACGATCATCACGTCTGACTGGCGCGGAGACGCACGCGGCGCGGCGCCGAACCGTTCCATATCGTATCGCGGCATATTGGCGTGGATCATCTCAACCGCGCAGCAAGCGAGGCCGAAGGTCATCCACCACAGGCTTCCCGTGCGTGCCCATTGGAACAAGTCCTCAGTCGAAGTGACGAGGAAGCCCTTGTCATTCACCTCCGTCTGCATCGCGGTGAAATGGCTAGCATCGGGCTGACGCAAGTCTCCGCCCTGCGCCGTGGTGAGCGCAGATATGTCGGGCAGTCCGCGCGGAGGCGTCACGATCGTATTCATTCCCAGTCCAACGCCCCTTTCTTCCATTCATAGGCGAGGCCAACCGCTAGGATAAACAGGAATACCATCATGCCGCCCCACCCAATCCAGCCCGTTTCCCCAAGGCTGACCGCCCAAGGAAACAGAAACGCGGCTTCAAGATCGAAAACAATGAAGCTGATCGCCACGAGGTAGAACCGCACATCGAACTGACTGCGCGCATCTTCGAAAGCGGGAAAGCCGCATTCATATTCGCTGAGCTTTTCAGCATCAGGATTATGCGTGCCTGTCATCCTTGACACCGCCATCGGCGCAAACACGAACAACGCCGAAAGCCCAAAGGCAACGAGCACGAACAACAGTATCGGCAGATACTGACTGAGATCGACCACGGCGTTTTCCAAGCTATTAATCCCGTGCGACGCCCTAAGCCCGTCGCGCAGCGGGCGCAACCCTGCGACTCTGGCAAATGCCCCTATGGCTGTTGCGTGAAATCAAACATCGGCAGCGGGCGGCCGTACCGAACAGGCAAGTCAGCGCGCCTATTTCATCATGTTAGCTGCTGCCTTACCGGTCGCCTTGCCATAGGGAGGCTTAATCCCGCCCAGCTTGGCTATATCGATTTTTGGCTGGTGATAGACCGCGCGGGCGTGGCTAAATTCTCTGAATCCTTCGACCGCGTGGTAGCTGCCCATACCCGATGGCCCCACCCCGCCAAACGGGAGGTCTTCCATCGATACATGGAAGACCACATCATTGGTCGTCACCCCGCCTGAAATCGTGCGGGTCAAAACCCGTTCCTGTTCAGATTTGTCCTCACCGAAATAATACAGGCCGAGCGGACGATCATGGTCGTTGATGTAATCTACAGCCTGATCTAGCGCCTTGTAAGTCATCACTGGCAGCACCGGACCGAAAATCTCTTCCTGCATCGCCATCATATCTTCGGTGACCTTCTTGAGGATGGTGAGCGGCATCTTGCGCTGGTTGGCATTGGCGAAATCTTCGCCTGCCGGATTGACCTCGATCACCTCGGCACCCTTACCGCGCGCGTCTTCAACCAAACCCTGCAGACGTTCAAAATGGCGGTCGGACACGATCGAGGCATAGTCATCATTGTCGAGCACGCGGGGGTACATCGCGGTGGCTCCGGCAACGACCCCTGCGATAGCTTCGTCCTGCTTGTCTTCGGGCACGATCAGATAATCGGGGGCGAGGCAGATTTGTCCGGCATTCAGCATTTTGCCCAGCGCAATCCGTTCCCCCGCCTTGGCAAAATCAGCGCTGCGACCCATGATGACCGGCGATTTCCCGCCGAGCTCCAGCGTCACCGGCACCAAATTGGCTGCCGCCGCCTGCATCACCCGGCGGCCCGTGGCGGTTGATCCGGTGAACACCAGATGATCGAACGGCAACGAGGAAAACGCCGCTGCCACTTCAGGCCCGCCGGTAATCACCGCGACTTCTTCAGGTGCGAAATATTCAGCGGTCAATTTCGCCATCAGATCGCTGGTGCGTTCAGTGAATTCGGATGGCTTGATCATCGCGCGGTTGCCTGCTGCCAGCACCTGCATCAGCGGCCCAAAGGCGAGCTGCACCGGGAAGTTCCACGGGCTGAGGATACCGATTACGCCCTTTGGTTCGTACCGCACTTCGGCCCGGGCTCCCAGCAGCCCCAGCGGGAATTGCACCTTGCGCTTGTCGGCCTTGGCCCAGCGATCCATGTTTTTCAGTGCATCATTGCCCGCGCCCACGGTGGCCGCGATATCGGTCAACATCGATTGCGCAGGCGAACGATTGCCGAAATCGGCGCTCATCGCCTTGGCGAATTCATCACCGTGATCCTTGACGAGTGCGATGGCCCGGCGGATGCGGTCTTTGCGCTGCGACATGGGTTCGGGGCGCGAGGCGGTGAAGGCGGCGCGCTGGCGCGTCAGCAGGGCTTCGAGGTGTTCGCGGCGATCATCGGCCATGTCATTCTCCTGTGCAACTTAGTTGCGTTGCAATTTGCGACGCATCCTTGCTGAAACACTGCTCGGGCGCAAGCCGCATCGATGCCATTGCGCGCCTCGCCCGATTGCCATGCGGGGCGCGCATGATTA
Organism: Sphingomonadales bacterium; assembly: GCA_038224685.1. Lineage (GTDB taxonomy): Bacteria > Pseudomonadota > Alphaproteobacteria > Sphingomonadales > Sphingomonadaceae > Erythrobacter. The sequence goes on from JBBRFG010000136.1 coordinate 2,733, forward strand.
CATCGCCAGCAACATTCCCCCTCCCGTCACGCAAGGACTTTGTCATGACCCAGTTTTCCGCCGCCGATCCGATCGTGATCCTGTCCTATGCCCGCACCCCGATGGGCGCGATGCAGGGTGCCTTGGCCGACGTCAGCGCGACCGATCTGGGCGCTGTAGCAGTGAGAGCGGCGGTTGAGCGCGCCGGGGTGGTAGGTGAAGATATCGACCGCGCCTATATCGGGTGCGTATTGCCCGCTGGTCTCGGCCAGGCACCAGCACGGCAGGCGGCGATCAAGGCGGGCCTGCCGCTGTCCGTGCAGGCCACTACCGTCAACAAGGTGTGCGGATCGGGCATGCAAACTGTCATCATGGGGGCAGAGGCGCTCGCCAGCGGCACCATCGACATGGTGGTAGCTGGCGGGATGGAGAGCATGACCAATGCGCCTTACTTGCTTAAGAAGCACCGCTCGGGCGCGCGTCTGGGACATGACACCGCCTATGATCACATGTTCCTCGATGGGCTGGAAGATGCGTACGAGCCGGGCCGCGCGATGGGCACTTTTGCGCAGGACACTGCCAATGCCTACCAGATGACCCGCGAAGAAATGGACGCCTACACCATTGAATCGCTCGCCCGCGCCAACCGCGCGATTGCCAGCGGCGCGTTTGCCCATGAAGTGGTGCCGGTCACGGTTTCGACTCGTGCGGGTGATGTCGTGGTTGAGCATGACGAAGCCCCCGGTAAAGGCCGCCCCGACAAAATCCCGCAGCTGAAGCCTGCCTTTGCCAAAGACGGGACGATTACCGCCGCCACGTCCAGCTCGATTTCAGATGGTGCTGCAGCCCTAGTGCTGACCCGGGCCAGCGTCGCTGCAGCCAAGGGCCTTGCCCCTGTGGCGCGGATAGTCGCCACGGCTGCGCACGCGCAGGCTCCGGCCGATTTCACCACCGCTCCGATCCCGGCGATCCAGAAGGTGCTGGACCGTGCTGGCTGGAGCATCGCCGATGTCGATCTGTTCGAAGTCAACGAAGCTTTTGCTTGCGTCGCGATGTTCGCGATGCGCGACCTTGGCATCCCGCATGACAAGATCAACGTCAACGGCGGCGGCACCGCCTTGGGGCATCCCATCGGGGCCAGCGGCGCGCGGATCATCGTCACATTGCTCGGAGCGTTGAAGGCGCACGGCAAGACCAAGGGCGTTGCCAGCCTCTGCATTGGCGGCGGAGAAGCGACTGCGGTGGCGGTCGAATTGATCTGATGCAATACGCCGGGGGGCGGTTATTCGTCGCCCGGCAGATCCTGTGCGCCCCACAACCGTTCGCGCAATGCCCAACCCCTGCGACCAGCGATGTCCACTTCGCACCAAACGCCGCGGCAGCGCAGCAGGCCGGCCACCACGCCGGGCTGTGCCTGCCATTTGAGCGCCGAGCCCGGCGCAGCGTCGGTCCGCACACCAGCCAGCCCCGCCCCTGTCACCAACACGCTACGTGCGGGGTTGAGTTGGCTCGAAGCAATCCAGCCCTGCGTGCCATCGGGATCTTCGACCAACCTCCATCCCTCGCGCACCCGCACGACCTTCACCGGAAGGCGCTCACGCTTGTAAACCCAATCGATCGGGTACTCCTCACTCGGCCCGACGCGCATCCGCACCTCGCTATACCGCAGCGAAGCCCAATAAGGCAGTTCGCGGTCCTGCGCGCGCAGCGGCGCAGCGAACGCGGCTAGCCCCGCCGCCAAGGCAAGCACGCAGCCAGCTAAGTTTCGAAATCGCATCATCGCAGTGATCAATAGCCGCACCGCCCCACCGGTTTCAAGGGCCGCGTGCCGGATCGCTGCTTGACCACGCGCCCCCTGTGGCATTAGCGCCTATGGCATGACCCAGCGCCCCGCCCGCCCGCTTGCCCACCGTCCGCGCGTGATCGTCACCCGCCACCTGATGCCAGAGATCGAGGCCCGGCTGCATGAATTGTTTGATGTGACGCTGAACGAGGCGGACGTACCGCTTACACGCGATCAGCTGGCAGCAGCGATGCAGGATTGCGATGTGCTGGTGCCGACGGTGACCGACCGGATCGATGCCGATCTAATCGCAGGCGCAAGCGAGCGGTTGGGTTTGATTGCCAATTTCGGCGCGGGGACCGAGCATATTGATCTGGCCGCCGCCGCCGCGCGCCGCATCTTTGTTACCAACACACCCGGCGTGTTTACTGACGATACCGCCGATCTGGCGATGGCCGGAATCATCGGTGTACCCCGCCGGATTCGCGAAGGCATCGGCCTTGTCAGGCGCGGGGAATGGACCGGCTGGGCGCCATCTGGCCTGCTCGGACGCAAGCTTGCGGGCAAGGTGCTTGGCATCGTCGGCATGGGCCGAATCGGCCAAGCCGTCGCCCACCGCGCCCGCGCCTTTGGGCTGGAGATCGCCTATAGCAACCGTAAGCCCCTGCCCGAAGCGCTCGAACGGATGCTGGGCGCGCGCTACGTGGCCGATGTCGATGCGCTGATGGCCGAGGCTGATATCCTCACCCTGCACTCCCCGCTGACCGATGAGACGCGCGGGCTGGTGAACGCGCGGCGGATCGCGCTGATGAAGCCGGGCAGCAGCATCATCAACACCGCGCGCGGCGAATTGATTGACCAAGAGGCGCTGATCGCGGCGCTGCAATCGGGCCATTTGGCGGGTGCAGGCCTCGACGTGTACCCGGACGAACCCAACGTCGACC
>JBBRFG010000137.1:0-5421 GCA_038224685.1 Sphingomonadales bacterium
GTGCCCGATTGGACCGACAGCAGGTCAAGTTCCTCGGTCAGCGCCTCGCCCAGCAAGCTTGCGGCTGCCGCCGGATCACGGTGCGCGCCGCCGACCGGTTCCTTGATGATCCGGTCGATCACCCCGCTGCGTTTGAGATGCTGCGCGGTTACTTTCATCGCCTGCGCTGCGTCAGCCGCCTTGTCCGATGTGCGCCACAGGATCGATGCGCAGCCCTCGGGTGAGATCACCGAATAGACCGCGTGTTCCAGCATCAGCACGCGGCTGGCAGCAGCCAGAGCTACCGCCCCGCCCGATCCGCCTTCGCCGACGATCACCGCCACCATCGGCACCGGCAGCGCCAGGCAGGCCTCGGTCGACCGGGCAATGGCTTCGGCTTGCCCGCGTTCTTCAGCCTCGATCCCCGGAAACGCGCCGGAGGTATCGACCAGTGTCACCACCGGCAGCCCGAACCGCCCCGCAAGTTGCATCAGCCGGATCGCTTTGCGATAACCTTCGGGTTTGCCCATGCCGAAATTGTGTTTGATCCGGCTCTGCGTATCATTGCCTTTTTCATGCCCGATCAGCATGATCCGGCGCTCCCCCAACCGCGCAAATCCGCCAATAATCGCCTGATCATCGCCGAATAACCGGTCACCCCCAAGCGGCATGAACTCGCTGAATGACTGCGCAATGAAATCATGGAAATGCGGCCGCTGCGGGTGGCGTGCCACCTGCGTTTTCTGCCACGGGGTGAGCGAGGCATAGGTGCTGGCCAAAAGCTCAGTGCGTTTGGTTTCAAGCCGGCCAATCTCGCTGGCGACATCAACATCATGCAGCGCGTTCACACCGCGCAATTGCGTGATGCGTTCTTCCAACGCAGCGACTGGCTTCTCGAAATCAAGGTAGGAAATCATTGCGCCGCGCTAGTCCGATGCGCGCGCGCTGGCAAGCGGGTGGCGGGAATTGACCAGTGCCACCAACCGCGCGGCATCGACGTGGGTGTAGATCTGCGTGGTCGCAATGTCAGCATGACCAAGCAGTGTTTGCAGCACCCGCAGGTCAGCGCCGCCTTCCAGCAGGTGCGTGGCAAAGGCGTGGCGCAGCACATGCGGACTGATCGTCGCCGGATCGAGCCCGGCCCGGCCCGCCAGCGCCTTGATCAGTTGAAACAATCGCACCCGGCTCAGATGCTGCCCAGTGCGCGACGGGAACAGATAGCGCGAGGCAGGATCGGCGCTACGCATGGCAACCCAGCGCCCCACCGCATCAATCGCCCTTGCACCGACCGGGACCAGCCGGGTCGTTCCGCCCTTGCCGGTCACCGTCAAAAATGGCGCGTCACGCGGCACCGCGCTAAGCGGGAGCCCAACCAACTCGGTCGCGCGCAGGCCCGATCCATACAATAACTCGATCAGCGCCAGTTGTCGCACGGCCTTGGGATCATCGCCCGCCGCTTCATCTTCGGCGCGGGCGAACAGCGCGGCGATGGCATCGTGGCTCATCACCTTGGGCAGCGGACGCCGGGTGCGCGGGGCAGGCAGCGCGCCCGACGGATCATCGCGCCGCCAGCCTTCGTCCACCGCAAAGCCAAAAAACTGCCGCAATGCCGATGCTTTGCGCGCCACGCTTGCCGGGGCCAGCGTCGCCCACTCGCCCGCCAGCATCGCCACCGCATCACGCGGCGCGGCAGCCAGATCGCCAACCGCGTCTTCAGCGCCGGCAAGATCGCGGCGGTAAGCCGCCAACGTATTCAGCGCCGCCCCGCGTTCGGCTGCGAGCATTGCCAGAAACGCCTCAGTCGCAGCGGACACTGCCTGTCTCCGATGCGGCGCGCGTCAGCCGCGCGCCACGGCCTCGGCAGCGATCATCCGGGCCTCAGCCTCCATGCCCACCCGGGTTAGCGCTGCGGTGATATGATACAGGTGCAGCGGGGTCATCGCGTCCCAGCTTGATCCCTGCATCCCCAGCCCGGCGAGCAGTGCCACCAGCGCCGGATTATCCACCGCCGCTGCGCGTGAAATCGCCCGGCTCCAGCGGGTCTGCCGTTCCAGATCAATCCCCAGATCATCGGCCAATGCGCCCGCATCGCCTTCGCTCAGACGCCCAAGCCCGGCCAGTCCGGCGACCAGAAACGCCGATTTGCGCGCGCCTTTGCTGCCATCATCGCGGATGAAGCTATCCACCGCGCCTTGGCCCACGCCCGTGCTGCTCGGCGCACTGAGCACGATCAGCGCCCAGCCCAGCGATCCATCATCGACCACGGTCCGCCATGCCAGTGCATCACGATCAAGCCCGGCTGCCAGCATCGCCGCGATCAGATCACCTGCCGCATCGGCCTGCGCCGCATCGGCAGGAATCCGCGCGGCGGCATAGGCGGTCAGCACCCGCGCCCCGTAACCATCGCCGCCGCCGAAGGCATTGCCCGCTTTCCACAACCGCTGCATCGCAGCAATCCGGTCAGCCGGTTTGGTGGCAACATAGGCCTCACGCAGGCTGTCAGCGTGCTGCGCTGCGTCGCCTTCTGGCGCCGGATCGTCATAAATCTCAGAATAGAGATTAACCATCGCATCTGCCGACAATATCCCCTCGCGCGCAGCACGTCCGGCATAGCGCGCGCGATCTTTGGCGGGCAGCATTGGCAGCAAAGCACCGGCGCGGGCGTAATAGGCACCGCCGCTGGCTGACAGCGCGCCATCACGCACTGCATCGGGCACAGGCTCACCCACCGCAGTGGCCAGCGCAAACCGCCACGGGTTAAGATCATCAACCCCGTCCCATTCAATCTCAACCGCACGCCGTCCGAGCCCCGCAGCCCCGGCAAAGCGCCGCGCCAACAGCACGTCGATCCGCGGTGCGATGCCCCGGCGCAGTCCCCGATCCAGCTGCGATGCGGCCAGCGCGGTTTCCCCGGCATAGGCGTTGCAGATCGCTTGCAGCATCTGCCATTGGCCATCATCGCGCGCGGAACCCTGCAACCGCACCGCCGGGCACGCACCAGTAATGTCGCCGGTGGCGAGATAGGCCGTTATCGCCTCTTCCGTGAGACCGGGAGACCAGTTCGCGGTGTCAATATCCTGAGCGATCGCACGGGCCAGCGCGAATTCGCCGATGCGGTTGAGCACCCGCGCCCGCAGTGCAGCAAATTCAACCGCGTCCATCCCCAGCGGCGGGGCAAGCCGGCTCACCAATGCCCGGCGCAGCAGGATATGGCCCCACCGCGATACCAGCGGGCCTTTGGTGCCAGCCAACGCCGCGCGCACCAGCTCTGCTGGCTGATTGGCGAGCGCCACGGGGGGTAACCCGCCTTCGGAACTTGCCAGCACGCCAACCCGGGTAAGCGCCCGGCGCGCGCCCGGGGGGATATCGGTTTTGGGCTTGAGGCCGAGCAACTGATCCAGCTCCTCGGTCGACATTGCCTCAAACTGCGCAAGGCTCGGCAAGCTGCTAAGCTCAGCACGGCTGATCGGCGGCAATGGCGGAAAACTGGCGGGATCGACCGCCGATGGCGGCGATGCCGGAAACCCTGTCCCGCTTGACTGACCGGGTTGCGCAGCAGACGGCGGCAAGCCTTGCGATTGCGTAGGTGCGGGGGGCGGACGCGGCGGCGGCGGCGGCGGGGCAGGATCATCAAACCCCGGCGGCAGGATCGATTCGGGTTTTTGCTGAGCTACGGCAAAGCTGCTTACGCCCGCGCCGCCTATCGCCCCCACCAGCGCAAGCGCCAGCACACTGGCGGCCGTGCGGCTACGGTTTCTGGCAGATTTCATTGCAGCCGCTCCGGTAAATCAACAGGCTGAGCAATCGGGCGCAGCGACGTTTCCCCGCCATTGGCCCACGCAATCGCCATCAGCGCAGCCACTGCCGCAGCGGCCAGCCACGGCCAACGCGCCGCCGCGTGCTCACGCGGCAAGGGGACGACCGAAGAGCGGTGCGGTGGCCGAAACGGGGCGCGACGCGGAAAGCGCAAGTTTGCCATATTGCGCCCGCCCTAGCCCATCTATAGGCCTTGCGGCAATGACCGCCGCACCTGCCTCATCAGAACACAGCGATATCGCCGCCATCGCCGCGCGCATCACCCGCCCGGTGGTGCTGGTGGGGCTGATGGGCGTGGGCAAATCGACCGTGGGCCGCAAGCTCGCCAGTCTGTTGGCGCGCGATTTCATTGATGCTGACGATGCCATCGCAGTAGCCGCCGGACGTTCGATCCCAGACATTTTTGAAACCTTTGGCGAAGCCCATTTCCGCGACGGAGAACGCCGGGTGATCGCGCGGTTGCTGGGCGAAAACCACGGGATCATCGCCACCGGCGGCGGGGCGTTTGTCGATCCGGCCACCCGCGCTGCGGTGCTTGAACGCAGCGTCGCCGTGTGGATCGATTGCGACGTTGAAACGCTGGTCGAACGCACCGCGCGGCGCACCACCCGGCCGTTGCTGAGAACCGGCAATCCGCGCGAAATTTTGACCCGGCTGGCAGCAGAACGCGCGCCTTTTTACCGCCAAGCGCATATCAGAGTGGTGAGCGAAACCGGCTCCCATGAAGGCACCGCGCGCGCAATTATCAAGGCGATTGACCAATGGCTGTGATTGAAGTGGCGCTGGCCGGGCGCGCTTATGATGTGGTGATTGAACCGGGCGTGCTGAGCCGTTTCGCCGCCGCAGCAGCACCGTTTCTGGCGACCTATGCTGGCGGGCGCGCTGTGCCGTGTGTCGCCGACACCAACACCCACCGGTTCTATGCCACTGCAATCGCCGACAATCTTGCCGCGCACGGGTTTACCGCCGACTGGTTTGTGGTTGAACCGGGTGAAGACGCGAAAAGCTGGGCGGTGCTTGAACGGCTGACGGATTGGCTGCTGGCAATGGGCGTCACCCGGTCGGATCATGTGTTTGCGATCGGCGGCGGGGTGGTTGGCGATCTGGTCGGTTTCGCCTGCGCGATTGCCAAACGTGGCTGCGGCTTTGTGCAGGTGCCCACGACGCTGTTGGCGCAGGTCGATAGCTCGGTTGGCGGCAAGACTGCGATCAACACCGCAGCGGGCAAAAACCTGATCGGTGCGTTTCATCAACCGGCGCTGGTGCTGATTGATCCGCTGGTGCTTGGCACCCTGCCACCGCGCGAAATGCGCGCCGGTTTTGCCGAGGTGCTGAAATACGGATTGCTTGGCGATGCAGCGTTTTTCGGCTGGCTTGAAAGCAATGGAACCAAGGTCTTGGCGCGCGAACCTGCGGCGCTCGAACATGCAATCACCGCCAGTATTGCGATGAAAGCTGCGATTGTGGCCGAAGATGAGCGCGAGACGCAGGACCGGCGCGCGCTGCTCAATCTGGGGCACACCTTTGGCCATGCGCTGGAGGCGGAGACTGGCTTTTGCGACCGCCTGCTGCACGGCGAAGCCGTGGCGCTGGGCATGGTGCTGGCGGCGCGCTATTCGGCGCGGC
>JBBRFG010000138.1:0-5388 GCA_038224685.1 Sphingomonadales bacterium
GTGCAGGGATGTGAGCGGATCTTTACCGTACCGGGCGAAAGCTTCCTCGCGGTGCTGGATGCCCTGCCCGACCGGCCGGAAATCGACGTGGTGACCTGCCGGCAGGAAGGCGGCGCGGCGTTCATGGCCTGCGCTGACGGCGCGATGGGCGCGGCAGGTGCGGGCCGACCGGGGGTCGCCTTCGTCACACGCGGGCCGGGCGCGACCAATGCCAGCATTGGCGTTCACGTTGCGCATCAGGATTCGCAGCCGATGATCCTGTTCGTCGGCGATGTCGCGCGCGGGATGCAAGGACGCGAAGGGTTTCAGGAGGTAGATTTCGCTGCTTTCTTCGGCCCCATCTGCAAATGGGCGGCACGGATTGATGATCCTGCGCGCATCCCTGAGTACATCGCGCGCGCCTATGCGGTGGCGATCAATGGCAGGCCTGGTCCGGTGGTAATCGCGCTACCCGAAGACATGCTGGTCGATCAGGTACCGGCCGCCCTCACCCCCCGCCCCTTCGTCACCCGCACCGCTCAGGCCGCTTGCCCCGACGCGATGGGCGCGCTGTTCGATCTGATCGCCGATGCGGCGAGCCCGATCGCAATCATCGGCGGCGCGGGCTGGAACACCAAGGCGCGCGAATATTTCCAAAAGTTTGCCGAAAGCATCGGGTTGCCCGTGGCGACAGCTTTTCGCCGGCAGGATGCGATTGCGCCCGATAGTACGGTCTATGCCGGGAACCTCGGCTATGGCCCCAACCCCAAGCTGGTTGACCGAGTGCGCAATGCCGATCTCATCATCGCGGTGGGCGCGCGGCTGGGGGAGGCGACCACCGATGGCTACACCCTGCCCACGCTCGACCATCTGGGGCAGCTGCTGGTGCACATCCACCCTGATCCAGAGGAGCTGGGCCGGGTTTACCGCACTGATCTGGGGCTGTGCTGCGGCGTCGATGAATTTGCTGAATGTGCCGCTTTGTGGGAGGATGCCAGCGTCATCAGTTTCGATGCCGGGGCTGAAGCGCCCCGCGAATGGCTGGAATGGGCCACGCCGACGCCTTCTGAAGCGGCGCTTGATCTAGCCGCCTGCGTTGCCGCGATGGGAGAGATGCTCCCCGCCGACACCATCATCGCCAACGGCGCGGGGAACTTTGCCGGGTGGTGGCACCGTTACTGGCGCTATGCTGCCTATCCCGGGCAGCTTGCCCCCACCTGCGGCGCGATGGGGTACGGCGTGCCAGCCGCGATTGCCGCGGCGCTGCGCTTCCCGACCCGCACCGTGATCGCCGTTGCGGGCGATGGCGACTTCATGATGAACGGCCAGGAACTCGCCACAGCCATGCAATATGGGGCGAACCTGATCGTGGTGGTGATCGATAACGGCGCATACGGTACGATCCGGATGCATCAGGAGCGGGAGTATCCGGGCCGCGTATCCGCGACGACGCTGGTGAACCCCGATTTCGCGGCGCTTGCCGCCGCCTACGGCGCGTGGAGCGCGGCGGCTGAGACCACGGCGGAATTCACCGCCGCCCTTGCCGAAGCGCAAGCTCGCACGGGTCTCCGCCTGCTCCACGTCAAAACTGATCTTGAGCGGATCGCCGCCAGCGGCGCAACGATCAGCGGATTGCGCGCGCGCGCCGCGACGACCTGACACACGAAGGGCCGCTCCCGGCATGGGGAGCGGCCCTTTTCGCGCGTATCGGGCTTCGCGTCAGACCTTGTCGCCCATCGCACCCTTTAAGTCACCTTTGGCTTTGTCGATCTTGCCGTCGACCTTCTGCGCGGTGCCTTCGGCGCGGGTTTGAGGGTCGTTAGAATGCTGCTTGGCCTCGCCTAGCGCTTCTTTGACGGTGCCTTTGGTCTTGTCGGTTAGCTCACCCATGGGTGTCCTCCTATGTTCAAGTCAATGGATTTATTGACTTTTCATAGGACTAATGGGTGGTAAGTGGCTTGGTTCCGACATCCGGGGCAGGCAGTGGCTGAGCCGCGATAAGGCGTTCGTTCGCGCCTTTCAGCCCCGCGCCATTTCGCAAATGACCTGCCATTCGGCCGGCGCAATCGCGCATACCGACAGGCGCGACTGGCGCAGCAATTGCATTTCGGCCAGCCGCGGTTCGGCCTTGATCGCCACCAGAGTTACCGGATGGGCGAGCTTTTCCTTGGGTGTGATCTTTACAGCCGCCCACTTGCCGGTTTCATCGGTGGGATCGGTGATCCCGGCAACGCTGATGGTGCAGATGCCGACGATCTCAAGCCCCTCGCGCGAATGGTAGAAGAACGCCTCGTCCCCCACCTGCATCGCGGCCAGATTGTTGCGCGCCTGATAATTGCGCACCCCGTCCCACGTCCCCTCGCCCTCGGCAACAAGATCGTCCCAGCTGTATTCGAACGGTTCGGATTTCATCAGCCAATTGGCCATGGTGCTGCGCGCTCCTTTAAGGGTTGGATCCTTGCGCTTGGACGATGCCGATAGCGCGCGGCACTGTCTCGCGCCAAGCCCCCTGTTGCATCGATGCCGGGGAAGAAACGAATTAACCCGTTCTTTAGCGTGTTCTGCGATGAATTGCTGAATTCGCAGATGGTAGCATTTATTTTGCGCAACTCGCATGGAGCAGAGATCTTGTCGGATCATGATACTGAAAACCCGCTGGAAACTGCCGAACGCGACATCATCGCGCTGGGCATTGCGGTGGCAGCCATCATCCTGCTAGTCGGCACAGGCGGCTCTGTGTTGCCCAAGGCGTTGGCGGCTGTCATCAACAATGGCAGCAAGCCTGATGTGCTGCTGGTCAACGCGCTGCTGCTCAACATTGCGCTGATCATCTTCGGCTGGCGTCGGTATCGCGAACTTACCCGCGAAATCGTCGAGCGCCGCCAGGCCGAAGAACGCGCGCGCCTGCTGGCCGCCACCGATCCGTTGACCCAATGCCTTAACCGCCGCAGCATGGTTGATGTAACCAAAGAACTGTACACCCGCGCTGCAGCCCGCGGCGAAGCCATCGCCTATTGCATGATCGATCTCGATAACTTCAAACAGATCAATGATATGCACGGCCATACTGCGGGCGATTCGGTGCTGGTGATGCTGTGTGACCGGGTCCGCGCACTCTTGCCGCACGAAGCGCGGCTGGCGCGGCTGGGGGGCGATGAATTCGCTTTTGTCATGCCCTACCCCACCGGTCAGTCTGACCGAGTTGATGATCTTGTGATCCGTCTGTTCGAACGTATGGCGCACCCGTTTCAGCTGCCTGAGGTGACGATTGAACTGACGATTTCGATTGGCATTGCTACCGAACTAGAAGCCGGCGCGAAGGAGGGCACAGTGGTGGATGCTCCTGCCTTGATGCAGCGCGCGGACATGGCGCTGTATCACGCCAAAAAGCAGGGCCGGAACCGCTATTTTTGGTTCGATTCAGGGATGGAACACGAACTCAAGTTCCGCAACCAGCTGGAAACCGGGATTCGACGGGGGCTGGCGCAGGGCGAATTTGTGCCCTTCTACGAACAACAAATTGATGTGCAATCGGGCCAGCTGGTCGGTTTCGAGATGCTGGCGCGCTGGCATTCGCCCACACTTGGCCTGATCAGCCCCGATATTTTCGTTCCGATTGCCGAAGAAATCGGGCTCATCACCGAAATGTCTGAAAGGCTGATGGAGCAAGCCTTCACTGATGCGCGCGAATGGAATGACAGCCTCACCCTGTCGATCAACATCTCGCCTGTGCAGTTGCGCGACCCGTGGTTTGCCCAACGCTTGCTCAAGAAACTGGTCGAGGCCAATTTTCCGGCCCAACGGCTTGAGATCGAAATCACCGAAAGTTGTCTGCACGAAAATGTCGGAATAGTGCGCTCTATGATCACCTCCCTGCGCAATCAGGGCGTGCAGATCAGCCTTGATGACTTTGGCACCGGCTATTCCAGTCTTGAACAGCTGCGCAGCCTGCCATTCGACCGGATCAAGATCGACCGCAGCTTCGTCGCCGAACTGCGTGAACCCGGTCGCAAGTCGAGCATCGTCGAAGCGATCGTGGCGCTCGGCCGAGGGCTGGATTTGCCGCTGACGGCCGAAGGCGTGGAGGACGAAGAAATCCTCACGGCGCTCAAATCAATGGGGCGGCTCAAGGCGCAGGGGTATCTTTACGGCCACCCGGAAGATGCAGATGCCGTGCGCAAACGCCTGGCCGCTGCTGGCTTGCTGACTGCGGAGGTTGCTTTGCCGGCCTGCACTGTTGAGCCGGTCGAACACACGCAGTTCCTCAGCAAGCAGAGCTGATCCGCCGCGGCACGCTGCGGCTCGGGGCCGGTCAGGACTGGACGCGAGGCCGCGCGGTGCATAGATGCGCAGCGGTGATGACGCGCATTCCCTTCATCAAGATGCACGGGCTCGGCAATGACTTTGTCGTCCTCGATGCGCGTGAAAACGCGCTGCCGGTGATGACGGCGCGGGTTGCACGCGCGCTGGCCGACCGGCGCACCGGCATAGGTTGTGATCAGGTGATCGTGCTTGAACCGAGTGATCGCCCCGAGGCAGGCTGCGCCTTCAGGATGCGTATCTTCAATTGCGATGGCAGCGAGGTTGAGGCCTGCGGCAATGCCTCTCGCGCGGTGGCGCTGCTCCACGGCGAGGCTGTGACGATCGAGACGGGCGGCGGGCCGATTGCATTGGAGCCGCTCGATGGCGGCGCGCGGGTCGATATGGGCGCGCCCCGGTTTGAGTGGGACGCGATCCCGCTCGCCTATCCCATGGACACTGCGCAGATGCCGGTGGGGTGGGGGCCGTTGGAAGGCCCGATCGCTGTCAATGTCGGCAATCCGCATGTGGTGTTTTTTGTCGATGGTGCCGACACAGTTCCGCTCGAAACGCTTGGCCCGGAAATCGAACATGACCCGCTTTTCCCCGAGCGCGTGAACGTCAATGTCGCCAGCCTTGCCGGGCCGGACCACATCAACCTGCGGGTTTGGGAACGCGGTGCGGGTTTGACGCGAGCATGCGGCACGGGCGCGTGTGCAACGGCGGTGGTGGCAATCCGGCGCGGCCTGGTGCAAAGCCCGGTGCGCGTCACCCTGCCCGGCGGCGATCTGGTCATCGCATGGCAACCCGGCGGCACAATCCTGATGAGCGGCCCTGCGAGCGAGAGTTTTCGCGGCACGTTTGATTGGGACGATTACCTTTGAACGCCCCCCACATCATCAGCCTCGGCTGCCGCATGAACATTGCCGAAAGCGAGCGGATGCGTGCGTTGTTGGCGGGTGAGGCCAACCTCGTCGTGGTCAATTCCTGCGCGGTCACCGGCGAGGCGCTAAGCCAGACCCGGAAGGCGATACGCCGCGCGCGCCGCGATCATCCGACCGCGCGGCTAATGGTAACCGGCTGCGCAGCCGAGATCGACCGGGCTGACAT
>JBBRFG010000139.1:0-5331 GCA_038224685.1 Sphingomonadales bacterium
GATCCATGAAAGCCGACGCTATCGCCCAACTCAACCTGCTGGAAGGCGTCGTTGTAGCCGCTGGAGCAACTGAACTCAGCGGCTCGCGCCAGTCCCCCAGGAACATCCCAAAGCCTTTTTACCCATAGACCAGTGTGTGGGCCCCGCGGGTTCCTCCATGTCATGATTCCGTACGCAAGCGTCCGAAATCCTAAGACGAAACTGCCAGTCGGCACGCATACCGGAACGACGGATTTCGCCGAAATCGGCGGTTCGTGAATTAGCGAAGACGATGTAGACGAAGCCTCGTGTGGTCGCGAGCGACGGAGCAATTTCAATCGTCAGGCCGAAGGACATTTCTCAAATGACTATAGCGGTCGCTGGAAAATGATCATCAAGAGGTCCGGCTCGGATCAGGAAGCGAGCCCAGCTTTTTGTGTCAGTACCAGTATTGCCAGGGGTTACTCGGTTGGACGAAGGTTGCTTTTGTAACTTTTGAAAAGCCCCGGACGAATTTTCACCGTAGTACATGGCAGCGTGCCGACACACAAAAAAGGAACCTTGATGATTCAGACCATCCTTCGGGCTACCGTCGGGGCGGCAGCCCTTGGCGTAGTTTCGGTTGTCATGGCCCCGCCGGTGCAGGCGCAGCAGGCCGGGATCGAGATTGCGGTGGTGGATGAGGCCGGGACACCGGTCGCCGATACTGAGGTGGTGATCGCCAACCGCGCAATCGGCTTCGAGCGCCGCTTGCGCACCGATGCGCGCGGGCGGGTCGCCGTCGATGGATTGAGCACGGCGGGCGAGTATCTCGTGTCGGTGCCCGCTTCCGATCAATATGCCGGCCTCGCCGCTCAGCCCATTGAACTGCGCGCCAATTTTGCCCGCAGCGTGATCCTCCAACTTGCCGCGCCTGAAAGCGCTGGCATCACCGTCACCGCCGCCCGCGCGATCACCGGTCTCAACACCGCCAATGCCGAGATTTCCGCCTCGCTCGGGCGCGAGCAGCTGGTAGCGTTGCCGATTGAAGGGCGCGATGTGATCGGCTCCCTGATCCGCTTGCCCAATGTGGTGCCTTCTACCGGGTTCTTCTCTGAAGCGCCGTCGGTTTCGATTAATGGCGCAAACGGGCTCGACACCAATTACCTGATCGACGGGCTCGACAATAACGAGAATTTCCTTGGCGGGATCAAGTTTCCGGTGCCCTTGGGCTTCACCCGCGAGGTGACGGTGTTGGCGAACTCCTATTCCGCCGCATACGGGCGCACCGCAAATGGCATCGTGAACTATACCACGCCCTCGGGCAGCAATGATCTGACGGGCGAGGTCTATGGCCTGATCCGCCCCGGCCGCCCGCTCGATTCCCGCTCCCCCTTCCCGCGCCGCGATCTGACCGGCAATGCGGTGGGCGAGAGTTTCGAACGCTATCAGGGTGGTTTTGCCGTCGGTGGGCCTATCGCACGCGACCGGACGTTCTTCTACGCCAACTACGAATATACCCGTGACCGTAACACCCAGGTGGTGGATGCCCCAGCACTCGGCATCGTCGACACGGTTGTCGGCAACAACGAATTCCACTTGGGATCGCTGCGTCTCGATCACCGGTTGACGGAAGACTGGACCCTCGGCGCGCGGGTCAACATCGGACGGGTCACGGTGGATCGGCCCGGTGGCGGGCTGGGCGGGGGCAACAACACCTTCCCGTCGGCGGGATCGAACCAGGACCGTTTCTCGACGCTTGTCGCCGCGACTGCCAGCTATGCCGGGGCCGAATGGAGCTATGACGGCGCGGTGCAGTTCAGCCGCTTCCGTTGGGATTTTGGCGAGCCGATCGGCGAACCGGGGCCGCAGGTTGTGCTGCGCGATCCTTCCGGACTGGTAGCGGGCGTGGTTGGTCACCCCGGCTTCGTGTTCGACAGTCTGGAGGAGACCTGGCAGACCACTCACCGCCTCCAGCGCGACCTTGGAGCGCACACGCTGCGGGTGGGCGCAGATGTGATCTTTTCGGACTTCGAACTGCTCGGCGGCGGCAATCCGGATGGCAATTTCACCGTCGACCTGACGGCGGCGCAGCTCGCCAGCCTGACATCGCGCGGACTGGCGCTAAACGCGCAGGATGTCTTGGCACTTAACCCTGTAGTTGCCAATTTCGCGGTGGAGCTGCGCCCGCAAAGCTTCGGCACCAGCCAGACGCTGATCGCCTTCTATCTCGAGGACCAATGGCAGCTCGCCCCTGATTTCACCGCGACGCTGGGCGTGCGCTGGGATTATGACACCCTGACCGAGCGCGGCGCGGGGAACGGCGATACCGACAACATCGCCCCGCGCCTGGCGCTCAACTGGCAGCCCAGTGCCCGGTCTTCGGTGCGGTTCGGGGCGGGGATTTTTACCGGCAAGCTGTCGTATGCGGTGATCTCCGACGCGCTTCAGCGCAACACCACATCGGCGGGGTTCCTGAACCAGCTCGCGCAATTGCAGGCCCGCGGAGTGATCCCGGCGGGCGTCGGCCTTGATGACATCACCTTCGATGGCAACCTCACCGTCTCCCCTGCATGCACCACCGTGGCCGCCTGTCCCACCCCGGCGCAGGTGCAGGACTTGCGGGATACGGCGATCATCAATGAGGCGCGGGTTCTCAGTCCCACCGGTTACGATAATCCCTGGAGCGTGCAGATCAGCGGCGGCTACCAGTATCAGGCGACCAGCACACTGACCCTGTCGGTCGATACGCTCTACAGCCGCTCTGAAAATTTGGTGCGACTGCGCGATCTGAATGCGCCTACGCCTTTCACCCCCAACCTCGCCAGCCTGACCGATGCCAATGTCGCCTTGCTGCGCGCTCAGCCGGATACTGCCGCGCGCTTCGCATTGGCGCAGAGCCTTGGGTTGGTGCGCAGCCAAGCCGAGGCCGATGCCTCGCGTGCCGTGGGGCTGGTGCCCGGCGGGGCGCGGCAGATCACGGTTTCTGAAACTGCTGGCGAGGCGGAATACCTCGCGCTGATCCTACAAGCGATCAAGGCGCGCGGGGGCGATCCTTATGCCTTCCGCGTCAGCTACACCCTGTCTCGGCTGCGCAATGATACCGACGACATCAATTTCCGCGCCGCCAACGCCAATGACTTCAGCACCGAATTCGGCCCATCCGCCAATGACCGGCGGCACGTGATCTCGGCGGTGGGCTTTCTCTACCCAGTGGATGGGATGACGGTAACGCTGGCGGGGCTGTTCCAGTCGGGCCAGCCGGTCAATCTTGTGCCCGATGCGCTGATCTTCGGCACGCAGGACCTGAACGGCGACGGAGCCAGCTTCGGCGAGAATTTCCTCGGCAATTCGGACCGTTTTCCCGGAGAGAGCCGCAATTCCGGGCGCCTTCCGTGGTCGGTGACCATCGATGTCGGCCTGCGCTATGCCTTGCCGGTGCTGGGCGGGCGGATCGAGGCGAGCGCGGATGTGTTCAACGTGCTCAACACCAACAACGAAAGCGGCTTTGCCAACGCCGCGACCACCTCGAATCAGATCCAGTTCGGCGGCGGCGCGCCCTTCGTGCAGCGCAATGCCGGGCCACCGCGGCAGTTCCAGTTTGGGTTGGCCTACAAATTTTGATGAGGCTTCGTGGCGGCCTTAACCGGTTGCCATGAAACCGGTTTAGGATAATCGCCCCAAACTAAAGTTGATGCAGGCTCGTCTCGGCGGGGGTCTTCGCGGTCCTGACTCAGCCGCTTAGCAGCCGCAGCATCAGATCATCGTGAAATCGATCATTGTCTACTTCGCGCAGATAAGTGACGATCGGCCCATCGAAGGATGGATCAGCGACGAAAAGCGGGCGGCGTCCGTCATGGGAAATCCGTGTTGGCCAGCGGTGTCGGGCAAAAGCATCAGGTAACAGCAGCCAGCCCACAGCCAAAGTATCGAACGGGGTAAATCCCCGCGCGGCAAAATTGCGCTGCCAGTCCGACTGCCAAACTCGCGCACTCGCCGCGAGCCACCGGGCGCAGCCTCCGCCTTCATCATGCAACCGATCAAGATGGTCAGGTGTTAGCCACGTCTTTGAAGAGACTTCCCACCCCGCGAGCGTTATCGGCACGCCGAGCGCAAGCAGTTCAGAGGCAGCGGTCGGGTCACATTCAAAATTCATGTCACCGAACGGCTTTTTTTGCGTTGGTGTGGCAAGAAACTCCAACCCGACACGTCTGCCGCCTACAAATATGATCTCCTCGATATTTCCTATCGGGGCATCGCGCAGATTAAGCGTTGCTGCAATCGTAGTGAGGGGACCGAGCGCCAAGATCGTCAGTGGCCCCTCATTCAGCGCTCGCGTAAGCGCGGATGTGGCCTCGTTCGCCAATCGATCGCCCCTGCAGCGGCTTCCGCGATAAACAGGAATGTCAGCGCGATTGGCGCGTGTTACTATTTCTCGCGTCATCGCAAATGTGTGGTCAATATCGGTATTGCCATATACCGCCGACACGCCCGCAATTTCCAACTCGGGCGAACAGAGCGCCTGAACAAGCGCGAAAGCATCATCGACCTCGCCATTGCCTGCGGTGATTGCCGGATCAGTATCAATCCAGACGCGGCGCATGCTCATTACGCTGTTCCGAGGACAAGCACACGGGCTTCTGCTAGCAACAGGGCTTTCGCTTCAAGCCCAATTGTTAATGGGAGTTGGGCAACCCCAATTAAACGCCGCATGATTTCTACGCCAACAATCTGATGCAGCAGCTGGTGATCAAGCAAGGCGCCGTAACGCTTGATTAGTCGCTCCGTGGATTCCTTTGGCTGACCGCTGAGCCGGAGATGCGCGACAAGCACGCCTACATCCCATTCAGGGGGGCCGATCCAGCAAAATTCCGGATCGATAACGAAGATACCCTCCCCGGTTGTCAACCAGCTTCCAGGATAAAGGTCGCCGTGTAGCAATACCCCGGCCTCATTCCCAAGATAACGTCGGCCAACCGTCCTAACCGCTGCGACAAAGCAATCATCCCGTTTGAGCCCATCGGCGAGGACCTGCAAACCGGGCGTGATAGCATCAAGGTCTAGGCCATTGCTTGGGTCGAGCGGATAATCGAAAATGTGAAAAGCGTTGAGGGTTCGCATAGCCAGGTTAGTCAGAATGTCATTGAACGGACCGTCGAGGCCATGCAGTGCAAGCAACCAGTCTGAGATTGCATCAAGCGCATCATCACTGATTTTTTGTCCGGCATAGGCACTCATCCCGTCAGTGCCTTCGCCAAGATCTGCAATTAAATTAGCCGCAGCCGCTTTGCTGAAACCAAGATGCCTGGGCATCGCCCGACCGGCAGCGCTATTTGCAACCATGGCGTAAAAGGCGGCCTCAACTTCAGCGCG
>JBBRFG010000140.1:0-5313 GCA_038224685.1 Sphingomonadales bacterium
TATGACCCTACCGCCCGGTTCTCGGTCTCAAGCACTAAAGGAGCTTTTGATGCGTTTTGCGCCTGCTGCTGCCGCTTTGTCATTGTGCCTGGCCATGTCGGCGAGCGTGTTGAACGCAGGGGCTGGCGACAAACCCGATCCCCGCGCAGCGGCGCTGATTGCACAGGGTCAGGCCGCGCTTAAAGCGGGCGAAACGCAGGCCGCGGTTGACGCATTCGAAGCCGCGTTAACGGTTGATCCGGGCTACACCCCCGTCTTCATCGAACTGGGCGAAGCCGCGCGCCAAAGCGGGCTGCAAGGCAAGGCGATCCGCTACTACCGCGAAGCACTGGCCCGCGAACCGGGCAATTTCGCCGCGATTTCAGGCGAAGGCGCGGCCTTGGTCGAAAAGGGCGCGCTGGAGAAAGCCAAACGCAACCTTGCCACGCTGCAAAGCCTGTGCGGTGACAAATGCCCTGAAACGATGGCGCTGCAAGGCTCCATCGCGCGCGGCGTGCCCGCGCGGCTGGCGGTTGAGACCGACAGTAGCGCCCCGGCGAGCAACTAGGGATTTATTCTGTCTTCGTCATTGCGAGGAGCCGCAGGCGACGCGGCAATCCATGGCCCCTGCCTGATCTTGGAAACGCAGTTCATGGATCGCCGCGCCCGTTCCGGGCTCGCGATGACGAAAGCCGAATTCAGATCAACGGACCAAACTCTGCGACCAGAGCGGCGTAGACATCGCGTTTGAACGGTACGATCAGATCGGGAAGCTGATTGGGCGCGACCCAGCGATAGGCTTTGAACTCCGCCGGATCGTGCGCTTCCAGATCGACATCCGCGTCAGTGCCGAGAAACCGGCCGAGGAACCAGTATTGTTCCTGCCCGCGATATTTGCCCTTCCACACCTTGCCCAGCAATTCGGGCGGCAGGTCATAGAGGTAGGGCTGTGATGCAGGCGCGATCACTTCGACCAGATGCGCGCCGATGCCGGTTTCCTCCTCCAGCTCACGCAGGGCCGCATCGCGGACGTCCTCACCCTTGTCGATCCCGCCTTGCGGCATCTGCCAGAACCCGTGCGCTGAAGCGTTGATCCGCTCACCAACGAAGACGAGGCCTTCAGCGTTCACAAGCATAAAGCCGGCGCAGCGGCGATAAGGCAAAAGCTCCTTGTTCATGCAGGGTTTGCGAGCATGAACTGCATCGCGGCAATGATGCGTTCCAGATCGCCTTGCGTGCTCGGCACCGCGCCGCGCAGGTTCGTGAACGAATGCGTCACCCCGCGGATTTCGAGGAACACGACATCGCGCCCGGCATCGACCAGCGCTTTGGCATAGGCGCGGCCCGAATCGCGGATCGGATCGAGGCTGGCAACCGCGACGATGGTGGGCGGGGCAGTGCTGTGGTCGCTCAGGATCGGGAAACCGCGCGGGTCGGCCCGGTCGGCGCCGTATGCGGCATCGAAAAACGCCATTGTCTCGCCGGTGAGGAGGTAGCCTTCGCTGAATGCGTCCATGCTGACAGAACCATTGGCATCGGCGACAAGCGGGAAGATCGGCACTTGCAGCACCACCGGCACCGCTGCCGGGTTGGCACCGAGCAATTGGCTGACCACCACGGCGGCATTGCCCCCGGCGCTATCGCCGATGGTGATGATGCCAGTGGCTTGGCGGCCCAATTGCGCCGGGCTGCCCGCCGCCCAGCGTGCGGCCGCCTCGCAATCGAGGATCGCAGTGGGGAAGGGCGCTTCGGGTGCGAGGGCATAATGCACTGCGACCACTGGCAGATTGATCAGCGCCGCGATTTCGGTGCAGAGCGCGTGGTGCGTGTCGAGATCGCCAATCACAAATCCGCCGCCGTGGAAGAACATCACCACCGGTGAGCCTTCGTCGCGGGTTTCGCGCGCGTCCTAAAGCCGCAGCGGGATGTCTCCCAACGGGCCGGGGCAGGCAAGGTCGCGGATCACCGCCAGTTGGCGCTCCGGACGGTCGGCGATGTTGTGCATCGCTTGATAGGACGCGCGGGCTTCTGCCAGCGAAATATCGGATAGTTTTGGCCCGTTCACCGCCGCCATCATGTCGAGGAAGCCCTTCATGTCGGGGCGGATGAATGGGGTTTGGTCGGTCATGGTTGCGCTCTCCCGCGTGTCTGTTTCGCGCTGCGATAGGCGAGGGCGGTCGCATGTGCCAAGCGCATTTGCGGTTCCCTTGACGTTGCAGTGCAGCTAGCCAGCAAAGCAATGGACAATCTGACGCATAGCCTTGTCGGCGCGGTGCTGGGGCAGGCGGGGCTAAAGCGCACCACCGGGCTCGCCATGCCCGCGCTGATTATCGGCGCGAACCTGCCCGATGTGGACGCAGCGTGTTTCTTCTGGCTGGAGGGCACCGAGCATCTCGCGTTCCGGAGAGGCATCACCCACGGTCCGCCCGCGCTGGTGCTGTTGCCGTTGATCTTGGCGGGGATATTGTGGGCGTTCGACCGCTGGCAGACGAAGCGCGGCACAAGACCAGAGGCGCGGCTGCCAGTGCGGTTTGGCTGGCTCTATGCGATGGCGTTTGTCGGCTGCCTCAGCCACCCGTTCTTCGACTGGCTCAACGTCTACGGCATCCGGCTGTTGGAGCCTTTCTCCTCGCAGTGGTTCTACGGCGACACGCTGTTCATCATCGATGTGTGGCTGTGGGCGGTGCTGATCGCGAGCGTGTGGTGGTCGCGGCGGCGGGAGAGGCGGGGGGCGGAGTGGGTGTTGCCTGCGCGGGTCGGGATTGCGGCAGCTTTGGCTTATATCGGGGTGAATGCTGGTATCACGTTTGATGCCGAACGAAGTGGCCGACAACTGGTCGAACATATCTATAACCTCAAGCCGTCCACAGTCGTCGGAAGCCCCGTGCCACTCGCCTTTTGGGAACGAGAGATTTTATTTCGATACGAAGGGACTGCCGAACAGGGAGGCGGTGCGATATTCGGCTCAGGGTTCTACGACATCAAGGCAGGCCCTGTTTTTTTTACACCTCATAGTCGTTATAGCGGGGTAGAGCGCCTGACATTTGCAACCCCGAAGGATCAGTTCAGATGGAACTATTTGCAGTCCTATTCTGATCGCGAGCTTTCTCAGGCAGAAGCTGCTGCAAAAAATGACAGTCAGGTTGCCGCCTTTCTGTTTTGGTCCCGCCTGCCGATGATTTATAAAAACAGGTGCGGTGATGCGTTTTTGCTCCATGATCAACGCTTCAACGAACAGCGCGTGCGCGACCGCTTCTCGGTCCCACTGCCGGATGTCGGGTGCGAGGAACTTACCCAACCTTAGCGGCGTTGCGCCAACTTACCCCCCTCCTCTTCAGAGGAGGGGTTGGGGGTGGTGGCGCGGCGCGGAAGCGTCGCGCTCCGCCTCGCGCACCACCCCCCGGCGACGAGGGTCGCTGCGCGCACCAACTCTCGCTCCCCTCCTCTGAAGAGGAGGGGGTAAGGAGAAGCATGACCCAACTCGTATGGCTGCGGCGCGATCTGCGGCTGGCTGACAATCCTGCGCTCTACCACGCCGCCAAAGCTGGGCCGCTGGTGTGCGTCTATGTGCTCGACGACGAGAGCCCCAAGCACCACGCCTATGGCGGCGCGTCGCGCTGGTGGCTGCATCATTCGCTGGCGAGCCTCGCGCAGAGCCTCGAAGCGCGCGGGAGCAAGCTGATCCTGCGGCGCGGCGATGCGGTGGAGGTGCTGATCAAGCTGGCAGAGGAGACAGGCGCGACCACAATTCACGCCAACCACCATTACGAACCGTGGTGGCTGAACGCCGAACGCAAGCTGGCAAAGACGCTCGACCTGCAACTCTACCACGGCAACTACCTCATGCTGCCGGGCAGCATCACCACCGGCACCGGCGGGCAGTACAAGATTTATACCCCGTTCAGCCGTGCGGTGCGGGCCGAATTCCCCCCGCGCGACGAACTCCCTGCGCCGCAGCGCCTAGAAGCCCCCGCTGAGTGGCCCGCTTCGGATGGCCTTGCATCATGGAACCTACTCCCCACAACCCCCGACTGGTCGGGCGGGATCGCCGACTTCTGGCAGGTGGGGGAGGCCGCCGCGCATGACCGCCTTGGCTGGTGGCAGGATCACGTCGATGACTACGATGACAAGCGCAATATCCCATCCGTCGACAAGGTTTCGCGCCTCTCCCCGCACCTGCATTTCGGCGAAATCTCGCCGGTTCAAATCTGGCACGCGCTCAAGCACAAGCGCTCGAAGGGCTGGGAGGTTTATGAAAGCGAGCTGATCTGGCGCGATTATTCGCAGAACGCGATCCTGCAATTCCCCGCCTATGCCTCGCAAAACTATCGCGAGGACTTCAACCGCTTCGCGTGGCGCGACCCCGCCACTGACGACACCGCCGCGCGCGATCTCAAGGCCTGGCAGCAGGGCCGCACCGGTTACCCAATCGTCGATGCCGGGATGCGGCAGCTCTACCAGACCGGGTGGATGCACAACCGCGTGCGGATGATCACCGCGAGCTTCCTCATCAAGCACCTGCTGATCGACTGGCGCGAGGGTGAGAAGTGGTTCTGGGACACGCTGTGCGATGCCGATTACGCTTCCAACGCCACCAACTGGCAGTGGACGGCGGGCACCGGGGTGGATTCGAACATGTTCAGCCGGATCATGGCCCCGCTCACCCAATCCGAGAAATTCGACGCCGCGCGCTATATCCGTGACCATGTGCCCGAACTCGCCGATCTGGACGCACCCTCGATCCACGATCCCGAGGAATTCGGGCGCAGACCTTCCGGTTACCCGCGCAAGATCGTGCCGCACAAGGCAGCGCGTGAACGGGCGCTGGCGGCGTTGAAGGCGATGAAGGACGGGTAAGGCTTGCCCCTGTGCGCTCCGCCAGCCTATGCATCCTGCATAACAGATGAGAGGACGGGGATGATGGGCCGGATCAGGGGCATGGTATCGGGGCTTGCGCCTGCGATCCTAGGGGCTGCGCTGTTGGCGGGATGTGCTGGTGGCTATGGCAGCACAGCGCCGGTCGCCAGCGCGCCAGCAGCACCGGTGCAGATCACCCAACCGCCGCAGCGCGACCCATCCGAACTGGCGGTATTGTTCTGGAACGATGCCCAGCGCAGCCAACGCTTCCGCGCGATGGAGCAGTGGTTTGCGGGCCACGAAGTCCCCGCCGCCAAGACCGCCCGCGCGCTGCCCAAGGGCGCACCGCTCAGCGCGGAATTGCAAGCCGAATTGAAGGCGCTGATGGCCAGCACCAACACTGCCGGGATCATGGTTCTGGAAGACGGCAAGGTCCGCTACGAAGCCTACGGGCTCGGCCTTGGCGCGGCTGATCGC
>JBBRFG010000141.1:0-5271 GCA_038224685.1 Sphingomonadales bacterium
ATAGCCGACCGCCTCTGCCGCGCCGACCAGCAACACCCGGCTCGCCGCTGTGCGGTTCGGCGTGGACATCACCAGCAAGCCATCTGGCGCCAGCCGCGCCGCGACATCGCGCAGGAACGCGGGCTTATCCGCCACGTGCTCGATCACTTCGAGGCAGGTGACCAGATCAAACGTGCCAATATCCAGCCCCGCAACTTCACCCGCCATGTAACGGATGTCAAAGCCCATCGCGTCTGCATGAGCGCTTGCCGCCGCGGCATTCTCACCCGCCGCATCCACCCCGGTCACCGCCGCGCCCAGCCGCGCCAAGGGCTCGCACGCCAGCCCCGCGCCGCACCCAATATCCAGTGCCGACTTGCCCGCCAGCGGCACAGCCAGCGCAGCAGCGCCCAGCCAATGCGCATCAATCGCGTCGCGGATAAATGCCATCCGCACCGGGTTCACCTGATGCAGGCTCGCCATCGGCCCTTTGGGGTTCCACCAATCGCGCGCGAGGCCCGCGAAGAAATCGGCTTCATCGGGGCGGATCGTGACGTTTGAGTTCTTGGCCGGGTTGTTGGCCGATAGGTTTGCGTTTCCCATGCGGCCCCCTTAACAGCGCCAGCGAACACTCACCAGCAGGAGCTTGCGTTTGGCCCGCATCGTGATGAAATTTGGCGGCACATCGATGGCCGGCACGGAGCGTATTCGCCGGGTCGCCAATATTGTGCGCGCGCAGGCGGCGATCAAGCCCGATGGGACGCGCGATTCTGTCGCAGTTGTCGTCAGCGCAATGGCGGGCGAGACCGACCGGCTGGTCAATTTCTGCCGAGAAGCCAACCCGCTGTATGATCCAGCCGAATATGACGTGGTGGTGGCCAGCGGCGAACAGGTGACCAGCGGTTTGCTGGCGCTGACGCTACAAGCGTTGGGGTGCAAGGCGCGCAGTTGGCTCGGCTGGCAATTGCAGATCCAGACCATCGAAGCCCACGCCAAAGCGCGGATCGACAGCATCGACGCCCCCGGCCTGATCGCAGCAATGGAAGCGGGCGAGATTGCGGTGATCCCCGGTTTTCAGGGCGTATCTGACGACGGCCGGATCACGACGCTGGGGCGCGGCGGATCGGATACGTCGGCAGTCGCAGTCGCCGCCGCGATCAAGGCTGACCGCTGCGATATCTACACCGATGTTGACGGGGTTTACACCACCGACCCGCGCATCGTTGCCAAGGCGCGCAAGCAAAAGGCGGTGACGTATGAAGAAATGCTCGAACTCGCCAGCGTCGGCGCCAAGGTGCTGCAAACCCGCAGCGTCGGGCTGGCGATGAAAGAGGGCGTGCGCTTGCAGGTGCTATCCAGCTTTATCGGCGACGGCGCACCGCCCGCTGATGATCTGCCCGGCACCCTGATCGTATCCGACGCAGAAATGGATCAATTGGTCGAAGGAGGCCTGATGGAACGCCAGCTTGTAACCGGCATCGCGCATGACAAAAACGAAGCCAAGGTGATCCTGACCCGCGTGCCCGACCGGCCCGGCGCAGTCGCCAACATTTTTGAACCGCTCGCCAAAGCCAGCATCAATGTTGACATGATCATCCAGAACGTGGGCCGCGACAAGGGTGAGACCGACGTGACCTTTACCGTGCCGCAATCCGATC
The DNA here is from genome assembly GCA_038224685.1 of Sphingomonadales bacterium. GTDB lineage: Bacteria > Pseudomonadota > Alphaproteobacteria > Sphingomonadales > Sphingomonadaceae > Erythrobacter. The sequence goes on from JBBRFG010000141.1 coordinate 1,638, forward strand.
TCGCCCGCGCGCAGGCGCTGCTGGAAGATCGCCGCACCGAAATCGGGTTCAACCGGATCATCACCGACAGCAAGATCGCCAAGATCAGCGTCGTCGGCGTCGGCATGAAAAGCCACGCCGGGGTGGCCAGCACGATGTTCCGATCACTGTCTGATCGCGGCATCAACATTCAGGCAATCTCGACCAGCGAGATCAAGATCAGCGTGATGATCGATGAGGATGAGACCGAGCTTGCGGTGCGGGTGCTGCACACCGCCTATGGGCTGGATGCTGTGAACTGACTGGCATCGGGTCTGAATCCGCCCGCTCGCACTGAGCCTGTCGAAGGGGAGACGCGCGGGCCAAGCCGCTCCCCGCTAGACTTGCAGGCGTAGTCAGGTAAATCCCCCGGCATGTCTCACATTGCCACCATCCTGCTGCTCGGCTCGGGCGAGTTGGGCCGCGAGTTTGTGATTTCTGCAAAGCGGCTGGGCGCGCGGGTGATTGCCTGCGACAGCTATGACGATGCCCCCGCGATGCAGCTTGCCGATGCGCGCGAGGTGTTTTCGATGCTCGACGGCGCGGCACTGCGGGCGGCGGCAGAAAAGCACCGCCCTGATCTGATCGTGCCCGAAATCGAAGCAATCCGCACCGAAGTGCTGGCTGATCTGGAGCGCGAGGGCTTCACCATCGTGCCATCGGCCCGCGCCGCGCAGCTAACCATGAACCGCGATGCAATCCGCGATCTGGCAGCGGGCGAGCTGGGGCTGGTAACCTCGCACTATGGCTATGCCGAAAGCTTTGCCGAAGCGCGCGAAGTGGCGGACCGGATCGGCTATCCGCTGGTGATGAAGCCGGTGATGTCATCATCCGGCAAAGGCCAGAGCAAGGTCGATGGGCCGGGCGTGCTGGAGGCCGCGTGGGACTATGCCGTCGCCAATATGCGCGGCGACCGGGCGCGGGTGATTGTCGAACAGTTCATCGCGTTTGATTATGAAATCACCTTGCTGACCGTTCGCCATGCAGGCGAGGGCGGGCAGGCCATCAGCTTTTGCCCTCCCATCGGCCACCGTCAGGAACGCGGCGATTACCGCGAAAGCTGGCAACCCGCCGCAATGAGCGCCGCTGCGCTCGCCAAAGCGCAGGACATGGCAACCAAGGTCGTCATGGCGCTGCAAGGCGGCGGGCGCGGCTGGGGGCTGTATGGGGTGGAGTTCTTTGTTGCCCGGAGCGAGGATGGCACCGAAGAAGTGATCTTCTCCGAACTCTCCCCCCGCCCGCACGACACGGGTATGGTCACGCTGATCTCGCAAGACTTGAACGAATTCGATCTCCACGCCCGCGCGGTGTTGGGCCTGCCGCTGCCTGCGGAAATTGCCGCCCGCCCGGCCGCGTCGGCAGTGATCCTGGCCGACCGGGACAGCGCAGATTTTGGCTTTGAGGGCTTGGCCGATGCTCTGGCGATCAGCGATGCGGTGGATGTGCGATTGTTTGGTAAGCCGGTTACCCGCCCCTACCGCCGGATGGGGGTTGCGCTCGCCCGCGCTGGCACAGCAGACGCCGCAGTCACGCTTGCCAAGGCAGCGGCGCGTAAGGTGCGGATTGTCTATTCGCCCGAGGACGACTAATCGCTGCCGCTATGACCCATTATCCCCACACCGCTGCCCTGATGCAACGCGGCACTGAGTTTTTCGGCTGCGACACCGCGATTTTGTGCGGCGCGATGAGCTGGGTGTCGGAACGCCATCTGGTATCCGCAATCTCCAACGCGGGCGGGTTTGGTGTGATCGCCTGCGGGGCGATGACGCCTGACATCCTCGACCGCGAAATTGCCGCGACCAAGGCGCTGACCAGCAAGCCATTCGGCGTCAACCTCATCACCATGCACCCCGCGCTGTTCGATCTGATCGCGGTGTGCCGCAAGCACGGCGTCACCCATGTGGTGCTGGCTGGCGGCATCCCGCCCAAGGGCTCGGTCGAGGCCATCAAAGAGGGCGGCGATACCAAAGTGATCTGTTTTGCCCCCACGCTGGCGCTGGCAAAAAAGCTGCTGCGATCTGGCGCGGATGCGATGGTGATCGAGGGGATGGAGGCTGGCGGCCATATCGGCCCGGTCTCCACCAGCGTGCTGGCCCAGGAAATCCTGCCCGAATTGGCCGCCGATCATCTGATCTTTGTTGCAGGCGGAATCGGCCGGGGCGAAGCGATTGCCAGCTACCTCGAAATGGGCGCGGCGGGCGTGCAGTTGGGCACGCGCTTTGCCTGCGCAACCGAGAGCATCGCCCACCCCGCGTTCAAGAAAGCCTTCTTCCGCGCCAACGCCCGCGATGCGACGGCATCGGTGCAGGTTGACCCGCGCCTGCCGGTGATCCCGGTGCGCGCGCTCAAAAACAAGGGCACCGAGGAATTCACCGCCAAACAGCGCGAAGTCGCAGCCCTGCTTGACGCAGGCACCATCGACATGGGTGAAGCGCAATTGCAGATCGAACATTTCTGGGCGGGCGCGCTGCGCCGCGCGGTGATCGATGGCGACGTGGAAAACGGCAGCCTGATGGCCGGGCAGAGCGTCGGCATGGTCAAGGCCGAAGAGCCGGTGGCCGACATCATCGGCGAGTTGATGACGCAGTGCGAGGCGGCGCTGGCGCGCTGAGATGGCCGCACCACTGATCCTCACGCTCGCCTGCGCTGACCGGCCCGGTATCACCGCACGGGTCACCGGCTGTCTATTTGAGCGCCGTTGCAACATCCTTGATGCGCAGCAGTTTAACGACCGGGCTGGGGCGGGCGGTACTGATCGGTTCTTCATGCGAGTGGTGTTCGATCCCGATGGTTCGACGGCAGACAGCCTGCGCAGCGATTTTGCCAGCCTCGCGGCCGAATACGCCTTCGACTGGAAAATGGCCGCCGAAAACCACCCGCGCCGCACCATCATCCTCGTCAGCAAATTTGATCACTGTCTGGTCGACCTGCTCTATCGCTGGCGCACGGGCGAGTTGCCGATTGATCCGGTGGCGATTGTCTCCAACCACCCGTACGACGCCGCGATCCGGGTGAGTATTGGCGATATTCCGTTTCACCACATCCCGGTGAAGCCAAAAACCAAGCCGCAGGCCGAAGCCGCGATTCGCGCGCTGGCGACAGAAACCGATGCCGAACTGGTGGTGCTGGCGCGCTATATGCAGGTCTTCTCGGACGAACAATCCGCCCATTTTGCGGGGCGCTGTATCAATATCCATCACAGTTTTTTGCCGGGGTTCAAGGGCGCGCGGCCCTATCACCAAGCGCACGAACGCGGGGTCAAGATCATCGGGGCGACTGCGCATTTCGTTACCGCTGACTTGGATGAAGGCCCAATCATCCACCAGGATGTCGAGCGCATTACCCATGCAGACAGCCCGGCCGATCTGGTGCGCAAAGGCCGCGACATTGAACGCAGGGTGCTCGCCGAAGCGGTGCGGTTGTTCGCGCAGGAGCGCGTGCTGATGAATGGCACACGCACGGTGGTGTTCAGGGGCTGAGCGCTTTTCCCAGTGGTCAGCTCCGGGCGAGGCGGGCATTGTCGCTCCCATGATCGTCCAGCGCCTTGACCATGTGAACATCATCACCGATCGGCTGGCAGAAACCGCACGGTTCTATGCCGAGTTGCTCGATCTGG
>JBBRFG010000142.1:0-5068 GCA_038224685.1 Sphingomonadales bacterium
ATCTACACCAGCGCCATTGACATGAAGATTGATCGCACCGCCGATGGCCAGCGCCTGTTCGAAGGCAAGGCCGAAGCTGTATCGCGGTCCAACCGCCTGCCCAACCTTGTCCCCAATTTGGTCGATGCGATCTTCACCGATTTCCCCGGTAATTCGGGCGAAGCTGTGCGTATCACGATCAAGGATGACGGAAAGACCGTGCGCCCCGCCAATTGATGGTGTAACGCTGCGCCCAAGAGACCCTTGGACGAGACCAAGAAGGCGGCGCAGGGGATCGCGCCGCCTTTTTTGTTGGATTCACGATAGCCGCGAAATCAGGTGCCCATTCCGGTATGACTAGAGCGCTTTCCGACTACGAAATAGGCTGGTGATGGCTGCTAAAGCCCCGCGTGCCCCCCGGTCGATCCAAACCCGCCTACGCCGCGTGCGGTCGCATCCAGCTCAGCAACCTCGTCCCACGCCGCCTGCACCACCGGGGCCAGCACCAGTTGCGCCACGCGGTCACCGCGCGCAATCGTGAACGCATCGGTGCCAAGGTTGATCAGAATCACCTTTAGCTCGCCGCGATAATCGCTGTCGATGGTGCCGGGGGTGTTGGGCACGGTAATGCCATGCTTAAGCGCGAGGCCAGAACGTGGGCGCACCTGAATTTCGTACCCTTGCGGGATCGCCAGCGCCAGTCCGGTGGCGACCGCGTGGCGCGCGCCGGGAGCAATCACCACGTCCTCGGCGCTGACCACATCCATCCCCGCCGCGCCGGTCGTGGCATAGGCGGGCAGCGGCAGGCCTGCGCCATGCGGCAGGCGTTTCAGTGCAACAGGAATGCTCATTCCACCGCCTCAGTCTGGAATACCGCCGCAATGCGCTGCACCAGCGCCATCGCCGCCGCGCTTTTGGGCATTTCGTCGAGGGTTTCGACCCCGTTGGCGGTGACGATATGCACACGGTTGCGATCCCCGCCCATAACGTCACCTGAAACATCATTGGCGATGATCCAGTCGGCGGTCTTGCGCTTGCGCTTGGCCATAGCGTTTTCGATCACGTTTTCGGTTTCAGCAGCAAACCCGATCACCAATGCGGGCCTGTTCGGCCCGGTCGCCAGATTGGTCAGGATATCGGGATTTTCGGTGAGCATCAGCGCAGGCGGGGCCGATCCGCGTTTCTTGATCTTTTCGCCGCGATATTCCTTGGGCCGCCAGTCGGCCACGGCGGCGACCATCACTGCCACATCAACCGGCAGCGCGTGTTTGACCGCATCGGCCATGTCGGCTGCGCTTTCGACATCCAGCCGCCGCACCCCCGCCGGAGTCTTGAGCGATACGGGGCCAGCAACCAACGTGACCTCTGCCCCCAGAGCAGCGGCGGCGGCGGCAATGGCAAAGCCCTGCTTCCCGCTCGACCGGTTAGCGATGTAGCGCACCGGATCAATCGCTTCCCACGTTGGCCCAGCGGTGACCAGCACATGGCGGCCTGCCAGCGGGCGGTGGCCAAGATCCAATCCGAAATCCGCACCCTCAGTCACTTCGCCCAGAACGGTTTCGATCTCAGCCGGGGTGGCTGGGGCAAACGGTTCGGGCGGGGCTTTGCGCGGATCGACCGCGTGGTTGATCGCGCCCATATCCATCGGCGGCGCGGCATTGGCGCTGCCTTTTTTTGCGAGCAACGGGCCGCCAAAATCGGGCGCAAAGTCCGGCGCGGGCTGTTCCGGCGGTAGCGGCTCGGCAGCTTGCTGCCCGGGCAATTCTTCGTATTCCGCTTCGATATCTGCGTGGCTGCGTTTGGCGGTCGAACGCGGGATAATCCGCGCAAAAAACCCGCTCAGCCCGCCGGTCGGAATCGCTGCGCCGCCTTCATCAGCGTCGTCGGGCTCAAGCGCCTCGACCGCAATTGGCGGGCGAACAGCGACTGCGGCGGGTGTTACCACAGGCTCGGGCACATCCATGCCGAAATGGCTGGCAATCGCGCGCCAGATCGCGTCGGGTTCGGGCAGGCGGCCATAACCGAACTCGCCGCACGCCATCGGGCCTTGGTCGGGGTGCAGCACATTGACCCCGGCGGCCTTGAGCAGCATGATATTGCGCTGCGTCGCCTCATGCTCCCACATCCGCACATTCATCGCGGGCACCGCCATCACCGGCTTGTCGGTCGCCAAAATCAGCGTGGTGGCCAAATCGTCGGCGATCCCGTTGGCCATTTTCGCGAGCAGATCGGCGGTCGCCGGGCACACCACCACCAGATCAGCTTCGCGGCTCAGCTGGATATGACCCATCTCAGCCTCGTTTTTCAGATCGAACAGGTTGGTGTAAACTTGATTTTCGCTGAGCGCGGCAAGCGCCATCGGGGTGACGAATTGCTGCCCGCCTTTGGTCACCACGCAGGTAACTTCGCCGCCGATGCCATTGGCGCCTTTGCGGATCAGGCGCACCAGCTCGCACGCCTTATACGCCGCAATGCCGCCGCCCACGACCAGCAGGATGCGCGCAGGTTTGCCCATCACCATACAGCTCCGCTTGCGCTGACGGTTTGGCTGACCGGCCATGCCATTGTTCCGCTCAGCTCCTTTGCCTAGATATCTTGTTTAGCCGCGTTACCGCCCAGCGCCAAGCGCTGCACGATGCGCGATTTTGGTGCGTTGTGGTTAAGATTACGCTTATGCGGACGCAATTGCGTGATCCCTTAACCGATCCAACCCAGCGTCAGCGCGCCCCACAGCGCGCCTGCGCCCACCAGCCCGGCGGCAACGTAACCAAGCCACCCGCCGCCCGAGCCTTTGCGCTTGTCAGTCAGCAAGGCGATATCGGGCAGCGGCGCGGATTCGGGCGCGCCGCCTTTGGGCGGGAATCGCTCCTCCAGCCGCCGGAGCAAGCTGGGCAAGCGAAACAGCGTCTCGGCATCGTCCTTTAACCGGTCAGCCAGTGCGGCTTCCGGCCCCAACTCGTCGCGGATCCAGCTGCGCACAAACGGTGCGGCGGTGTCCCACATGTTGATTTCGGGGTTCAATTGGGTGGCGATGCCTTCAACCATCACCATCGTCTTTTGCAACAGCAGCAGGTGCGGCTGGGTCTGCATGTCGAAATCGCGGGTGATCGCAAACAGCCCATCGAGCATCTGGCCGACGCTGAGTTCCTTGACCGGCTTGCCGCGCATCGGCTCGCCCACCGCGCGCAGCGCAGTCGCGAATTCGCCGACCGAATGATAGCTTGGCACGTATTGCGCTTCAAAATGGATCTCGGCGACGCGCTGGTAATTGCCGGTGGTGAGCCCGTAGAGAATCTCAGCCAGCCATTGCCGCGCGCGCCGGTCAATCCGGCCCATGATGCCAAAGTCAATCGCAACGATGGTGCCGTCATCCTCGACGAACAGGTTGCCCTGATGCATATCGGCATGGAAAAATCCCGCGCTGATCGCCTGAGTGAGAAAGCTGATCACCAGCTTATCGGACAGCGCCGCAAAATCATGCCCGCGCGCGCGCAACTCGTCGATCCGGCTGATCTTGATGCCATCGATCCATTCAATCGTCAGCACCCGGCCATTGGTGCGGTCCCAGTCAACGCCGGGGATGCGGTAGCCGGGGACGCCCGCCATCTGTTCGGCCAATTCGCTGGCAGAGGCCGCTTCGCGCCGCAGATCGAGTTCGGAATTGGTCCAGCGTTTGAAATTGGCGATGGTCAGGCGCGGGCGCAGGCGCGATGCCTCCTCCCCGCCCATCGCCTCGACATGCGCGGCGGCCCATTCATAGGTCTGGATATCGCGTGCGAATTTTTCGCGGATGCCGGGGCGCAGCGCCTTGATCGCGACTGTGCGGCCATCTGTGGTGACGCCCTTGTGAACCTGCGCGATCGATGCTGCACCGACTGGATCGGGATCGATTGTCGTAAACAGCTTTTCAATCGGCTGGCCAAAGCTGGCCTCAATCGCGGCCTTTATTTGCACAAATGGCACTGGCGGCAGGCTGTCCTGTAGCGACAGGAGGTTGTTGGCCGCCTCCTCCCCTACCAGATCGGGGCGCGTGGCCAGCGATTGGCCCAGCTTGATCGCCGCCGGGCCGATCGCCCGAAACGCTCCGGCATAATCGGGCGTGCCGCGTTTGCCGGTCAGCGTGGCAAGCCGCGCCAGCCGCACCAGACGGCGCAGCGTCACTGGCGCGTTGGGATCATTTTCGATCCCCACCAGCGCACGGCGACGCGCTAGCGTGATACCCCAACGTGTAAGGCGAATGATATGCGTGGCGGAACTCGTCACGCGCTAGATCTTCCACCCCGAATGGATTGCAACCAGCCCGCCCATGATCGGTTCGACCCGGGTGTTGGCGAATCCGGCGCTGCGGATCATCTGCTCAAACGCGGGCATCGGCGGAAACTTGCGGATCGATTCGGCCAGATAACGGTACGAATCGGCGTCGCCTGCGATCATCTGCCCCATGCGCGGCAACAGCTTGTCGGAATAGACATCGTACGCCTCCTTCAGCCCCGACCATTCGACGGTTGAAAATTCAAGGCAGAAGAACCGCCCGCCCGGGCGCAGGACACGCAAAGCCTCAGCCAAGGCGCGGTCGATATGGGTGACGTTACGGATGCCGAACGCAATGGTGTAAGCATCAAAGGTATTGGCGGGAAAGCTGACCGTTTCGGCGTTCTGGCAGGTGAAGACCAGCGTACCGTCATCGTCGCCAGCCCCGCGATCCAGCGCGCGCTGCGCGCCCACATCCAGCATATCCTGATTGATATCGGCCACCGTGATATGCGCGCCCTTGGCCGCCATGCGGAACGCGATGTCGCCAGTGCCGCCCGCCATATCGAGGATCTGTTCGCCCGACTGCGGCTTCACCCGTTTGACGAACCGATCTTTCCACAGCCGGTGCATCCCGCCCGACATCGCATCGTTCATGATGTCATATTTGCGCGCGACGCTGGAGAATACTTCACCCACGCGGCGGGTCTTTTCCTGCGGCGTAACCTGTTCGTTGCCGAACGATACGGTGTCATCAGTGCTGTGTGTCATGGCCGTTCCCCTAGAGGGAATTGAGCCTTGCGCAAAGGGTGTTACAGGGCAGTGCATGTGCGAAGTT
>JBBRFG010000143.1:0-4917 GCA_038224685.1 Sphingomonadales bacterium
TGCGCGCGGTGCGGATAATGCGGCAGGCAATCTCGCCGCGATTGGCGATCAGGAGTTTGGTGATCATGGGGGTGGGATTAGTCCAGCTTCCCCCAAAAGAAAACCGTTGCAGCTATCGTCTTTCCGGGCTTGACCCGGGATCCCGCTTCTTGTCCGCCCCGAAAGAAAGCGCGACCCCGGATCAAGTCCGGGGCGACGGTGAGGGGGAAACAGGCCGATAATCCGCGATGCCCCAGTCGATCCCGCCCTTGGGCACCTTTTCGCGGTTGATCACGGCGGAAAGGAACGCGCGCACGCCGTAGAGCGCCTTTTCCGCGCGCGGCACATAGGTGCGGCTGGCCCAAGCCTCAGGCCCGCGCTTCCTCACCTTGCGCCCAATGGCGCCGTAAATGCGCGCGGCAGACAGCACCGCCCAGCGGCTGCGGAACGGGAGCTTGGCCGCGCCGACGCGCGCCGCAGCCTCGTGCTTTTCGACCAACGCCACCAACCGCGCAGCCATCGCGGCGAGTTCTTTGCGGTGGTGCGGTTTGGTGTGCTGGCCGGGCTCGATATCCTGTTCGACCAGCCATATCTCGGGCAGATAACACCGCCCCGCCGCGTCATCCTCGACGATGTCGCGCGCGATGTTCGAGAGCTGAAACGCCAGCCCCAGATCATTCGCGCGGTCGAGCGTTTCCTGATCGCGCGGATCAACCCCCATCACCACCGCCATCATCACGCCGACCGCGCCCGCGACGTGGTAGCAGTAACGCAGCATGTCGGCTTCGGAGCGCGGACGCCAATCTTCGGCATCAAGCTGAAAACCGGCGATCACATCCTCGGCCATCTGCGGGGTCAGGCCGACTTCGGCAGCGACCACGCCCAGCGCATCAAACGCCGGGTCGCCGGTTGGCTTGCCTTCAAACGCCAGCGCGGTCAGGCGGCGGATCAGTGCGAGCCGGTGATCGAGATCGGATTGATCGCCCAGCACCCCGCCCATGTCCTGATTATCGGCAATATCATCGCAGCGGCGGCACCACGCATACAGCAGCCAAGCGCGTTCGCGCGTTTCGCGGTCAAACAGGCGCGCGGCGGCAGAAAAACTCTGCGAGCCGACCTTGATCGCCAGCCGCGCGTGTTCAACCAGCGCGGCGCGGTGTGCGGGTTCGGTTGCCATCGTGCGCGCCTATAGTTCCTCAGCCTTCATCCGAAAGATCGGCGTATGCGGCTGATACGCCGCCATTTTCGCGAGCAGTTCGGTGATGGAGCCCGCCGCGATCAGGATATTCTGGTGCGCAGGCCGCACAAACCCGACCGCCGCCATCTTGGCGTTGAAAGCGAGCAGATCGTCGTAGAACCCAAACGCATTGAGGATGCCCACCGGCTTGGAATGATAGCCCAGCTGCGACCAGCTCATCGCTTCCCACAATTCGTCCATCGTCCCGACGCCGCCGGGGATGGTGACAAAGCCATCGGACAGGTCGGTGAAGCGGGCTTTGCGTTCATGCATTCCGCTGACGGTGATCAGTTCGTCGCAATCATGGTTGGCGACTTCGGCTTTGACGAGGTGTTCGGGGATGATGCCGATGACATGGCCGCCCGCATCTTTTGCTCCCTTCGCCGCCGCGCCCATCAGGCCGAGCTTGCCGCCGCCATAGACCAGCCCTATCCCGCGCCGCGCCAATTCGGCACCAACATCATAGGCAAGTTGCATATAGCGCGGGTCTTCGGGCGAGGCCGAACCGCAATAGACGGCGAGACGTTTCATTAACGGGCTTTCATCGACCAAGCGGGGCCGCACGCGTGTTTGAACAGGGGCGCAACGCGCGCTTCGTTTTGCGGGTAAACCGAAGTGAACGGCGTTGAAAGAGCCTCTCTCTGGCCAAGCCGTATTCCTGTATCGCCCACGGTGCCTGTCATCCGGTAGGTCTCCACCCCCGACATGGCATCCGCTTCGCAATCGATCGCAACGCGGAAATCGACAATCGCCTTTTCTGCACCCGGTTCGCCGCGCTGATAGCGAACCAGCACAACCGGATATGCCTTTCCTTCTACATCGGCGCTACCGCGATAGGCGAGGTCGAAAAAAGCCAGATTGTCCGGCTCGCTCACCATTGCGATCCACTCGTGCTGGTGCCCGTCAGGCACGAGATCCGACGCGGCGCCGACTGGAGCCGCAGCGGTAGCCACAAGGGCGAGAACCTCTCTTATCATGCGGTCGCCTTGACGGCCAGATCCTCTAACATCAACCCAGCCGTTGCTTTCGCGCTGCCGACCACGCCGGGGATGCCTGCGCCCGGATGCGTGCCTGCGCCGACGAGGTAGTAATTGCCGATCACATCGTCGCGGTTGTGGCCGCGCAGAAACGCGCTTTGCCACAATAGCGGTTCAAGGCTGAAAGCGCTGCCCATGTGGGCGTTCAAATCCTGTTTGAAGTCCTTGGGGGCGTAGCTGAATTTGGTGATGATCCGATCGTGGATGCCGGGGATCAGGCGGCGGCCCAATTCGTCGAGGATCATTGTTTCAAGCTTCGGCCCAACTTCGTCCCAATCGACCGGCATTTTGCCCATATGGCTGACCGGGACGAGCGCGTAGAACGTGCTTTTGCCAGCAGGCGCCATGCTCGGGTCGGTCACAGTGGGGTGGTGCAGGTAAATCGCGAAATCCTGCGGCACCACGCCGTTTTTATAAATATCGTCGAGCAGGCTTTTGTACTGTTTGGAAAACAGGATCATGTGGTGCGGGATGCCGGGCCAGGTGCCCTCCAGCCCGAAATGCACCACGAACAGCGATGGCGAAAAGCTTTTGCGATTGAGGCTGCGCGCCATGGTGCGCCCGCGTGCGGTGCCCGACAGCAGATCCTTGTACGAATGCATGATGTCGGCGTTGGAAGCGACGGCATCGAAGCGCTGCTTAAACCCGCTTTTGGTCTCCACCTCGGTCGCTTTGGTGCCGAGTGTGTGCACCTGCACCACCGGATCGCCGACGATCATCGTCCCGCCGAGCCGTTCAAAATGCCGCACCATCCCGGCAATCAGCCGGTTGGTACCGCCGCGCGCCCACCACACGCCGCCATCTTTTTCCAGCTTGTGGATCAGCGCGTAAATCGATGATGTGTTCATCGGATTGCCGCCCACCAGCAGCGAATGGAAACTGAATGCCTCGCGCAGTTTGGGGTGCTCGATATATTTCGACACCACCGAGTAAACGCTGCGCCACGCCTGCTGCTTGATCAGGGCAGGCGCGGCTTTCAGCATCGATTTGAAATCGAGGAACGGTGTGGTGCCGAGCTTGACGTAGCCTTCTTCATACACTCGCGCCGAATATTCGAGAAACCGGGCATAGCCTGCGACATCCGCCGGGTTCAGCTTGGCAATTTCGGCGTTGAGTTCGTGTTCGTCGTTCGAATACTCAAAATTGGTGCCATCGGGCCAGTTGAGGCGGTAGAACGGCATGACCTTCATCAATTCGACATCTTCGGCGATGTCGTGGCCGGTTAGCTGCCACAATTGCGCAAGGCACGGCGGGTCGGTGATCACGGTCGGCCCGCCATCAAAGGTGAAACCGTCACGTTCCCAAAAATAGGCCCGCCCGCCCGGCTTGTCGCGGGCTTCGATCACGGTGACGGCGATACCTGCCGATTGCAGCCGGATCGCGAGCGCCATACCGCCAAAGCCTGACCCGATCACGCAGGCGGTGCGCCCGGCGTAACGTGCGGCCATGACGGGGTTGATCCCCTTCACCCGGCCAGCGAGGTTGATCGTAGCATCTGCGGTCATGCCGGGGTTTCTGACTTGAGCGGCTTGCCCCCCGAAAACAGCGCGCGGATCGCCCGGCCGATGGCCACCGGCGGCTTGCCGGTGAGGATGCGCAAGCGGTCAGGCAAGGTTGACCTGCCAGCGTAGAACCGTTCCACCAATTGCCCGCGCAGCGCGTAGAAATGTTCAAACACCACCACCCGCTTGCCCGGCTCGGCGGCTTCAAACAGCATCCGGCTGAGCAAGCGGTAATACCGGGTGGCGCGCCAGTGACGCTTGGCCCGGCGATTGCAGAACGCGGCGAGCTGCGCGCCGGTCAGCGCCGGGCGCGCCGCGATCAGCCGCGCGATGGCCAGCGCATTATCAACCGCAAACGGCAAAGTGTAACTCGTCAGCGGGTGCGAAAATCCCCCGCGCGCACCGGCAATCGCCACGCCGGGGATGGCGATTTCCGCCAGCGCGGCGTTGAAGTCACCGCCGGAGATAACCGGCAAAATGCCCGCTTCCTGATCGACCACCTCGCCCTTCCACCCGTTGCGATGGGCGTATTCGGCGACCCGGCCTTTCAGCACCTCGGCGTCCATCTTGGGCTGATCGGCGTAATAGGTGTCTTCGATAAACACCTCGGTCGGCGATAGCGGCAGGACATAGATAAACCGATATGCTGCGCCGTTGCCGTGCGGGGCGATCTGATCGACGCTGGCATCCATGATCACCGGGCGGGTGAGGCCGTGGGGCGCATCGCAGCGGAACTGCTGGCCCAGAAACACCTGCCAGCCGCCTGACAGATGCGCCGATGTGCGGAACGGGCGGCAATCAATCACCCGGGCCGCATTGATCCGCGTGCCATCGGCCAGCGTCACGCCGCCAGTATCCAGCGTATCGGCCTTGGTGCCCAGCAGCACGCGGTTGGCCGGAAGCTCGGCCATCAGCTTGGCATGAAATTCGGCGCTGGCGAGCGAACGGTATGATGTCGGCAGCGTGCGGCCATAGGCGGGAAAGGTGATGTCGTACCCTTCGTCCCAGCCGTTCAGATCAAACCCGGCCATCAGGCCTTGCGCCGCGGGGGGAATATCGGTGGCAAACCAGCTCCAGCGGTGATGCCCGCCAAGGCTGCGCCCGGCTTCGATCAGCAAAAACCGGCATTCGGGCGCATCGCGGTGCAGCGCCAGCGCAATCA
>JBBRFG010000144.1:0-4825 GCA_038224685.1 Sphingomonadales bacterium
GCGCGGGTGGTGGGCGCTGGCCGGGCTGACGGCGCTGATCTGTGCCTTGCATGCGGGCGTGCTGCTGTTCGATCACAGCCTCAATTCCATCGACGGCGCGCTGCAGACGTGGTTTGCGCTCGATCATTTTGCCGCTGGCGACCAGCTGGGAACGGCGTTCCAATCCTATCTTGGGGTCACGATGGTGCTGGCGCTGCTGCCAGTGTTTGTCGCCTTCGGGCAGACGCTGTTCGCTTCCACTCTGGCGGCGAGTGTGACGGTAGTGGCGAGCGCCTTCGGCGCAGCTTATGCGACCGTGTGGCTGATCCGGGCGGTGCCGCCACGCGCGCGCTGGCAGGCGGCGGTGGTGTTGGTTTTTGCCTTCTACTACGCCGCGCCGCTGGTGGCAGAGGCAGTTGGCCTGCGCTGGCCTGCGACCTTTGATCCGGGGGTCTCGCTGCGGCCCCTGCGCGGCTTTCTGCCGTTCATCGTCCTGCCGTTCTTTGTCGTGCTGGTGCGCCGGGTGCTGCTGCAAGGCCGGGCGCTGGCGAGCGGCTTGCCGCTGGGGATGGTTGCGGGGGCGGGCCTGCTGTGGTCGAATGATGCGGGGATCCCGCTGTTCATCGCGCTGGTGATTGGTCTGGTGCTGGCGCTGCATCGCCGCATCGGCTTGCTGGCGCGGACCCTGGCGGCGTTCGGGCTGGGCGTCATGGCGGCGGCAGGTGCGATCCTGCTGGCTGTGACGCACGCCGCGCCGGGGCCGTGGCTGGACTACAATTTCCGCGATGTGGCGGGTGATCAGTTCTGGTTCTTTGCGCCGTGGGAGCGCAGCACCCGCATCCTTGGTCCCGCCGACTTGCCCAACATCCTACGCCACGGCGATTTACTCTCCACCGCCAGCCTTGTCATGCTGACGCTGTGTGTGCTGTGGGCGATGCTCCAGCGCCTGCGCGGCCGCAGCGCGCCGGTGCGCGGGAGCGCCTTCGTGTTTGTCGGCGCGGGCGTGATCGGCACCGCGCTGATCCCCCAGATCGGGGGGCATGTCGGGGCGGAGTACAACGCCATTACCTTTGTGCTGGGAGCCTGCGCGCCGCTGATCGTCGCGCCGCCCGCGCTGTGGCGGCGCGTGCAGGCCGGGCTGCGCGTGGCAACGCCTGCACGGGCGGCGGTGCTGACCGGGCTTGCGATGCTGGGCATGACCGGGATCGAGGCGGCCCGGTTCGTCATGGTGTGGAGCGCGACCGACCGCAGCGTCTATGACCCCGCGCTGGGGTTTCATGTAACCCCTGCTTATGCCGCTGATCTGGCGGCCATGCGCCGTCTGGCCGCGGATTGGGACGCGCGCGGCGTGCCGCAGGAGCGCCGCTTGCTGTCGGTCTACACCTCGCCGCTTGATATTGCCGCCGGGGTGGAGAGCCCAGCCCTTGTCGGATCGCTGATCCATGCGCTGGGGCCGCAACCCCGCGCCGACTTCGCCGCGCTGGTGGCACAGCGCAAGGTCGCCGCCGTTACCACCATCGCCCCTGATTACAGCGGTTGGCAGGGATGGCTCTTGCGTGCCAACTGGCCGTTCTTCCGAGATTTGCGCGCAAACTACGTGCCTGTCGCAAGCAACGACCAGCAGGTGCTGTGGGTGCTGGCGCAGCAATTTGCACCGCCCGGCCCCGCGGCCACCTGCCGCGTGTCTGCCCTGTCGCGCAGCACGCTGGCGGTCGATATAACAGCGCCTGCTGCGGGTCTTGCCTCGGTCGACGTCACCCGCCGCCCGCCTTTCGCGACCGGGCGTGGCGCGATGCTGACCGTCAGCGAAGCTTCGCCAGATACCGCCACCAACGCCGACCGCTGGGCCGATTTCCCGCGCTATGGCATCGGCAACACTGCGCTTGTGTCGCTGGTCGCGCCTGTCGCCGCGGGCACTACAACCCGCCTTACGCTCGACGTGCTGGACGGATCGGATATCGGCACGGCCACCTGCACTGCAAGGCTCGGCGCGCCTGTCGATACCGCCGCGCTGCCGCGCCTGCCTGAAGGCATCGCCCGCTATCTGGCGCAAGGTGCACCATGAACGAACTGCTGCGTTTCTTCGTGGTAACGGTGCTGGGGGTGGTCATCGACCTCGCCATCGCTTTTGCCTTGCACACCAGCTTTGGCGTGCCGCTGTGGCTGGCCGCAGCGATCGGCTTCGCGCTGGCGGCGAGCACGAACTACGTCATCCACCAAACTTGGAGCTTCCAGCGCGGCCCGCGCAGCCTTTCGGCCCGGCGCGCGGGTCTTTACGCGCTGGTGGCGCTTGCCACGCTGGCGGTTCGGGTGGCGATTGTCGCGCTGCTCGACCGCGCCTTGGCAGGAACATATCCGCTGCCAATCCTGATTGCCGGGGCGGGTGGATCGTTTTTCGTAAACTTCTCATTGAGCAAATTCGTCGTCTTTGCTGCCGAACCGGAAACGCGGTGACCGTGCATCCCCCGCCGATCCTCGACGATGGCGATTGGGACGTGCCCGCCCACCAAACCGCGCTCTATGCCGAACGGCGGCACCGTCATGCGCTGGTGATCCCGGTGATCAACGAAGGGACACGCATTCGCGCACAATTGCAGCGCATTCAGGCGGCCGGCCTGCCGGTCGATGTGATCATCGCCGACGGCGGATCGACCGACGGTTCGCTCGATGCCGATTTCGTGGCAAGCGTAGGCGTGCGAGCGGTGCTGACCAAGACCGGGCCGGGCAAGCTCTCCGCGCAGCTGCGCATGGCCTATGCCTGGTGCCTGCGGCAGGGTTATGCCGGGATCGTCACCATCGACGGTAATGGCAAGGACGGGGTGGAGGCGGTCGCCGGCATGGTCGCGAAGCTGGAGGCGGGCTGCGACTATGTGCAAGGCTCGCGCTACCTGCCCGGCGGCGCGGCGGAGAACACCCCGCTGGAACGCACCATCGCCAACCGGTTGATCCATGCCCCGCTGCTGAGCCTGTCGGGGCGGCACTGGTTTACTGACACCACCAACGGGTTCCGCGCCTATTCCACTCGCTACCTGACGCACCCCGATGTGCGTCCGTTCCGCGAAGATTTTTTCGTCTACAACCTGTTGTTCTACCTTACGGTGCGCGCTGGGCAGTTGGGACTGAGCGTGGCCCATGTCCCAGTGGTTCGGCGCTATCCCGATGATGGCAAGGTGCCAACCAAAATCGGCGGCTTTGCGTCGAAGGTGGCGCTGCTCAAGGAAACCGTGGTCGCTGCGACCGGCGGCTACACGCCCGATGACGCCCCGCGCAGACAGACCTCGTTCGCATGGCCAATGTTGACACTGCTGCTGGTGCTGGGCCTGCTGTTGACGAGCGTGGTCACCTCCCCGCCTTATTCGGCCGATTCTTGGGCGCTCTACGAATTGTCGCAAAGCGTGTTTGGCGATTTCTACCGCTTCAATCATTGGCGCAGCTATGCCAGCGCGTCGCCCTATTCTGCCAGCTTTCCGCCGCTCTATCCTACCTTGCTCGCCCTTGCCGATGTGCTGCTTGGTACCGGTCCGCGCACCGGGCTGTATCTGTCGTTTGCCTGCTTTGCCGGGTTTGCGCTAGTTTCGGAACGGATTGGGCGGTCTGTCACCGGCGTGCCTTGGATCGGGCTGGGGGCGGCCCTGATCGGGCTGCTCGGCCCCAATATGCTGCTCACCGAACTGGGCGCAGGCCGCACGATTCCGCTGCAATTGCTGCTGTTTGCGCTGATCCTGAGTGGCCTGCTGCAAGGCGCGCGGATCAGTCTGGTTGGCGCGGCGCGGATCGGGTTCCTCGCCGGTCTTGGGCTGCTCAACCGGTTTGATGCGGTGCTGCTGCCGGTTCTGGTCACTGTTACGATCTTGTGGCTGACGCGCAGCCCCAAGCGAGCATTGGCGGCTGCGGCGGCGGCGGGGGTCGCAATGTCTCCGTGGGTGATCTATTCGCTCATAACCTTCGGCACGGTGTTTGCGACCGACAACAGCGGGATTGCCACAGCCTTGGACCCGGCCGCTTATGTCACCGATTGGTGGCCAGCGCCGCAGCTTGGGCTGACCGATGATCCTGCGGCATGGGCGGCGCGGTTGGCTGCCAATGCGTTTGGGCTTGCCTATACAGGTGCGGCGCTGCTGGCGACGGGAATGGGGCTGACTGCGGCGGCGTTTCTGGCGCCCCCTGTGGTGCTTGCTGCCCTTGGGGGCGGGCGGCGGCGCGCAGATGATGGCCTGAAGGTGCTAACCCTGTTTACGTTGATGACCGCGCTGCTGTTGGCACCGCAGGTGCTGACGGGCTATCTTGAACACCGCTATTTCGCGGCGTTAATCTGGGCCGGGCTGCTGACAACAGGATGCTGGGGCCTTGCTCAGGGGCGCACGCTTCATCAGCGCATGCTTGCGGCGCGATTGGCCTTTGCAAGCGTAGCTTTGGCGATCACAGCATTGACAACCATGCAGGTCGTTCAAGCAGTGACTGCGGGCCGAATGGATCGCGCGCAACGGGCCCGCTTCAACGCACCCGACGATCTGCGCGCACTGAAAGCCTGCGTGAAGGATAACTCGCGTGCGCGAATTCTGGTGCTGGGCGATGACACATTCGCCGCCCGCGCTGGAGCTCTGGGCGGATTTGCGACCTTGATGGAGCCGCGCAACATGGCAGACGGGCGGCTTGGCCCGCACGGCAGCCGCGCTTTTGTTGCCGAGTGGCACGTCAATTACGTGCTCCCCAGAGACCCGGCACGAGCGCAATGGGCAAGGGTGAACCTTCCCGTCGTCGAAGTGACAAGCTGCCCGTTCACTCTCTATCGGGTCGCAAGGTGATGCGATCGTGCTTCAGGGCCAGCGTGGCTTTTGCGATGACA
>JBBRFG010000145.1:0-4582 GCA_038224685.1 Sphingomonadales bacterium
TTCTGGTTCCGATGGAGATCCCTATGTCCGACGACACCGCCGCATCTGATGACCGCCTGCGCCTGCTGATCGAACGGGTCGAACGGCTCGAAGAAGAAAAGAAAGGCATCGCCGACGACATCCGCGATGTTTATGGCGAGGCGAAGGCGGTCGGATACGATCCCAAGATCATGCGCCAGATCGTGCGGCTGCGCAAAATGAAGCCCGATGATCGCAGCGAACAGGACATGTTGCTGGAAACCTATAAGAACGCGCTTGGGATGGCGTGAATTTCTGTGCGGGTGTTCAGGACTGTCATTGCAATATCACCCGCCCGTGTTATCTTACTAACACAGCAATAGGAGAACCCGATGGCATCCCCCTGGAAAGACGCGCGCGGCATTATTGTTACGACCACGCCGACCATCGAAGGCCACCCGATTCAGGACTATTGCGGGATCGTCACCGGCGAAGTGATCGTGGGCGCCAACATCTTCCGCGATCTGTTCGCCAGCGTGCGCGACATCGTTGGCGGGCGCTCGGGATCGTATGAACGCATCCTCGCCGACGCGCGCAAGCAGGCGATTGAGGAATTGCAGGCCGAAGCCGCAGCGCTCGGTGGCAATGCGGTGGTCGGGATCGATCTTGATTACGAAGTGATCGGCGCGAACGGTTCCATGCTGATGGTCAGCGCCAGTGGGACAGCAGTGAAGGTGTGATCCGTCACCACCACCCGTAATCGCTCGCCAGATACAGCGCATTATACGCCGCATGATGCGCCATCGCCGCGCCCAGCCCCAGCCGGGTGCGGGTGTAGGCGAGCAGCAGCCCGCCAATCGTCTGCGGCAGCACGGCCAGCAGGCCGAGCGGGTGTGTCAGCGGCTCGTAATTGCCCAGGTGGATCAGGCCGAACAGCAGCGATGATCCCCACACGATCCAATGGAAATGGCGGGTGAACCACGCGGGCACGGCGGTGTCGCGGTCGCGGGTGCGGCTCCACTGAATCAGCCCGGCCAGCACCGCCGCAACCCCTGCCAGCGCCAGCGGCATGGCATAGTCCGTAGGCAGCCACAGGCTGACTGTGAACAGGCCGATTGCGGCAAACCCGTGGGCGGCAAACCGCAGCGCGGCGATCCGCCCGGTCAGCCAGCCGCGAAACGCCAGCTCCTCCAACACCGAGGCCAGCACCAGAAAGCTGATGAGATCTTCGGCCAGCGAGGTTTCGTATTCTATCAGTGCTGGCAGGAACCCGGCGCTATCATCAAGCGCGCTGGTCAGCGCCGCGATCAGCTCGCCAATGCCAACATCGAGCGCGAACACCGCCAGCAGTGCCAACGCCGCCGCCCGGCCCCACACCATCGGCTGCGGGGCATAGAACGGCCGCAGCGCGAACCGGCCAATGTCGGCCATCCGCGCGCCCAAGGTCATCGGCAGCGACATGCGTTCGGGCACGAGCGGTCTTGCGTCCCTATCGGCCATCGGGGTAAGGCCCGCGCCTGACATCAATCATCCCGGTGAAGCGCATCCTATGGCAGGCCATTCCAAGTTCAAAAACATCATGCACCGCAAAGGTGCGCAGGACAAGAAACGCTCCAGCATGTTCTCCAAGCTTAGCCGCGAAATCACCGTGGCGGCCAAAATGGGCATGCCCGATCCCGATATGAACCCGCGCCTGCGGCTCGCGGTCAACGCCGCCAAAGCCCAATCCATGCCCAAAGACAATATCCAGCGCGCGATCGACAAGGCAGCCGCTGCGGGCGGCGAAGATTACGCCGAAATCCGTTACGAAGGGTATGGGCCGGGCGGGGTCGCGCTGATTGTCGAAGCGCTGACCGACAACCGCAACCGCACCGCCACCAATGTGCGCACGGCGTTTAGCAAAAATGGCGGGAATTTGGGCTCGGAAGGCTCGGTCAGCCACGGGTTTGAACGGTGCGGAATGATCGAATATGCGGCCACGGTTGCCGATGAAGAAGCGATGTTGGAAGCCGCGATTGAAGCGGGCGCAGATGATGTGGAATCGTCCGAAGATGGCCACACCATCTGGACCGCTGCTGACGCGCTGCACGGGGTGGCAAGCGCATTGGAAAAGGCGCTGGGCGCAGCGGACAATGTGAAACTCGCGTGGAAGCCGGTGCTGACAGTCGAAGCCGACGAGGCAACCGCTGCCACGCTGATGCGGCTGATCGACACGCTCGACGATGATGATGACGTGCAGACCGTGTGGGGCAATTACGAAATCTCCGACGAGGTGATGGAGAAGCTGGGGTAACCCCCACAACCGGTCGCCCTGAGCGTGTCGAAGGGCTGCACTTCTTTTCTCAAAGACTGCTGAAGAAAAAGCAGTCGTTGGGCAAGCTCAGGACGAACGGGGTTTTGTAATGACCATCATCCTTGGCCTAGACCCCTCGCTGTCCTGCACCGGCTGGGGCGTGATCCGGTCTGAAGGCGCGCGGATTGGCCATGTGGCGAACGGGCAGATCAAGACAGACCCCGCCGCACCGATGGCGCAGCGGCTCGCGGCGTTGCAGGCGGGTGTGGCGGCAGTGATTGCAGAGCACCAACCGAACCGCGCAGCAGCGGAAGAAATCTTCGTTAACAAAAACCCGCAATCGACACTCAAACTGGCGCAGGCGCGCGGATGCGTGCTGGCGGCGTGCGGCGCTGCGGGGATGGCGGTCAACGAACATGCGGCGCGGCTGGTCAAGAAAGCGGTGACCGGCACCGGCGGAGCGGAGAAGGCGCAGGTCGCCGCGATGGTCAAGGTGCTGCTGCCCGGCGTAGCGATTGCAGGCAGCGACGCCGCCGATGCGCTGGCGGTAGCGATTGCCGATGCGCATCTGACACCCCGAATTTGATCGGAGCGAACAATGATCCACCTCTACGGCATCCCCAACTGCGACACGGTGAAAAAGGCGCGGGTGTGGCTGGATGCGCAGGGCTGCGCATACACCTTTCACGATTACAAAAAGAGCGGGGCCGACCCGGATAAGATCAAGGCATGGATCGCGGCGGCGGGCCTCGACGTGGTGGTCAACCGCAAGGGCACGACGTACCGCAAGCTATCCGATGCCGACAAAGCACTGGTCGCGGATAGTCACAGTGCTGTCGCTTTGCTCGTTCAGCAACCGAGCATCATCAAACGCCCAATCGCCGAACATCCCGGCGGTGTGCTGGTCGGTTTCAAGGAAGAACAATGGTCCGCAGCTTTGCTTTGATGGTGCCACTGGTGTTGAGCGGCGCGCTCGCCGCGGTTCCAGCCGCCGCGCAAACCGAGATGCTGATCATCGCCCATCGCGGCGCGAGCGCTGAGCGGCCCGAACACACGCTTGCCGCCTATGAATTGGCGATTGATCAGGGCGCGGATTATATCGAGCCTGATCTGGTTGCGACCAAGGATTTGGCGCTGGTGTCGCGCCACGAAAACGAACTTTCGGGCACCACCGACGTGGCGAGCCGTGAGGAGTTTGAGGATCGCCGCCGCGACAAGACGATTGATGGACAAAAGGTGGCAGGCTGGTTCGCCGAGGACTTTACCTTGGCCGAACTGCGCACCCTGCGCGCAAAAGAGCGCATCGCTTCGCTGCGGCCCGCCAATGCGCGGTTTGACGGGCTGTATCAGGTGGCTACGTTGGCCGAGATCGTAAAGTTGGTGCGCGCCAAGGAAGCCGCAACCGGGCGGCGGATCGGGCTGTATCCCGAACTCAAGCACCCTGATTTTCTGTTGCAGGGATCCGGGATCGACATGGTTGACCTGCTGCTGCGCGATCTGAAACAGCTCAACATAACGCCTGCCGACCCGGTGTTTATCCAGAGCTTTGAAGTCGCCCCGCTCCAGCGACTGAACCAGCGCAGCGAGTTTAAGCTGGTGCAACTCGTCGCGCCGATTGACGGACCGGCGGATGAACCTGCGATGCGCTATGCCGAGATGGTGACCCCGACCGGGCTGGTCGAGATCGCCAAGTATGCCGACGTGGTCGGCGCGAATATCGCGATGATCCTTGAGCCCGATGGCACGCCGACAGCGCTGGTGGCCGATGCGGCTGCGGCGGGCCTGGCCGTGCACGCATGGACGATCCGCCCGGAAAACGAATTTCTGCCGCCGATGTTGCGCAGCGGCGATGATCCCAAGGGCAAGGGCTGCGGCGATGTGAAATTGGCCGCGATGCTCAGGGCCGCAGGGGTTGCCGGGGTGTTTTCCGATGGGCCGTTAAAGGGGCGCGTCTGTCCCTAGCGCGCTGAGCGTGCCCAAGCACTGCACGAACGGGGGGGTAAGGAAATCTTAGGCCCACCGCGCGCTGAGGATGTAATTCAGCGCCATATCGTCTGACAGGTGCAGCCCCTTGCCCGGTCGCCATGCAATCCCGCGCCGTGCGGTGATCGTCAGCCCCGCTTCGCTTAGCAGTGCCTCGAACTCGGTAGGGGTGACGAAATCCTCCCAATGATGCGTGCCTTTGGGAACATAGCCGACCGCCTCTGCCGCGCCGACCAGCAACACCCGGCTCGCCGCTGTGCGGTTCGGCGTGGACATCACCAGCAAGCCATCTGGCGCCAGCCGCGCCGCGACATCGCGCAGGAACGCGGGCTTATCCGCCACGTGCTC
>JBBRFG010000146.1:0-4537 GCA_038224685.1 Sphingomonadales bacterium
GCTCAGCGCGGCTTCAACCGCGCCCAACCCATGCACTGCGAAGTGTTTTAACGCATCGGTGAGCAGCGGATCGAACGTGGGCGCGCAATCTGCCACATCGCCATTGTCATTGGCGCAGCGATGGCGCGCGGCCCACACCAGCCCGCGTCCCTGCGCATGCCAGCCGAACAGGCGAGCGGAGCGGCGGGCAGGGGCAAATCGTACGGACATAAATGCAGCTTTCCGATCATGAAACCACGCGCGGATCAAAGGCGCCGCGTGCTGATGGCGATATAGGCCGGGCCTGCTAAGGCTTGGTGTGATAACAGGGTTTCGGGGGTCTTAACCCTGTTCTGCGCGGCGGGCCGGTGCGCGGGGTTATTCTGCCGGGGCGGCAGCAGGCTTGCCCGGCTGGGTTTTCCACTGGCCCGCGCGGGCATATTCCTGCCGCACTGAGCCGGTTCCCGACACGGGCTCTGATGCGGGGGCGGCGGCGCCGCTGGCAGGCGGGTTGGCCGCTGCAGGTTTGGCCTGCACTGGGCCCAGATCATAGGTTATCACCGGGCGGTTTGGCACAGGATCAGACGCGCCGATAAACGGCGATGTTGCTGGCGCAGCGGTGGTGCGTCCGCTCACCGCCGGTTCGTACCCGGCATAGGAGGCGCGGAACGCCGCCGCCTCCCCGCCTGCGCCGCGATTGCGATAGAACCGGTGTGCGCCGATGGTGCCAACGTGGTCGAGTGTCGCGGCCCAATAGGGGTTGACCCACAGCGTGTGATAGTGGGTTGCATAGCCAACGGGCGCATAGACGCTGCCCGCCAGCGCATCTGCCGCAATGCGTTGGGCCCGCGCCCAGCCGATGCCCGAGGGGCGGCGGGCCAGGCTGCCATCGCAGGTAAAGGTAAACTGGCACCCGGTGCGGCGTTCCGAACCCTGATACACCACCCCGCATACGCTGGCAGGCCATGCCGGGTGGGCCACGCGGTTGAGCACCACTTGGGCGACCGCGCGCTGCCCTGCTTCGCTTTCGCTGGCGGATTCGTACCACACGGCCTGCGCCAGGCATTCCTGCGCGCGCACATGGCTTAGGCCGGCGCTAGCGGAGAAAAACGGATTGGCGGGCACGCCCACATCGATCAGCTCGCCCAATTCGCGGCCGTTTTCGGCTGCCCCGGTGCTCAGCGGATCGGCGGTGGGCAGTGCGACCAGTGCCGCGCCAACGGGATCGGCCATGTAATAAAACGCCGATCCCGGAAAGCTCATACCCGGCCGTTCAAACGGCAGCGCCGCCGCCGCCGCCGTACGGGTGGCAAGCGCGGCGGTGCTTTCCACCGCAGGGCCGGGGAGCGAGGCAAACCCGCCGCCAGCAATCGTGGGTGCGGCCATCGCTGGCACGGTAATCGCGGCGATCAATACGCCCAACCGCTTAAGCCACGACGTCGGCACAGCCATCCCCGCGGTTCGGCTGGCAGGGGCGACGAACGCAAAGGCGCGGCGGGGGCGTGGCATGGGTCCGCGTGGCCCTAGCGCGGCGGTGCTGCGACGGCGAGCGCAGCGCGCGCCTGCGTCCCGAAATAGGACGCTTGCCAACGCAGACTTAAGACCACGCACGCGCTTGCACGCCCAACCCGGCGGCTCTATCGCCAGCGGCAGATATGGCGCGGCATCGCAACAGCATGGGGATTGGGCGCGCGCGAATGCTTTCCGTGCTGGCGGGCGCGGTATTGGCCGCCGCCTGCGCGCCCGCAACGCCGCGCCGCGCAGATGGCCCGCCCACCATCGTCAGCCTTAACCCCTGCATCGATGCCATTCTGGTCGAAATCGCCGCGCCCACGCAGGTGCTGGCGTTGTCGCATTACAGCCGCGATCCCGGCTCCAGCTCAATCCCGCAGGCCATCGCCGCGCGTTACGGCGTGACCGGCGGCACGGCAGAGGAAGTGATCGCGCTCGCCCCCGATGTGGTGCTGGCATCAACCTTCCTGCCGCAGCCGACCCGCCGCGCGCTCGAACGGGCGGGCTTGCGGGTCGAAACCTTTGGCAGCCCGACCACGCTTGCGGCCAGCCTTGCACAGGTGCAGCAGATTGCCGATCTCACCGGCCACGCTGATCGCGGCAAGGCGCTGACCCGCCGCATCACCGCAACGCCCGCCCAGCCGCAGGGCCGCGCGTATTCTGCGCTGCTGTGGCAACCGGGTCAGATTGTGCCGGGAGAAAGCACTCTGATTGCCGAGCAGCTCCAATGGGCAAAGTTGGCCAGTCACAGCGCCGCGATGGGACTGCAACAGGCCGATTTCGTCTCGCTTGAACGCATTGTGTCCGATCCGCCAGACATCCTGCTGGTCGCCGGGCAACAGCCGGGGCAAACCCACCCCGCGCTCGCCAGTTTGCGCTCGACGCTGGTGGCTGAATTCGACCCCATCCTGCTGTATTGCGGCGGGCCGACCATCCCCAAAGTGCGGGCGCGGCTGATCGAAATCCGCAGCCAGCGTGAACGCGATTATTACAGCGCGCCAGAATGATGAACCGCGCCAGCATCACCTTTGCCGCGCTGCTGGCATTGCTGCTGCCGCTGTCGCTGTTGGCGGGGCGCGTGTGGGTGGTGCCCGATGTCACCGCCAATGCGTGGCTGATCCTTGCCGAACTGCGCCTGCCGCGCGCGGTGCTGGCGGTGGTGATTGGGGCCGGATTGGGCGCGGCCGGAGCGGCGATGCAGGGATATTTGCGCAACCCGCTCGCCGATCCCGGCCTGTTCGGCATCGCGCCGATGGCTGCGCTGGGCGCGGTGACGAGTTTTTGGCTTGGCGGCATCATCGCGCCCGCGTGGGCGGCGTGGAGCCTGCCGCTGCTGGCGCTGGCAGGGGCAGGCACCGGCATGGCGCTGCTCGCGCTGATTGCCGGGCGCACATCGAACGACGGGGCGGGCGGGGCAGGCGGCGGGATTGCGCTGTTCACGCTGGCCGGGTTGATGCTGGCGAGCCTTGCAGGCGCGCTCACCGCGCTGGCCATCACGCTCGCGCCCAATCCGTTTGCGCTGAGCGAGATCGTGCTGTGGCTGAATGGCGCGCTGACGGATCGTTCATGGCGCGAGGTGGCGATTGCCGCGCCGCTGGTCGCCGCCGGAATCGCGGTGCTGGCGCTGGCCGCGCGCAGTCTGGATGCGCTGACCTTGGGCGAGGATGCCGCGCGTTCGATGGGGGTTGATCCGGCGCGGCTATTGTTCGTGCTGGTGATCGGCATCGGGCTGACCGTCGGCGCGAGCGTGGCGGTGGCCGGGATGATCGGGTTTGTCGGCCTGATCGTGCCGCATCTGGTGCGCCCGCTGACCAACCGGCTGCCATCCAGCCTGATCCTGCCAAGCGCGCTGGCGGGTGCGTGTCTGGTGCTGGCGGCGGACAGCATCGTGCGCATCCTGCCGTTGGTGACGGAACTGCGGCTGGGCATTGCCCTATCGCTGATCGGCGCGCCGTTTTTCCTGTGGCTGCTGCTGCGGATGCGGAGCGGCAGGCTATGATCCTGTCAGCCCGCAACCTCAGCCTGATGCGCGGCGGCAAGCGGGTGGTGGACGGCCTATCCGCCGCGCTGATCCCCGGCCAGATCACCGCGATTGTCGGCCCCAATGGTGCGGGCAAATCGAGCCTGCTGCTGGCACTGGCCGGGTTGCTGGAACCGGCGCACGGCACGGTGACGCTGGACGCAGCCGCGCTATCCGCCTTGCCCCCGCGAGAGCGCGCCAAGGCGATTGGATACCTGCCGCAAATGCCCGACATTGCGTGGGATGTGGCGGTGGAGAGCCTTGTGGCGCTCGGCCGCCTGCCGCGCCGCGACCGGGGGGCTGCCGCGATCAAAGCCGCTTTGCAGGCGCTGTCGCTGGAACCGCTGCGCCGTCGCCCGGTCAGCCAGCTATCCGGCGGAGAGCGGGCGCGGGTGCTGCTCGCCCGCGTGCTGGCGGGGGAACCGCGTTGGATATTGGCCGACGAACCGCTCGCCGCGCTCGATCTGGCGCATCAGCTTGGCCTGATCGCGCATTTCAAGCGGTGCGCGACAGCTGGGCAGGGGGTGGTGGTGGTGGTGCACGATCTGGCGCTGGCGATGAACCATGCTGATCGGGTGCTGGTGCTGAAAGATGGGCGGTTGATTGCCGATGGCCCGCCGGAAGAGGCGCTTGCGCTGCACGTGATCGCGGAAGGATGGGGCGTAACCGCGCGCTGGCTGGGCGATCCGGGCGCGCAGGCGTTGGTGGCGAGTTCGTAGCGGAAGCAGGCGGGTCAGAAAAAGGTGGGCCACAAAAAATGCGGGCCGGGACACTGTGGGCTGCCCTTGGGGGTAAGCGACATCCCAGCTCGTCCCGGCCGCTCACCAACCTCCGCACGTAAGCCAAGGTGCGACCCTGAAAGCCCCGGCTGGAAACCAGCAACGCCGAATGTGTTTGGCGGCAAGCATCGGCTCTGGCGACTTTAGGTTTTCTGTAGGGTTGGGTGTTTGGACGGGGTAGGTGTTTTTATTCAGTGGTTTGGCGGGTTAATTTTAATCGCTTGATGGCGCGCGCGTGCTGGTCGAG
>JBBRFG010000147.1:0-4494 GCA_038224685.1 Sphingomonadales bacterium
GACTCAGCGAATCGGCCCGCCCTGCCCGCTCACCCAACGCAGCAACCTCAATCCGCGCCGCGCCCAATTCGGCAATCGCACGCTTGAATTCGCCCGCCTGTTCGGCGGCGCTGCGTTCACTCTCTGCCAGCCGCGCGCGCAGATCGGCGAGCGGGCGCGAGGCGAAAAACCAGCCTGCAACGCCGCCGAGTGCAGCACCAAGGACGAGAGCGAGGAGCGGGAGAATCGAAACGTCCATTGCATTATCCTACATAGAACGTATAGTGAACGCCAGAGGTGTCTCGCTCACCACGCAAGAAAGCCTAGCCCCGGCTCGGGGGCCGGGGTGACGATGTAAAGATGGTTTCGGTTCACATCGCGAACCGCAAGGCCGACATGGCTGCCCGCAGGGACCCAGAGCATAGCGAAGTAACAGCTCCGAGGACGAATGCGCAGAGGCGCATTCGCAAAACAATCACGCCATCTGCCGTAATTTTTTCAGCTTCTTCAACACCATCGCCTTTTTGAGACGCGATAAGTGGTCGATAAACAGGATGCCTTCAAGGTGATCCATCTCGTGTTGCAGACAGGTCGCCATCATGCCTTCGAGCGCCTCTTCGTGAACCGCGCCGTCCAGATCCTGATACCGCACCCTGCAGGTCGCCGGGCGATCAACGTCGGCGTAGATTTCGGGGACTGACAGGCAGCCTTCCTGATAGGTGGACAACTGATCGGCGGGATCAACAATCACCGGATTGATGAACACGTGCGGTTCGTTTCTCGTCGCGGGATGTGTGTGCGAATGGCCATCGTGGGCGCATTCAACCGGCTCTGCGTCAGGGTCTTCTGGTTGCAGATCGATCACCAACACCCGCTTTGCCACCCCGACCTGAATGGCAGCAAGGCCGATGCCGGGGGCATCATACATCGTTGCGAACATATCAGCGACCAGCGTGCGCAGGTCGTCATTGAACTCGTGCGGTTCAACCGTGGTCGAGATGGTTTTCAGCCGGGGGTCCGGCACTTCAAGGATTTCGCGGATTGCCATCAGCGCTATCTAGTCGCGCGGCGCGCGGATTTCAACGCGGCGTTATCCGACCGGCCGCCGTGCGCGCAAAGCCTGCGCTAGCGTCCCTTCATCAAGGTAATCAAGCTCACCCCCCACCGGCAATCCGTGGGCAAGTTGCGTCACGCGCAGCGGCAGCGCCGCCAGCCGTTCGGCAATGTAATGCGCGGTCGTCTGGCCTTCCAGCGTGGCATTCATCGCTAGCACCACTTCGTCCACGCCCGCATCCTCCACCCGGGCAAGCAGCGCGGCGATATTGAGATCCTCCGGGCCGATGCCGTCCAACGCCGACAGCCTGCCGCCCAGCACATGATAGCGCCCCGGAAACAACCTTGCGCGGTCCAGCGCCCAGACATCCGCCACCTCTTCGACCACGCACAGGCTGCGCGCATCGCGGCGCGGATCGGTGCAGATGCCGCACGGATCGCGGGTGTCAACATTGCCGCAGGTTTGGCATTCCACCAGCGTGTCAGACACCGCCGCCAACGCCTCCAGCAGCGCAGGCAGCGCCAGTTCGCGGTGCTTGACCAGCCAGAGCACCGCTCGCCGCGCCGAACGCGGGCCCAGACCCGGCAGCCGGGCGAGCGCGGAACTCAGCGCTTCGATTTCCTGTGAGGCCATGCTTTTCCCCTACCCGCTCACCATGAGCTTGTCGAAGGGCTGTTCTGCTCTTTATGGGGCGCGTTAGAATAAAGTGCGGGGCTTCAACAAGCTCAGCCTCAACGGGGTTTGTGAGTTGCGCATTATCTTCATGGGAACGCCCGATTTCGCTATGCCTGCTTTGCGGGTACTTCACGATGCAGGGCACGATATCGCCTGCGTTTACACCCAGCCGCCGCGCGCTGCGGGCCGGGGCAAGCAATTGCGGGCCTCGCCAGTGCAAGTCGCGGCTGAGGCGTTGGGATTGGCGGTGCGATGTCCAGTGTCGCTCAAGGGTGCGGAGGCGCAGGCAGAGTTTGCGGCATGGCGCGCCGACGCAGCGGTGGTAGCGGCTTACGGATTGATCCTGCCGCAGGCGGTGCTGGGTGCCCCGACCCAAGGCTGCCTGAACATCCATGCCAGCTTGCTGCCGCGCTGGCGCGGAGCGGCGCCAATCCACCGTGCGGTGATGGCAGGCGACGCTGAGACCGGCGTGACGATAATGCAGATGGAAGCCGGGCTGGATACCGGGCCGATGTTGCACAAGAGCGCCGTGCCAATCGGGCTCAAGACTACCGGCGACCTGACTGAGGAACTCGCAGCCTTAGGGGCTGATGCGATGGTCGCGGTGCTGGCCGATCTTGCTGCCTTCGCTCCTGAATTGCAGGATGATGCGGCGGCAAACTACGCGCCCAAGATCGACAAAGCCGAGGCCCGGATTGAATGGGGCGAACGGGCGGAGGTGATCGAACGCAAGGTGCGCGGCCTTGCCCCTTTCCCCGGCGCTTGGTTCGAGCTTGAAGGCGAGCGGGTGAAGCTGCTGCTCGCGGAAGTGGCCGATGCAACAGGCGCGCCCGGCACGGTTCTGGACGAAGGGTTGACCATCGCTTGCGGAGCGGAAGCGATCCGCGCCCTTAAACTCCAGCGCGCGGGCAAGCCGGTGCTGGAGCGCAGCGAATTCCTGCGCGGGCGAGCGGTGGCGGCGGGGACCAAACTTGCTTGACCCGTTCGCCTCGAGCGAAGTCGATAGGCCCGGCGATGGTGTCTCGACTTCGCTCTCGGCGAACGGCTAGGGGCGAAGCATGACCCGCTTTGCGCTCACCCTCGAATTTGACGGCACACCGTTTCATGGCCTGCAACGCCAGCCGACCGGGCCAAGCGTGCAGCAGGCGGTCGAGGATGCACTGTTCCGGATCACCGGCGAGACTTGCGCGCTGCACAGCGCCGGGCGTACTGACGCAGGCGTGCACGCGCTGGCGATGCGGAGCCACGTTGATCTGGCCAAGCAGATTGCCCCGTTCCGGCTGATGGGCGCGCTGAATGCGCATCTCCGGCCCCATCCGATCGCCGTGACCGCCTGCGCAGTGGTGGCAGATGATTGGCACGCGCGGTTTTCATGCACCGAGCGGCGTTACCTTTATCGCATCATCAATCGCCGCGCGTCGCTTGCCTTGCAGCAGGACCGGGCGTGGCAGGTCGCGCCTCCGCTGGATGCCGCCGCGATGCACCGCGCCGCGCAGGTGCTGGTGGGGCTGCACGATTTCACCACCTTTCGCTCAGTCCATTGCCAGGCGGCCGAGCCCATCAAAACGCTCGACCAGCTCGACGTGACCCGCGCCGCGGGCGAATTGGGCGAGGAAATCCATATCCACGCTGCCGCGCGCAGCTTTCTGCACCATCAGGTGCGCAGCATGGTGGGCTGCCTCAAACTGGTTGGCACCGGCAGGTGGGACGCTGCCCGGCTTGCCGCCGCGCTTGCTGCGCGCGACCGTGCCGCTTTAGGGCTCAATGCGCCGCCGCATGGGCTATATTTTGTTGAAGCGGTCTATCCTGAAAGCTGAGGTCGAACACCCACCCTGCTGCGACTGGCAAGCACGCCTGCAAGTCTCGCTGCCCCTCCCTTAGGGGAGGGGGTGGGGTGGGTGCTCGGCGCTTGTAACGCGGGCAAGCTGGGCCTAGTCCGCCAACCAATGCGTTTCACATCGCAAACGAGGAACCCTGATGACGACCACCGGCAAACAGCTATTCACCACCCTCTCCGCTGACGGCACACTGACGTTGGAGGTGGGCGAGGCTACATTCCCCGCGCCCACCGGCAATCAGGTACTGGTCAAGATGGAGGCTGCGCCGATCAACCCGTCTGACTTGGCGATTCTGACCAGCGCGGCCGATTTTGAGACCGCGCAATACACCCCCGGCAAGGTGATCGCGACCATGCCAGAGCCATTCTTGACGGGCAACAAAGGCCGTCACGGCCACCGTCTGCCTGCGGGCAACGAGGGCGCGGGCACTGTGATCGCCACCGGCGATAGCGACATGGCCAAGGCGCTGATGGGCGCACGGGTCGCCTGCGTTCCCGGCAATGCTTTCAGCCAATATGCCATCGCCGAGGCCATGATGTGCCTGCCGCTGGGCGATCATTCGTCGGAAACTGGCGCATCAAGCTTCGTCAACCCGATGACCGCGCTGGGTTTTGTCGAAACCGCCAAGATGGAGGGCCATTCGGCGATCATCCACCTCGCCGCCGCATCGAACCTTGGCCAGATGCTCAACCGCATCTGCGTTGAAGACGGGATGAAGCTGGTCAACATCGTGCGCAAGGACGAGCACGTCGAACTGCTGAAATCGCAAGGCGCGACCTATGTCGTCAACTCCTCAGCCCCGACCTACATGGCCGATCTGCGCGCCGCGATTGCCGAGACCGGCGCGTTCTTAGGCTTCGATCCGATTGGCGGCGGGCAGGCCAGCGACGGCGTGTTGAAGGCAATGGAGCAGGTCGCCGCCAGCCAGATGGGCGAGTTTTCGCGCTA
>JBBRFG010000148.1:0-4423 GCA_038224685.1 Sphingomonadales bacterium
ACCTCGGAATTCCAGCAGTAGAAGCCGCGGAAGTACAG
This sequence comes from Sphingomonadales bacterium, assembly GCA_038224685.1. GTDB lineage: Bacteria > Pseudomonadota > Alphaproteobacteria > Sphingomonadales > Sphingomonadaceae > Erythrobacter. The sequence continues at coordinate 39 of JBBRFG010000148.1, forward strand.
GTCGGGCGACCCGTCGGGCAGTCGTCCGGCTTCGATGGGATTGAGGTCATCGACTAGGAACAGGAACACGTCACGGTCGGAGGCATAGAGTGTGGTCGTATCCTTCGAGATGTCGACCATCGGATTGTAAACCCCGGTCGACCAGTCGAGCACGCCAGGCACCTTCCAGCGCGTATCACCGGTGCCGTTGCCCGCGATCTTCTGCACGGCTTCGACCAGTTCATGGTCGTAGATTCGGCCATAATCGGGGCCAGTGACGGCGCGCAGTTCCAATCGGCCACCGGAACCGTCGGCATCGGTTTCGAGGGTTTTGATCTGCTCGGCCCTGTTGGAGGTCAGACCGTATTGCAGATTGATCGCGGCCAGCGGCGCGGGAAGATTGCGTAGGTAGGAAGCGGGTGCGCCGACCTGACTCGCCAGTTGGCCAAAGCTCCAATGCGTCGGGGTGACCGGCGCATCGGCACCAGGCAATATCAGCGCCAGGCGTTCGGGATCATTCCTGTTGGCCTCGACATGGATGAGGGCGGTTTCGACAACGCGGGTGCGGCTGCGCTCGGATCGGCCGCGCACAGAACTGGCCAGATCGCCGAGCGATAGGAACCGCTGATCATCGGGCCGGGAAAACCACTCTGATGAAACACGGCCAACGCGCGAACCGCGTGTCACATCAACTTTGTAGCCGCCGCTCAGGTCACGGCGCGCGTCAAGAACCTGCATAGTCATGGGAAATCTCCATGACGGGCGGCCGGGAGCCTCTCTCTCGACCCTCATCCCGTCACGGCGAAGCCCGCCAAACTCTTACTCTCATCTGCCAAGGCTCATCTTAGCGCGAGCGGCCAGCGAGATCGCCACGACAAAAAACCGCACCCTGAAAGGAGGCGGCAATCGCTATTGGTGTTTGTGCAGGCGGAAAGCCGGGGCCTGTCGGCTTTCAACGCCTGCGCATGAAACCATGCCCGCCGGTTCAGAGTGCGTGCGGGGCCAGTTTGTCAAAAGCCGCGCCCTCAGGAGCAGGTCAACGGACCTGCGGGACAGAGCGCGTCATCAGCCCCGCTCCGCGTCTCGGGGAGTTGAGGGGTGTCCCCGCAGATGGGGTAGGGCGAGACAGCGAAGTGGCTCGGGTTCAGGGGAATGCCTTCCCCAAAATACGCTAGAAAAACCTAGCCTACGAACCGCTTTGATTACGTGGCGATTACGTGGCTCTCGACAGGACCCCGGAGTGGGGGTATTCGTATCGCTAAGACCTTGAGAAATATGGTGCCGGCTACAAGATTCGAACTCGTGACCCCCTGATTACAAATCAGGTGCTCTACCAACTGAGCTAAGCCGGCCCACCGCGTTTGCGCCCTAAACCTAGAACGCGCCGAAAGTCCAGCCTTCGGTTCTTGCGATGTGTGGCGTTAGGCTGGGCGGGTGCCACAGATCGCGGTTGGTATGGACGCGGCGCAGCCATGCGGCGGTTAGCAGAGCGTCGGAGGAATGGTCGTCGACCGCGCCGCTGCCTGCGACCGGCGGCGAGCCGAGCGTGTCCAGCGCATCGTTCAGCGCGCCGTAGCTGCGCAGTTTGGTCGCCGTCCCCGTCACTCCGCCCAGCCGCGCCGCGACCGTGGTGTAGATTTCGGTTATTACCGAGCCTTGCGCGGGCAGCGGATCGACCGGCCACACCGGCACGCGCCCAGCCAGCCGGTGCAGCATCCGCATTCCCGTCAAGCTCGACTTGCCGACTTGCGCCGCGCCAACCAGGTTGAAATTGCTGACCGGGCGCACGCCTGTGCCGCGCTGCGCCGCTTCGGCCACGCGAAACCGGCCTTCGCGCGTTGCCGCATCGGGCAGCAGAAAACGGTCGCCTGTGGCATCCTTGCCGTGGCGGAAATAGCGCGATGCCTGCGGGTGGGTGACAAACCCGCCTGCCTCAAGGTTCGGATCATTAGCGCACAGCTGATCGATCAGCGCCCACAACACGCGCGCATCGGCGGGGCTGTCGTCCCAACCGGGAAAGAACGCCCCCGCATCGGCAAATGGCAGCGAGATGCCAAGATCGAGGCCCACCAACGTATCGCCCGGCAGGTCAAGCAGCAGCGCAAGCACCTCCGAACGCGCCCAGCCGCGCGGGTCTGGCGGGGGGATCAGCGCAGGCGCGCCGCCTTCTACGCGCGCCATTGCCAGCGCAATGCCCTTTTGCCGCGCACCTTTTGCGCCCGACCAATCGACCGCGAGGAAGTGGGAGAAGCGGGTCACCACTGTGCGCCCCCGCGCAGGCGGGCGCATCCGTCCGGCTGGCGCAACCCTGCGGGAGGTCCCCGCCTGCGCGGGGAATCACGCATTCGATTGTGACCCCCGCAGCTTATCCCAGTATTCCAGCCGCTTTTTCAGATCGCGTTCAAACCCGCGTTCGACCGGAGCATAGAACTGCTGCGCCGCCATCTCCGCGGGCCAGTAATCATCGCCCGAAAAGCCTTCGGGGGTATCGTGATCATAGGTGTAGCCTTTGCCATAGCCGAGGCTTTCCATCAGCCCGGTCGCCGGGTTGACGATGTTCATTGGCGGCTTCAGGCTGCCGGTCTCTTTCGCCGATTTCCACGCGGCTTTCTGCGCAAGGTAGACCGCGTTCGATTTGGGTGCGGTCGCCAGATACAGGCACGCCTGCGCCAGCGCCAATTCGCCTTCGGGACTGCCGAGAAAACGATACGCCTCCATCGCCGCCATGCATTGCGGCAGGGCGTGCGGATCGGCCAGACCAATATCCTCCACCGCCATTCGCACCAGCCGCCGGGCGAGGAACAACGGCTCTTCTCCAGCGGTCAGCATCCGCGCGAGGTAATACAGTGCCGCCTGCGGATCGCTGCCGCGCACCGCCTTGTGCAGCGCGGAAATGAGGTTGTAATGCCCGTCGCGGTCCTTGTCATACACCGCGACGCGGCGTTGCAGAAAGCTGCCGAGTGCTGCCGGATCAAGCGGCTGCGCAAGGTTTGCGGCATACAGTGTTTCGGCCTGCCCCAGCACAAACCGCCCATCGCCGTCCGCGCCGGTGATCAACGCGGCGCGCGCATCGGGGGTGAGCGGAAGCGGGCCTTCAAGCGCCTCGGCCTTCACAAGCAGCTCCGCCAGCGCACCCTCATCAAGCCGGTTTAGCACCAGCACCTGCGCGCGGCTGAGCAGCGCGGCGTTCAATGCAAAGCTGGGGTTTTCGGTGGTAGCGCCGACCAGCGTCACCACCCCGCGTTCGACAAATGGCAGGAAACCATCCTGTTGCGCGCGGTTGAACCGGTGTATCTCGTCCACGAACAACAGCGTTTTGCGGCCCGCGCCGGCAAATTTCTCCGCCTCGGCAAAGGCTTTCTTGAGGTCCGCCACGCCTGAAAACACTGCGCTGATGGCGACGTACCGCATCCCCACCGCGTCGGCGAGCAGGCGCGCTATCGAGGTTTTGCCGGTGCCGGGCGGCCCCCACAGGATCATGCTGGCGAGCTTGCCCGCCGCCACCATCCGCCCAATTGCGCCTTCGGGGCCGGTCAGATGTTCCTGCCCGACGACATCGGCCATTGAGGCGGGGCGCAGCCGGTCAGCCAACGGCGCGTCGGGCGCGGGCGCTGGTGAAGCGGGTGGGGGCGCAGCTTGTCCGAACAGATCAGTCATTGATCGGGCCTGATAAGCTAGTCGTCGAAAAAGGAAACCATGCGGGCGCGCGCCCCTTGTTATGATAGGTCGAAGATATATCTTGGATACATCGAAACGCACAAAGGAGCCTGCAATGACCTGGAACAGATATGGACGCGGTAACGGCTGGGACAAGCTGGGTGAGGCCATCGCGATGATGGCGATGAACAATGCTGGCCCAATGGGCGGCCCGCGCATGAAGATGCGCTGGAACTATGATAGCGACGAGAGCGAGCAAGAGGAGCGCGGCCCCGGCCGTCGTCAACGCCGCGGGCGGATGTTTGCGCAGGGCGAACTGCGGTTGGCGATGCTGGCGCTGATCGCGGAAAAGCCGCGCCACGGCTATGAACTGATCAAGGAAATCGAGGAGATGACCGGCGGCGGATACGCCCCCAGCCCCGGCGCGGTGTACCCGACGCTGCAATTGCTGGACGATGAAGGCGCAATTGCCGAAGCCGAGGCCGAAGGCGCAAAAAAGCCGTTTGCGGCGACCGATCAAGGCCGCGTGGAGCTCGAAGACCGCAAGGATGAAGTCGAAGCGCTGATGCGCCGTCTTGGCCGCCACGGTGAACGCGCAGAAAAGGTGCGCTCCCCCGATTTGTTCCGGGCGATGGGCAACCTTGCCAGCGTGCTCAAAAACCGCGCGGTGGCGGGCAAACTGGACGAAGCCACGATCAACGAAATCGTCGACCTGATGGACGAAATGGCCAAGCGCATCGAACGGATGT
>JBBRFG010000149.1:0-4392 GCA_038224685.1 Sphingomonadales bacterium
ATACGCCGCCACCATGACCAGTCCCAAGCGCGCCGAGCGACCGGGCCAGCGTCAGCGCCGGGCGGTTTTCAGGTAGGATGTTGACGGCGAGATGCGCCAAGCCTTCGCGTTGGCAATCCAGCAGCAGCACCGCGCACAGCAGGCGCGCCAGCCCGCGCCCGTGATATTCATCAATCACCGCGACCGAAAATTCCGCCGTTGCCGGGTCATCCTTGTCGCGAAAGGCATGCACCACGCCTAGCGCGGGAGTATCCGGCAGATCCGTGCGCAGCGCGCCCCATGCGATGTGATCATGGCCATCGACTGTGATCAGCGCCTTGATCACCTGCGGAGGCGCCTCACGCATGCCGGAAAAGAACCGCAGGTAGCGCGATTGTGGGGAGAGCTTGGCGATCCCGTCCTTCAAGCGCTGTTCGTCATCCTGTCCGACCTGCCGGACGCACACCGGGATACCATCGTTAAGCTGCGTGTGAATGATCATCGCGCGGACTTGCTCCTCATAGTCGCCGCAATCCAGCCGCTTCCCCGCTTGACCGCGGCTCAATCGCCGCTAAATCCCCGTCAGTGCCAGCACCGTGGGGCGGTTAGCTCAGTTGGTAGAGCATCTCGTTTACACCGAGAGGGTCAGCGGTTCGAGCCCGTTACCGCCCACCACGATCATTTCGCAGCCAAACCGGCGCGGATCAGCGCGATGGCCTCGGCGCTATCCCATTTGTATCCGCCTGCGACCCGCAGCACTTCCTTGCCTTGTGCGTCGAACAGGATCGTCAGCGGTAGCGCGCCTTCGGGCGTGAACTGCGCGGATAGTCCAGCATCAGGGTCAAGCCACGGTTCAAGCTGCGCGAACCCGGCTTTCGCAAAGAACGGCGTCACCACGTCGGCCCCGCGCACATCCTGACTTACGGTGATAACGCGCACCTCGCCTTCCAGCTCGCCCGCCAACGCATCGAGCTTCGGCATTTCCTTGACACACGGCGCGCACCAGGTGGCCCACAGGTTGATCAGCACCGGGCCATCAGCAGCGGCGAGATCGATGGCGTTTCCGGCGGCATCGCTGAACTGCATCGCGGGTAGCGCCGTCCCCGCAAAGCTGCGAATGACAGTGCCAGCGGGCGCAGCGGCACCTTCCTCCGTCTCGCCCGGTTGCGCCGGGGCATCAGCGGCCCTATCGCAGGCCGCCAGCAGCAGGAGCGGAATTGCAAGAATGAGCGATGGTCGGGACATGACAGGCTCCGTAAATGGCGCGACCAATGCGATGTGGGGCGGGCGCTTCGCCGGTGGCCCTAGCGCGATTATGCGCGAAATCAACGCTTCAATCCCGTTTGATAAGGCGCTGTGGCAGCAAGATATCGCCGCTTCCAAGGCGCATGTCGCCATGCTGGGTGCGGCCGGGATTATCGCTGCCGATGACGCACTGGTGATCGCCAACGGCCTTGACGCGATTGCCGCCGAATATACCGAACACGGCGTCCCCGAGGACTGGGACCGCGAAGACATCCACATGACCACCGAAGCGCGGCTGGCCGAATTGATCGGGCCGGTCGCCGGACGGCTCCACACAGCGCGCAGCCGCAACGATCAGGTAGCGACCGATTTCCGGCTATGGGTGCGCGATGCCTGCGATCAGATGGACGTTGCGTTGGCCGGATTGCAATGCGCATTGGTGACCCGCGCCGGTGAGCACGCGGGCAGCATCATGCCGGGATTCACCCATCTGCAAACCGCGCAGCCGGTCACCCTCGGCCACCATCTGATGGCCTATTACGAGATGCTGCGGCGGGACCGCGCCCGGCTGGCCGATGCGCGGGTGCGCATGAACGAATCGCCGCTCGGCAGCGCCGCGCTGGCCGGAACCGGCTTTCCGATTGACCGGGATGCGACCGCCGCTGCGCTTGGCTTTGACAGGCCCACCGCCAATTCATTGGACGGCGTGTCTGACCGCGATTTTGCGCTTGATTTCCTGTATTGCTGTTCTGCCACCGCGCTACACCTCTCGCGCTTGGCCGAGGAGCTGATCCTGTGGGCCAGCCAGCCGTTCGGCTTCATGCGTCTTCCCGATAGCCTTTCGACCGGCTCATCAATCATGCCACAAAAGAAAAACCCCGACGCCGCCGAACTGGTGCGTGGGCATTCAGGCCGGGTGATCGGCGCGCTGACCAGCCTGATGATCACCATGAAAAGCCTGCCGTTGGCTTATTCCAAAGACATGCAGGACGACAAACCCCCGGTGTTTGAAGCCGCAAGTCTGATGGCGCTCAGCATCGCAGCGATGACGGGGATGGTCGCCGAATCTACGTTCAACATCGCCCGGATGCGCGCGGCGGCGGAACTGGGCTATGCCACTGCGACCGATCTGGCCGATTGGCTGGTGCGGCAGGCGGGCATCCCGTTCCGCGAGGCGCACCATATCACCGGCAGCGCGGTCAAGCTGGCGGAAAGCCGCAGCATCGCCCTTGATGCCTTGCCGCTCGCCGACCTTCAGGCAATTGATGCGCGGATTGATCAAAGCGTCTATGCTGCGCTGGCGGTCGATGCCTCGGTCGCGGCGCGCGCGTCTTATGGCGGAACTGCGCCCGACCAAGTCCGTTTGCAGGTTGGACGCGCGCGGACAGCGCTGGGATTGGAGGAATGATGCGGATCGTGATTGCTATGGGTGTCGCCGCGCTGCTGTGCGGATGCGGCGCACGGGCGCCGCTCACCCCGCCCCAAGGCGCAAGCTTGCCGATCGCACCCTACGGCGCGCCGGGCCAGCCGACCGCCGAAGAACTGCTCCGCCGCGAGGCACTAGCCGCGCCCGAACGCAGCGTTGAACTGCGCCGCCGATCGGAAGAACGGCAGGACGATCCGTTCGACCTTCCCCCCGAATAAAGCGAGCCTGATGGATCATTTTGCGATGAAAAACGGTGTGATGCACGCCGAAGATGTGGCGTTGCCGCAGGTTGCCGACGCGGTTGGTACGCCGGTCTATGTCTATTCGCGCGCGACGCTGGAACGCCATGCCCGTGTGTTCCGCGCGGCGTTAGAGGCGGTGCCGGATAAGCTGATTGCGTTCGCAGTGAAATCCAATCCGAACCTCGCCGTGCTCAAGGTGCTCGGGCGTCAGGGGATGGGCGCTGATGTCGTGTCGGTGGGCGAAATGCGCCGCGCGCTGGCGGCCGGAATCGCGCCCGCAATGATCGTATTTTCCGGCGTGGGCAAGACCGCTGCCGAGATGAGCGCGGCGCTTGATGCCGGGATCGGGCAGTTCAATATCGAGAGCGAAGAAGAGGGCGAAGAGCTCGCCGTGATCGCCGCTGCCAAGGGCATGACCGCGCAGTGCACCTTGCGGATCAACCCCGATGTCGATGCAGGCACACATGACAAGATTTCGACCGGCAAGGCCGATAACAAATTCGGCGTGCCGATCAGCGAGGCGGGGCAGATTTTCGGCAAGCTGGCGGGCCTGCCGGGAGTGAACCTGCGCGGAGTGGCTGTGCATATCGGCAGCCAACTGGCTGATTTGGCTCCATTAGAGGTAGCTTTCACGAAGCTCGGGACGCTGATCGCCGCGCTGCGCAGCGCGGGCCATGTGATCACCCATGTCGATCTGGGCGGCGGGCTTGGCGTGCCTTACCGCGTGGGCGAGGTGCTGCCTGCCCCGGCTCAATATGGCGCAATGGTGGCGCGGGTGACGGCGGATTGGGGGGTAAAGCTGATCTTTGAACCCGGCCGTGTGATCGCAGGCAATGCCGGCGTGCTGCTGACCCGCGTGGTGCGGGTGAAGCGCGGGATCAATGATCCATTCGTGATTGTCGATGCAGCGATGAATGATCTGGCCCGGCCTGCGCTGTACGGCGCGTATCACCACTTTGAAGCGGTGGAGCCATCGGGCGCGCGGATGGTGTCCAATATTGTCGGCCCGATCTGCGAAACCGGCGATACTTTTGCGATGGGGCGCGAGTGCGATAAGTTGGAGGCTGGTGAACTCGCTGTGTTCCGCACCGCCGGTGCATACGGCGCGACAATGGCATCATCCTACAATTCGCGCGGGTTCGTCGCCGAAGTCCTGGTGGACGGCGACAAGTTTGCCGTGGTCGCCGACCGGATCGAAGCTGGCGCAATCATGGATGCAGAGCGCGTGCCGGAATGGCTGGCGTGAGCCGCAGATGAGCCAGCCATGAGCACAATCGCCAGCCTGCCGCTGTTCCACCAGATCACCGGGCAACAAGTGCTGGTGCTTGGCAATGGCCCCGCGGCAGAGCCAAAACGGCGGTTGGTTGAACGCGCCGGGGGCGTGGTGGTGGACGATCTGGCGCGCGCGGTGGACGAAGGGGTGCGGTTGGCCTTTATCGCGTTTGATGACGGGCGCGCTTGCGAGGTGGCGGCGATCAATGCGCGCTGCGCTGGGATGCT
>JBBRFG010000150.1:0-4309 GCA_038224685.1 Sphingomonadales bacterium
CGTTAGGCCCCAATTCGTGGATTTGGGTTGGCACGGATTTGATTGCAGCGGCCGGTTTCACCCTGATTGCAGTGAATGCCAACCGCAACTACCCCTTGTGGGTTGCTGGTTTCCAGTTGGTCGCGGTCGGCGCTCACGCGGTGAAAGGGATGGTCGATACGGTTTCGCCATTGGCCTATCTTATCCTCGCAATCGGGCCGTCCTACTGCCAGTTGTTGCTAATCTTTGCTGGATTTGTCCGGCACCTGATCCGCAAGCGCCGGTTCGGGCCGTATCAAGAATGGCGTGCGCGGCTGCCTAGAGCGGGGTAGCGGCAGCCGTGATTTTTGGGAACATGCCAATGTCAGATCGACTTGCTCTGGATGCCCGAGCCGCCGCGGCATGCTGACGCTCGTCCGCCTCTCAATGCGCAAACAGCCGCCGCTGCCTGACCAGTGCACGGCGGCCATGATTGACTACCTGCACAGCGCCGTGCTGACCGAGCCAGCCTTGCACGAGCGCGCGCACGCAATTTTTGTTGACCCTAGGCGTGTCTGGCTTGGCGAGGCGGCCTTCGGTATAGGGGGCATGAGCACGCTCACACTGCGGATGCGCGGGTTGTTCGGCGAGGCGCTGCGATTGCGCGCGACCGGTATCATTCTGGCGCACAACCATCCATCGGGACAGTGTCGGCCAAGCGGGTGTGATATCACTGCCACCCGGCGGCTTCAGGACGTTGCGCGGGCGCTCGATATCGTGCTGATCGACCATCTCATTTTTACCGCCGATGCGGTCTACTCGATGCGCGCAGGAGGGTTGTTGTGAACGCGATCCTGCCTGTCGGCCAGCCCAGCGGCAGTGACGTGATGATCCCGCGGCTTCGCGAAGCAGGCGACGTGACGCTCGACCTGTTCCACCGTGACGGGCGGATCGCGGATCGCTGGCTGGCCTTTTACCCGCGTGAATTCGCGCTGCTCTGGCGGCTGTCGGAACATCCTGGAGAGCGCATGACCCGGCAGCAATTGCTGGCCAAAGTATGGCGGCTTGATTTCGACCGCGAAACCAAAGGCGTGGCGGTGCACGTGGCGCGGGTGCGCGCAAAGCTTAACCCATTTGGGTATGCTCGGTTGATCGCCGCCCACGCGCAAGGCGGATACTACCTCGACCCGGGACTTGGGCGGCACAGCGAAGGGGCGGGCAAGCGACCCCGAGTGAACTCGGCGGGGTGCTAGACACCGAGCGAGGGATCGTTCAATCTTAAAACCAATAGCCCTCGCTTTCAAGGAACTCGATTACCATGTCCGCCATTGCCAGCACGACCGCCAATGACCGTGTCGCCATCACCTTGGGGGAGGACGGCGTGGCCGAAGTGCGGTTTGTCCGGCCAGAAAAGCTGAACGCGCTCGATCCGGAGATGTTTGCCCGAATCATCGAAGCGGGCAGCACCTTGCAGCGAATGAAAGGTCTGCGCGTGGTGGTGCTTTCAGGCGAGGGACGGGCATTCTGCGCCGGGCTTGATCTTTCCAACTTCGCACGCACGCCGCCCGAAGACGAACCAAGCCTGACCGAGCGCACCTATGGCAATGCCAACAAATTTCAACAGGTTGCCATGCAGTGGCGCAAACTGCCCGTTCCAGTGATTGCAGCGGTCCACGGGGTGTGTTTTGGCGGCGGTCTGGCGATTGCGAGCGGCGCGGATATCCGCATCGTTCATCCCGAAACCCGCATGTCGATCATGGAGATGAAATGGGGCCTGGTGCCCGATATGGCCGGATATGCGCTGTGGCGCGGGCTGGTGCGCGATGATGTCCTGCGCGAACTGATCTACACCAACCGCGAATTTTCAGGCGCCGAAGCGCAGACGCTGGGCCTTGCCACCTATCTTGATGAAAACCCGCGCGACCGGGCGCTTGCCATGGCGCGCGAAATTGCCAATCGCAACCCCCACGCGATCCGCGCGGCCAAGCGGTTGCAGGCTGGCATGATCGACCGCGAAACCGATATGATCCTGCTCGAAGAAAGTATCGAACAACACGGCATCATGCGCAGCCGCAATCAGGTCGAAGCAGTGACCGCCGCAATGCAAAACCGCGCGCCCAATTTCGAGGACGTTTAGCCCGCCGCGCTTGAGCGCTTTCCGACCATTCTGGATCACCCTGATTGTGACAGGAAGCCCGCTGGACAGGAGCAGTGCGCAGCGCGGGCCCTTCGGCCCCCGTGCAAGCGCTGCGACGAAGCCAGCGGGCTTCCTGTCTCAACCCCGAACGGGGCGGGCCGATTTTGGCCCATCACAGCGTCGAGAGCCAAGGACTTTGGGGATCACTATGCTTAAGCATGGCTCCCTCCTCACTCCTTGTGCTGAGCCAAAATCGACTCCGTCAGGGTGACCCAGAATGGTCGGAAAGCGCTCTAAGCTATTGCAACTCACTCGCATCAACGGTAAGTCATTGGTCATCCAATCGGCACCTACATGCGAGGTTTCATGTCCCAGCACCAATCCTGTTCCGCCGCATCGCAGGGCATTATAACCGCGCTGGCCGCTCCGCCTCGGGTCGAGACTTTGGGGCCGATTGGCGGGCGATTTGTCCATGCGCTCCGCCTGATTGCGCTGCATGAGCGGATGGGGCGTGATCCGGTGCCTGAACTTGCGGTGCGGATGGGCGGGGTTGAGGTGGCAGCCAAAGCGTTGATCCTCGCGCAGATGATTGCCGCAAGCTGGTCGGAGAATATCCACGTTGCGCGTTTTTGTTGCGCGCTGCTCAGCCATGACGAAGCCACCATTGGCGCCTTTGTCGACGCTGCCGCGAACGGTGACCGCGGGGGATTTGAAGCCGTGCTGACCGGATTGATCCGGGCGGACCGGATGCACCGGCTGTGGAGCGGCGCGCTGGCGCTGGCGGCAGCAGAACTGCGCGCTGCCTGAATGCTTGCAGGCAGGCGGCCTGCGCTCTACCGCTCGCGGCCATGACCACAGCGATTGCTACCACCCGTTTTGCCCCGTCCCCCACCGGCTTGCTGCACGTCGGCAATATCCGCACTGCGCTGCATAACTGGATGCTGGCGCGGCGGGCGGGGGGGCGCTTTGTCCTGCGGATTGACGATACCGACGCCGCGCGCAGCCGGGAGGATTATGTCACCGCCATCCGTGCCGATCTGACCTGGCTTGGCCTCGATTGGGATGCAGAGGAGCGGCAGTCCGCGCGGCTTGATCGCTACGAGGCCGCGTTTGCCGCGCTCCACGCCGCCGGGCGCATCTACCCGTGTTTTGAAAGCGCGCAGGAACTGGACATTAAGCGCAAAATCGCCCTGGGGCGCGGGTTGCCGCCGATTTATGACCGCGCGGCGCTATCGCTGACTGAGGCGGAACGCGCGGCCAAGGAAGCGGCGGGCACGCCTGCGCATTGGCGGTTTCTGCTCGACCATGCCGAACCGATCACTTGGGATGACGGCATCCGGGGCCCGCAGAAATTCGCTGCCGCGCAGCTTTCCGATCCGGTCATCCGCCGCGCCGATGGATCATGGCTGTATATGATGCCGAGCGCGGTTGATGATATCGACATGGGCGTAACCCAGGTGCTGCGCGGCGAGGATCACGTTTCCAATACTGCGGTGCAAATCCAGATTTTCACTGCGCTGTTTGCCGCCGAATTTGCTGCAGCATCGGGTGCAGCACATACGCTTCCGGCGTTTGCGCACGAAGCCCTGCTGGTGGGCCGCGAGGGCAAGCTGTCAAAACGGCTCGGGTCGCTCGGCTGCGACGCCTTTCGCGAGCGCGGAATTGAGCCTGCGGCCATTATCGCCCTGCTGGCGCGGCTGGGGACATCGCAGCCGATTGAGCCGATTGCTGATCGGGCGGAATTGATCGAAAGTTTTAATCTGGCGAGCTTTGGCCGGGCACCGGCGAAGTTTGATGATGAGGATCTTGACCGGATCAATGCCGGGATCGTCCACCAACTGCCGTTTGCGGCGGTGCAGCACCGGCTGCCGGACGGAATGGAGGCGGCAGGATGGCACGCGATCCGCCCGAATCTTGCCCATGTTGGCGAGGCTGCCGATTGGTGGCGGGTGGTGACCGGGCCAATTGCGACGCCGCAATTTTCAGACGAAGACAAGTCGTTTTTGGCCGAAGCGGCGCGTCTGCTGAAATGGTGCGACGACCCTTGGGGGACGCTCACCGCAACGCTTAAGGAAGCCACCGGGCGCAAGGGCCGGGCGCTGTTCATGCCGCTGCGGCAGGCGCTGACCGGGATGGACCACGGCCCCGATATGGGCGAATTGCTACCCTTGATTGGCGAGGCCGAGGCCCGCGCAAGATTGGCGCAGGCCGCAA
>JBBRFG010000151.1:0-4275 GCA_038224685.1 Sphingomonadales bacterium
GCAGCTGTTCACCACCCTCACCCCTGACGGCACGCTGACGCTGGAGGTGGCGGAGAGCACCTTCCCCGCGCCCACCGGCAATCAGGTGCTGGTCAAGATGGAGGCCGCGCCGATCAACCCTTCGGACCTCGCAATCCTCACTAGCGCGGCCGATTTCGAGACTGCCGCATACACCCCCGGCAAGGTCGTCGCGACCATGCCCGAGCCGTTTCTAACGGGTAACAAGGGCCGCCACGGTCAGCGCCTGACCGCTGGCAACGAAGGCGCAGGCACCGTGATCGCCACCGGTGACAGCGACATGGCGAAGGCACTGATGGGCCAACGCGTCGCCTGCGTGCCGGGCCATGCGTTCAGCCAATACGCCATCGCCGATGCGATGATGTGCCTGCCGCTGGGCGACAATTCATGCGAGGTCGGCGCATCGAGCTTCGTCAATCCGATGACTGCGCTGGGCTTCGTCGAAACCGCCAAGATGGAAGGCCATTCGGCAATCATCCACCTCGCGGCGGCATCGAACCTTGGCCAGATGCTCAACCGCATCTGCGTGGAAGACGGGATGAAGCTGGTCAACATCGTGCGCAAGGACGAGCATGTGGAACTGCTCAAATCGCAGGGCGCGACCTATGTCGTGAATTCGTCTGCCCCCACCTACATGGCCGACCTTCGCGCCGCTATTGCCGAGACCGGCGCGTTCCTCGGCTTTGATCCGATTGGCGGCGGGCAGGCCAGCGACGGCGTACTCAAGGCAATGGAACAGGTCGCCGCGAGCCAGATGGGCGAGTTTTCGCGCTATGGTTCGAACCAGCAGAAGAAGATGTACGTCTATGGCCGGCTCGACCTTGCGCCGACGATCCTCACGCCGTCTTATGGCCTGCAATGGAGCATTGCCGGCTGGCTGCTGACCCCGTTCCTGCAGCGTGCGGGCATGGAAACCGTGGTGCGGATGCGCGGCCGGGTGCAAGCCAACCTCACCACCACCTTTGCATCGCATTACAAGGCCAAGGTGACGCTCGAAGGGATGCTGGAGAAGGACGCGATCTGCGACTACCGCCAGATGAAGACCGGCGAGAAGTATCTGGTCACGCCATGGGGGTAATGGCTACCGCCCTGCCCCGGCAAAGGCCGGGGTCGGGGCGGGGCCGGAGGTGGGGGTTCGGCGTCAGAGCAGGCGCTCACACCCATCCCACCGGACGACTGCTTTTGGCGAACGATCAGCCTCGCTTGAATGCTGGAATTGGGTGAAAAGCGGTCATAGACATAGTCGGCTTCGCTTTGACGAGGAGAACTGGTGGCATGATCATCATGTGCTGTTGCCGAAATAGGCGAAAATGCTCTCCCACGCACCAAAGCCGAGCAGGATGCGACCTGCCATCATGGCCATGAGTAATCCCAGCAAGACCACCCAAACAAGCATGATACCGCCCGTCATTCTCCAGCTTTTGGGCGGCAAGCCCTGAAACAGGAACGTGGCGATGCCGGCAACGTTTACGCACACCAAATTGACGGTGAACAGGAACAGTGCACCGGCACCAGCGGACGGTAAACCTGCGCCGGTGTAGATGCCCGCAGCGGCCAGGGGTGGAACAAGTGCGACCGCGACCATGACACCGACAAGTGCGATCGACGCCCCCCGGCTGAAGGCGAGCACCCCGGCTGCTCCGCACGCTAGGGCAAGCGCAACGTCCGCGGGCTGAACGAGTGTCCGGTTTCGCAGTTCAGGGGTGAGCGGATCGATAGTGCCCATCATCCCGACCACCAAGCCTGCCAGCACAGCAAGGACGCTACCGAGTGCAAGGGTGACGGCTGCCCGCCTGCCCAGCTTCCAGTCGCCGACAGTTGCCGCCAGTGCCAATCCCATCGTGGGGCCGAGCAAGGGCGCGATGACCATCGCTCCGATGACGACCGCGACCTGACCGTTTAGCATTCCCAGACCGGCGATGATGGCCGACAAGGTCACCGTGAGCACATAGCTAGGACGGATCCTCAAGCTTTCTTCGATATCATCGTAAAGTTCGTCGGTGCTCAGACGGTCACGGCTGAAAAAACGTTCAAGCCAAGTCGGAGGGGCGAGATCAGTGGCCAGCCGCAGCTCGGTTGTCGGGGTTTCATTCACCCTGGGCAGAACGGCTTCAAGCTCTGCGACAAAAGCGGTGAACGTCGGCTCGGAACCGAAAGCCTCATCCAGGTCAACAAGCAGACGTTCGGTATATCGTTGCTGGACAATGCAGGTGTATTTTTCCTGCTGGCCCGGCAAGGTTTCGCGCCAGAAGCGTCTCGTGTGGTGCGCCAGTATCGTTTCCAGAAGCTGGATCTGATTTTCCGGCAGGTAGATCTGAACAATTCTGGCCGACATCAATGCATCTAACCTCGGGTTGCAACCTCAGGTTATCATCTTAGGTCCGCTTAACCACACAAGCCAACAACGTAACTGGCAAATGATCAAAGGATAGGCATCATAGGTGCCTAGTCGGCTCTGGAGTCGCAAGCCGAATGGCAGGTTCTGGCTGAAAAAGCGGATAAGCTGCTACCGCCCCCTGCCTCACCCCCTATCAAACGCCGCCTGCACCTGCGCCGCATCCGTAATCCCGTTCGCGATCAGGACCATTAGCAGCACCCGCGCCTTGGCCGGGCCGAGGGCTCGGGCTGCTACCAGCCCTAGGGCATCGTCATCCACCTCGACATTGCGGTCGACGATGCCTTCGTCGACGCGGGTCGCGCGCACCACTGGCACGCCTGCGGCCGCCGCTTTGGCGAGCGCTTCGATCACCACGCGCGGGGCATTGCCCTGCCCCATGCCGGCGAGCACCATGCCCTTGCAGCCGATGCCCAGGAGCGCTGCGACCGGCTGTTCGTCCATCCCTGCGCCTGCGGTGAGGATTGCGACGCGCGGCAGCGCCTCGGGCCAGGCATAGCGTGCGGCGCCCCCCGTTTCTGGACCCACACGATGCGGCGGGCCGAACCAGTCGAGACCCGCAGGGGTCACCCGCGCAATCGCGCCGCGCGGAAAGCTTTTGAATGCATCGATGCTCGACGTCGCTGCCTTGCGGGCATCGCGCGCGGCCAGCACGCCGTCACCCATCACCAACATCACCCCGCGCCCCGAAGCTGCCGGATCGCTTACCACTCGCACCGCATTGGCGAAATTGCGCATCCCGTCGGCCCCCACCGCGTCCGCCGCCCGCATCGCGCCAACCAGCACGATTGGCTTGCCCGCAGGCAGGGTCAGGTCGAGCAAGAAGGCGGTTTCCTCGGCCGTGTCCGTCCCGTGAGTGATGATCACGCCGGTCACCGCCGGATCATCCAGCGCGCCCGCGCATGCCGCGTGCAATGCCTGCCACTGCGGCCAGCCGATATCCTGCGATCCGATCCGCGCGATCTCTTGCGGGATCAATTCCGCCGCCAGCCCCAACGCGGCGAGGTTGCCGAGCATTGCCTCCAACGCCAGCCCGCCGGGCTGATAGGCGGCGCTCGTCGCGCTCGCCCCCGCGCCTGCAATCGTGCCGCCGGTGCCAAGGACTAAGATGCGCGGGGTGGTGGTCATGTCCCTGACCCTAGCCGCTGCGTTGCGCTGCGGCCAGATCGCAATGTCCGCTACGTTTCGGGCTGTTCAAACTGGTCAAAGATCACCGCAAGGCCCGGCACATCCGCTTCCTGCCTAAGCGATTCGAGCGCATCGGCGATGCTGATGTCGAATTCCGAGACAGAGCCTCTATGTCCCATCCGGTGCGCGCCAAGCGAGCGGACCAGCGTAATCGCAGGGACATTTTCGGGCAGAATATTGACCGCCAGATGCTCCAGCCCCTCCCGCTGGCAGTCGAGCAGCAGCACCGCGCACAGCAACCGCGCCAGCCCGCGCCCGTGGTATTCATCAATCACCGCGACCGAAAATTCGGCCACTTCCAAATCATCCTTGTCGCGAAAGGCATGGACCACGCCCAGCGCCGGATCGCCCGGCAGGTCCATCCGCAACGCGCCCCAGGCAATGTGATCATGGCCATCGACGGTGATCAGCGCCTCGATCACTTTCGGCGGAGCCTCACGCATGCCTGAAAAGAACCGCAGATAGCGCGATTGCGGGGAAAGCTTGGCAATCCCATCCTTCAAACGCTGTTCGTCATCCTTGTCGACCTGCCGAATACACACCGGCGTGCCGTCGTTCAGCTGCGTGTGAATGATCATCGCGCGGGTTCGCTCCTTGTGGCTGCGACGCTTGTAGCAGCTTCGTGGCTTGACCGCTGCCCAATCGCCGCTAAATCCGCGTTCTATCACGCCGTG
>JBBRFG010000152.1:0-4244 GCA_038224685.1 Sphingomonadales bacterium
GTCTGGCAACATCGGTGTCAACATGGCGGCTGGTGTCGGCAACCAGCAGCTCAATGCGCTGACGATTGCTGCATCACAAGGCGGTGCACCTGCCGGCGGCGGCGATAATGGCGGTGGCGGCGACCCTAGCTAACGCCTGCCGTTGTTGGGTGGGGAGGAGGAGCCCTTACACTCTTCCTCCCCATTCCATCGGCAACATTCGCAACCGCGGAAATGCTGCGCCGCACGGCAGCGCAGCAGCCCTCTACCCGAAGCAATGAGGTAGGTAGTTTAATGTTTCACATTCGCCCCATTTGGTCAAAAAAATATGCAGTTGTTCTGTTGCTGGCGGGGGTCATAACTCTTTCGGGATGTGCACGCACGCCGTCGGAAAAAACGCCCGTCTGGCTGGGCCAACTGGTCAACGGAGCGCCGACATTAAGCGCGCGCCCTGTCAGTTGGAAAGCGATGAGATTTGAAGACCTAGTGCGCCAGCAGACCGACTTCAGCTGCGGTGCCGCTGTAATGGCAACCATCTTTAACGGCGCCTTTGGCTATCAGACTACTGAACGCCAAGTGCTGGTCAACATGCTGAAAGTGGCTGATCCTGATATCGTGCGGCAAAAGGGATTTTCGCTGCTAGACATGAAAAGCTATGCTCAATCAGTCGGTCTGAATGCCGAGGGGTACCGGATCGATTACGAGGCGCTGGCGCAGCTCGATATTCCAGTGATCGTGTTGATCGATGTGCGGGGATACAAACATTTCGTCGTGGTGCGCAAAATCTTCGGGGATCGGATTGCAATTGGTGATCCTGCGCTCGGCAATCGAACGATGCTGCGCGAGACGTTTGAACAGGCATGGAACAACATCGCATTCATCGTGATCGGCGAAGGCTATGATCCGAACAACGCTTTGATCGATCCGCCGTCCCCGCTGTCTGCCCGGCAATTGCTAAAAGCTACCGCAAGCCTTCCGGCCGCCGAAGCCGCCGAATTTGGCTTCGCACCCGGTTATGATTTTTCGTTCTGAGGAGGGAGCCATGCACACATTTAGTCACCCCATGCCCATGCGCAAACACAAAGTCGCATTTGCTATATTCGTCGGGGCAACTGCGCTGACAATTGCGCCGGTTTCAGTCAGCGCGGAGCGAACCGGACCAGTAAACGTATCCGCCGCCGCCGCGCTCGGCACACCGATCACCGATCAGGAATTGGCTGGGATCCGTGGCAAGTTCATCCGGCCGGATTCGATTTCGTATTTCGGCATTTCGATGTTAACGAGCTGGCAGGACGCAAACGGCATCACGACGGTTGCTCGGCTGGTGTTCAACGTCGATTTCCTCGCCGCAGGCAGCGACGGAAACCCGGTTCCGCAGCTGTTAATCGGCTGGGTTCGCGAAGGCGATCCGGCGATGGATGTGACCGATAGCCACACCGGTTACACCCCCTTTATCACTGGCCAGCAGGTTTTTCCGGTGGGCGGGCTAGGAACAACCCAAGGGGCAGCCCAGGCCAATGTCATTGCGGGCGCTGACAATGTTGCGCGTAACAACATGGTGATTACGTTAGTGCCCACATCGCAGATCGCTGCATTCCAACAGACTGGACTAACTGCGATCAATGCGAGCACCGGGTTTAGTTTCGCCGACGGCGACCGGCTGGATTTCCGGCTTGGCCGCAATGAAATCGGCCTAGCGCTATCGGGCAACAACGGCAGCGATTCCGCCTTGCAGAACGTGGGTGGAGAATTTGGCCGGGTGTTGCAGCAGACCATGATTAACAGCGATGGAAACAGCGTGTTGAACAACAGCGCAATTATCATCGGAGCTGACATGACCGGCGCTAGCTTTGATGCGGTGCGCGCGACCGAGGCCTTGTCGGTGATGAAGGGTTACGGGTTCTAGTCATGCGCAACCGGGGCCAATCACGACGCAGTTTGCGGATTTTCACGGCGCTGCTGACCGCCGGACTGGTATTGACTAGTGGACTGCCCGCCAGTGCAGACAATGGCAGTCGGCAATTTGCCGTCGAAGGGTCGGGCAGGCTTGATTGCGCAACCTTTATCGCCGCGCGCGCTGACAAAGGTTCCGCCGAATATCAACGTCTGATCGGTTTCGTCGAAGGATACCTCAGCGCCGCCAACCGGTATGAGCCCAACACATTTGACCTTTCACCGTGGCACAATGCCGCCGCGTTTGACTTGATCCTGGAAAAGCACTGTTCCGAAAATCCCGACGATATCATTGTTTCTGCAGTGCAAAAAATGGTCGGCGCGTTCCGGCCCGTGCGCGTAGCGGAGTTTTCGCCGCTGGTAGAGGTTGGCGCCGGTGAAAACCGTGCCTTCGTATATCAGACCATCCTCAAACGCGCGCAGTCAGCGCTCAGCGCGCGGGGGCTTTATCGCGGGCAAGAAGACGGAGTGTTTTCCCCCCAGATGCGCGATGCTCTCATCGCCTTTCAGCGTGGAGCAAACCTGTATGAAACAGGGGTGCCGGACCCGGCAACTCTGTGGACCTTGCTAAACCCCTAACAGCGGGCAGCCATGACAACTCGGGTCGACTAAAAGGGGAGGAAATTTATGTTTCTGCAACACCAAATATCGGCAATCGCCTTTGGCGCAGCAGCGATGATTGCGATGCCCAGTGTCACCCAAGCGCAAGAACGTACCGATGAAGTTGAGGTGCTGAGAGGGCAGGTGGCCGAATTGCAGTCCCGCGAGGCCGAAGCAAACGCCAGGCTGAAAGCGCTGGAGGAGCGACTATTGCGGCTCGATTTGCAGCCGATCACACTTGACGAAGCGGTGACATTACGCGGCCGGTTTGTGGTTCCGGCAACCAGACCAATGACGCTCAACCCCGCGCTCGACCAGTTTCGGCAGAGCCAGCCGCAGGCGCCGTTGGATGATGCGACCGGCTTTGCGGCCATTCAAGACGCGGCAACAGGCCCGCAATCTGACGAGATCCCAGTCCAGAAAGCACCTGACCCAACCGAGGCGGTGCAGGACATCGTGCAACAACAACAAGGTACTCAGCGTAGCCGCCTCGGAGCGGAATTTTCGTTCGGATACTCGCATTTCGGTGACGCGCGGATCAATCTTGATGGGTTTCTAGCGCTTGATGCGATCTTCCTCGGTACGATCAGCATCGATGAAATTGATGCCGATATCTTCACTTCTGATCTGACCGTGCGCTACGGCGTTAGCGATAGCTTCTTCATCGATGCCAGCATTCCGTTTCTGTACCGCACATCGAACTTTCGCAGCGGCGGCGCAGGGGGCGCGGCCAATGTGCCGGTCGAAGCGCGGGTCAGCGATCAGGGACTGGGCGACGTGAGTTTCGGGGCGAGCTATCAGGTGCTCGCTGAAACCGCGCGGCGTCCCAATATCGTTGTCAGTGGCCGGGTAAAACCGCCCACTGGGCGGGATCCGTTTGGCGTTGATTTTGTCGAAGTCGCGGGAAGCGAAGGGAATTTGCAAGTCCCTAGCTCGCTCGCTACCGGCAGCGGCGTGTGGGGCGCGTCGCTTGGTGTGTCGGCTTTGAAGACAATTGACCCAATGGTGGTATTCGGCAGCATCAATTATTTTCGGAATTTTGAACGCGGCTTTTCAGATATTGACGAAAACCCAGGCGATCAACCGGGGCGCGTCGTTATCGGCAACGCGCTGCAGTTTGGTGCTGGGTTGGCTTATGCTCTGAATGAAAGTTCCAGCATTTCGATGTCCTTTTCGCAACGTCTGGTCGAACGCTCGCGTTTGAAGCTGGATACTGCCGAAAACTTTCAGAGAGTTGTGGGGAGCCAAGCGAACATTGGCATAGTTAATCTGGGTGCTACTTTTTCGCTGGGTCAACGCCTGTCGTTGATTACCACCGTGGGCATCGGCTTGACAGATGACAGCCCGGATATGGTCGTGGGGGTGCGGGTTCCTTACCGGTTCTAGGGTTGATTAATTGCGTTCGCACACGAGTTTCAATGTTGAACTTTAGGCGCGTTTGCTGCCCTGACCAAATCAGATGGCGAGGCGGTTTCAAGCCTATTTGTGGCCGATTGGCCTGCTTTCGGCTGACGCTAAAATCGCACTCTGACGAGGTACTTGCACCATGGTCGGTTGCTGGCTGCATAGTCCAGGCTCCTTGTGATCGGGATGAGGGCGCGCTGTCGGCTGTCCATTTTGAAGGTTGCAGACGTCAGCTTCCGACCGAGGCTGTGTAAAAACGCGCCAAGGCGGAGGTGCCGGATTTTAGAGTGATGGCATGCTGCGCACGA
>JBBRFG010000153.1:0-4202 GCA_038224685.1 Sphingomonadales bacterium
GCAAAGCCGATACGCTGCAATTGTGCTTTCATCTGTGCGATATTCGCTCTCGTCCACCCACCCGGATGCACGCCCTTTTCCATCGCCGCGTTTTCCGCTGGCATCCCGAAGGCATCCCACCCCATCGGGTGCAGCACTTCAAACCCGCGCATCTTTTTATACCGCGCCAGCACGTCGCCCATCGTGTAATTGCGCACGTGGCCCATGTGGATCCGCCCCGAAGGATAGGGGAACATTTCGAGGATAAAGCTTTTGGGCTTCGGGCTATCCGAATCGGCGGTGAACGTGCCCGCATCGGCCCATGCGCGCTGCCAGCGTGGGTCAGCGGTTTGCGGATCAAAGCGATCCGCAGGGGCAACGGACGGACCGAAACGCCCCTGTCCGTCAACAATGGACGGTTCAAAAGGAATGTCGGTCATGCGCGGTGTTCCGTCGGTAGAGCAGACGCTTAAAAGCGCACAGGATGCCAGCGGCTTACGAAGCGAGTGCCTGGCGGCGCAGATCGCGGGCCTTGGTCAGGATGATGTCTTCGAGTTTTTGCACTGTGGCCGCTTGCACCGGGGCTTCGACCCAGTTGGCACCATCTGCGACCTGACGGCTGGCCGCCACACGCAGCGCATCAGCGCGCAAATCTTGATCGAGGATCGTGACCGTCATCTTCACTCGCTCACCGGGGTTGGCGGGGTTGGTGTACCAATCGGTCACAATCACGCCGCCGTTGCTATCCGCCTGTAACAATGGAGCGAAGCTGACCGTGTCGAGCGCCGCGCGCCATAGATAGGCGTTGACGCCGATGGTGTTGAGCTGCGCCGCCGACAAATCGGTGCGCGGACGACCGCCGCCGCCGCACGCGCTCAGCAGCGCCAGCGATGCGACGGCCCCCGCCATCAGGGCGGGGCGCATTGTGCTGCGAATGAAACTGCGGGTCGGCACGGCATCGGCCGAGCGGGAATTGGCGGGGTTGGCGCGTGTCACTGCCGGATCATCCTCGATAGCTGTAATCCGATGCTCTATAACCCTAAGGCCCGGTGCGGCAAGCATCATCCACCGCAGCCGCGCCGACAACAGCGCGGCGGCGCTTTACCCGCGCTGAACCAGCCGGCACCCGCGACGCTGGCGGACGCTGGCCGCACGCCCGATTTTACAGCGACGGCAGCTTATGTGTGTATCGCGCCACAGTTTGATCGCGAAACCCGCAAACACGCAGCAAGATCATTGCGCCGCGATTATGCGGGCCTATCACAAACCCAGCGAGTCGGGGCGACCCCGGTTTGACTAAGATAGACAATTGTTTTTACCGCGTCTTTAAGACTGCGCATTACAGTCACTATATACAGTAGCGGAACAGGGATACGGGATAACGATGTCGGCACAGCCTATCAGGACAGCACAAGCGCAGCGATCGCTGCCGCTGTTTGCCCTGTGCGCTATGTCGCTGGGTGCATTGGCTCTCGCTGTGCCAAGCGCCGGTTTGGCGCTTGGCGGAAGCGGCGTTGATCGCGGTGCAGCGTCGTTCGCCCGTTTGGGGCTTGATGTGTTTACTCCGGCCTCGGTTGATCCGGCGCTGGCAGCGCGCGTTGCGGAAAAGGCACGGGCGCGCGGTTTCCGGTTTACGCCGGCACGCGCCGCGCCGATTTTGGGCGAACGCACGGTGACTGTCGCGGTGCGGATTGATGATCAGAACGCACAGGCAATTTCGGTGCGAACGGCGATTGCCGCCGTGCCCGGCCGCGCCGCTGGCGTTGGTGGGCGTGCCGCAGGCGTTGGCGGGATCGAAGCCAGCAGGTTCCAACTCGGTTCAGCGCGCGGTTACCGCAGCTTTGCCCGCACGGTTGATCTGACCGCGAAAGTGCGCAACATCGCGATGCCCGATCTGGCGCAGTTTGAACCGGCGCGCCCACAAGCCGCTGACAAGCCGAGCCGGTTGCAACCACGGATCGAAGTCGAAGACCGCGCCATCGCTGGCCGTTCACCCAACACGCTTGATTCGATTGGCGCGCAGACTGTCGGTGTCGGCGGCAGCTTCAGGCTCTCGCCGAACCTCAACGTGACCGCCGGGGTACGCTATTCACAGGAACGCGAACGGATCGACCCGCTGACCAATTCGGTGCAGGACAGTCAGGCCGTTTACGTTGGAACGCAGATCAAATTCTGATCAGCCGCCGCTGGCTCGCGAGCCGGTTTTAGACCCCCTCTAGGCCCGTTTAGACCCCTGCTTGCCGCGTTTAGGTGGGTGCTTGCCCCGTCTAGGCCGCCTTTAGACCCCCGCTAGACCCCCCTTAGACCCGGCAGTCTGTCGCTTAGCTATTGCGCGCTTTCCCTGACGCGGCGGCAACGCTAGGCTGCCAAGGCGAAAACGCATTTTGTCAGGGGAGAATTGCCATGGGCCGGGTTGCCATCGTCACCGGAGGAACGCGCGGAATCGGGCAGGCGATCTGCAAACGGCTCGCCCGGCAAGGCCACACGGTCATCGCCAATTACGCCGGGAATGAGGAAAAGGCCGCCGCCTTCACAGCGGAAACCGGCATCCCTGCCTACAGGTGGGACGTCGGCGATCACGAAGCCGCAATGGCCGGATGCGCAGCGGTTGCCGCCGATCACGGCCCGGTCGATATCGTGGTCAACAACGCCGGGATCACACGCGACGGCACCTTGCACAAGATGAGCTTCGATGACTGGAACGACGTCATGCGCATCAACCTTGGCGGGTGCTTCAACATGGCCAAGGCAACCTTCCCCGGAATGCGCGAAAGAGGCTGGGGCCGGATCGTCAACATCGCCTCAATCAACGGGCAGGCGGGGCAATATGGGCAGGTCAACTATGCCGCGGCGAAAAGCGGAATTCACGGCTTTACCAAAGCCGTGGCGCAGGAAGGCGCGAAGTTCGGAGTCACCGTGAACGCGATCGCGCCGGGCTATATCGACACCGACATGGTCGCCGCGGTGCCGCCCGCAGTGCTCGAAAAAATCGTCGCCAAAATCCCCGTCGGGCGGCTCGGCATGGCCGAAGAAATCGCCCGCGCCGTCGCGTTTCTGACGAGTGAAAACGGCGGTTTCGTAACGGGTTCCACAATGAGCATCAACGGCGGGCAGCACATGTATTGATGGGGGGGGACGGGGTCAGCTGGGCAGCGGCAGTCTTTGGGCCTGAAAGCAGCGCTATTTTATCCAGTAGCCGCTGACCTTGTAGACGCTGCCCTCCCGTTCGAGCGTTACTGTCTCGATCGCACCGCTCCGGTGTGCAAAATCCGTCTTGAACACTGCTAGCCGATACGCCCTAGGGGCCGAGACCGAGCCATATTCCAGCAGTTCACGCTTCAACACTCTGCCCAGTGGCTTGCGCGCTTGCGCTGCGGCCTGCGCCCATGCAGAAGCCGAAATTGCCTGCTGGAACACAGCGGCGCTGCTCGCGTGGCTCTGCTGCCATTCCTGCTTGTCGATATGGCCCAGCCATGTGCGGGCGATGGTCTGCAACGGGTCTAGGTTTACAGGGGCGGCAGAAGGCGTTTCGCCCGCATCACGGGCATCGCCCGAACCTTGCACGGCGATGCTGCCTGAAATCAGCAGGGCGGCGATAATCAGCGACATGGCAAGCACTCCGATGGCTGTGAGGGCAGGGCCGGGCCGCGCCCACCGCCGGGTGGCGGATGCCATTACTCCTGCCTCATCCCCCGCTGTCAGCGCATCCCCCAAAGGCTTGTCCCCCAGCAATTCGGGGGTCTCACGCTCATGCACCAGCAACTGCCGCGCCGCTTCGCGGCTGCTGGTGACGCCGAGCTTTCGCCGCGCGTCGCGCAGCCGTTCGTTCACCGTGTGCAAGGAACTGCTTAGAGTGGCGACCAACGATGGGCGCTCTATCGCCGACCAAGTCCGCAATCTGATGCAGAATGCTGCATTGCTAGCCGAATTGAAGAAGCCCGGCCCCGGATCAAGTCCGGGGGGTATAGTGATAGCGCAGAGAATAATTCAATCTGACCACACTTGTTGCAAATTCTGAGATTGGCTAGCGTTTCGTTTGGTCTGTTTTCGCCGGTTGGCAGCTGCTTTCGCTAGAACCGGAAGTGATGTCGTGGACGGCTCTCCACCCTGCGAGGTATTCTTCGCGGATGAGTCGGAGAGGAGAGTGACGATGGAACAGGTATCGGTTGTTGGGCTGGATTTGGCAAAGTCGGTTTTTCAGGTTCACGGTGTCAATGCGCAGG
>JBBRFG010000154.1:0-4085 GCA_038224685.1 Sphingomonadales bacterium
CCGGGCGTTCGTGCACAGCGTTTGGCGCGACCGCAGCGGCCGCCAGTGGGACCGGATCAATCGTCGGGCAGAACGCCCGCGCGGGACTCGACCTGCCGGAGCGCGAAATGCTTCAACCTGATCAGCCGAGCGCGGCGCAGTTCGAAATCCCGGGGTTGTTCTAGAGCGCTTTCCGACCATTCTGGGGCGCCCTGACGGAGTCGATTTTTGCCCAGCACAAGGAGTGAGGAGGGAGCTATGCTTAGGCATAGTGATCCCCAAAGTCCTTGGCTCACGACGCTGTGATGGGCCAAAATCGGCCCGCCCCGTTTGGGCTTCCTGTCACAATCAGTGTGATCCAGAATGGTCGGAAAGCGCTCTAAAGCCCGTTCGGAACCGTTTCAATTCCTCGAATGTCGCCAAGATCAACCCAGTCCTGCTTGCTTTTGGTGTAGCAATGGAACGCGGGCTTGAGTGTGCTGGTGTCATCCAGCGTCCCAGCCTTGATAAACATCATGCCTGGCGGGCTTTCGACCCGCGTGAAAGCCGGCGAACCACAAGTGCCGCAAAACTGGCGGCGCACGGCCGCACCGGAATCGCCGGTGTCATTGTAAGTGGTGACCTCGCCTTCACACAAGACAGCGGCTTCCGCCACGCCGATGAATCACCGACAGCGCACTGCCTGCTTGCCGTTGGCAGTTCTTGCAATGGCACGTGATACACAGCATCGGTTCGCCTTCAAAGGCATAGCGTACCTTGCCGCACAGGCATCCTCCGGTGGTCGTCATAGTCTTTCCCCTATCCAAAAAATCCGCTCTTACGGTGATGCATCCCCTGTGAACGGCTGGCTTGAGGTATAACCGCAGCCGCGCAAAATCGCCTCACCCAAAGCGATAGTGGCGACATAGGGATAGGTGCGCTCGCTCATCCCGTCGCTGCACGCGCCGGGGGTAAGTGCGATGGTGACCGCCTGCTCATCGATCATGCCTGAAAAGCCCAGCCCATTATTGCCAGCAAAGCGGGTGACGGAAAAGTCATAGCCTTCGGGATGTTCGGGATTGGCGTAATTCGCCTCGCCATTTTCGATCCGGACCCCCCAGAACGGCTCAGTGCCCGTGAGAATGATCACATCATTGGTCGCCACGGCGCTAAAAGCCTCGCCCTTGGGGTCGATCCCTTCGGCAGCCGGGTTGCAGGCGACCGCCAGCAGAGCGAAGTTCGATACGCAAAAAAGCGCGCTGCGATGGTGTGTTGACACGGCCGGGTTCCTTTTCGTGTCAAACATAGTTCGGTCGCGGCGCTATAGCAAAGGGCGAGCCTCGCTTTCGCGATGCCCGCCCCTGAAATTCCATTGCTAAAATCGGCGCTTATTTCGGCATCAGCACGGTATCAATAACGTGGATCAAGCCGTTAGACGCGGCCACATCAGTGGCGGTCACCTTGGCGGCGTTGCCCGCTGCGTCGGTCAGCACCACGCCGCCGTCCACGATCTTGGCAGTCAATGTGCCGCCGCCTAGGGTGGTGATGGTGTAACCTGCATCGCCCGCTTCACCGATTGCAGCCGTCAGCGTTGCTGCGTCCACTTCGCCCGCGACCACGTGATAGGTAAGTATCGCCTTGAGCGTGTCCTTATCTTCGGTGGTCAGCTTTTCCACGGTGCCTGCTGGCAGCTTAGCAAAAGCATCATTGGTGGGCGCGAACACTGTGAACGGGCCAGTGCCCGACAGCGTTTCGCCCAGTCCGGCAGCGGTCACTGCCGCCACGAGGGTCGAGAAGGTTTCGTTGCCTTGAGCAACTTCAACAATCGTGCCCGCAGCAGTGTCATCGTCAGCGACAGCAGTCGCGTCCGCAGCGGTGTCTTCAGCGGGGGTTTCGCTGGCGCAAGCGACCAGCGCAAGCGCGGCGACCGAAGCGAGGGTCAAATGGATGATCTTCATAGGGGGAGTCCTTGTTTGTGCCCATAAGGCCGGGGTTTGCCGCGATGAAACATTGCATCGGAGGCGTAGAGAAGGATTGCCGCAATCGCGCTGCGTTCACATTATATGAATGGCTGGGCCGGATGGAAGTTCCCCGTCTATCCTGCCTTGGGCGCAACTCGTCTGGAACCTTGCCCGGACCGCCGGGTTCAATACGCCATGAACCACACCCCCACCCGTGCTGCCGCGCTTGCCCGCCTTGCCGAATTTCTGCCCGCAGCCGGACGGCGCTACGCCGATAGCCGCAACCATGATGACGGGCCGGGGCCAGATGGCACGCGCGGCAATGTCTCGCAGTTATCGCCGTGGCTCCACGCCGGGCTGATCGGGGAGGCGGAAGTGTTGCAGGCTACGCTGGGAGCACATGGCCCGCGCGCAGCCGAAAAATTCATCGCTGAAGTGTTCTGGCGGGTCTATTTCAAAGGCTACCTTGAACAGCGCCCGGCGATCTGGACCGACTACGTTGCCGGGCGCGACACAGCGCTGACTGCGGTGGCACGCAACGCCGGTGTTCGCACCGCCTACGCGCAGTCGACCGAAGGCCGCACCGGGATCGCAGCGTTTGACGAATGGGCGCGCGAGTTGGCGGCGACCGGCTACCTCCACAATCACGCGCGGATGTGGTTTGCCAGCATCTGGATTTTCACCTTGCGGCTTGATTGGCGGCTGGGAGCGGATTTCTTCCTGCGGCACTTGATCGACGGCGATGCCGCCTCGAACACGCTGTCGTGGCGCTGGGTTGCGGGGTTGCACACCAAAGGCAAGCACTACCTCGCCCGGGCAGACAATATCGCGCGCTATACCGCAGGCAGACCGGACGGTCCGCTGACGGCCGATGGTTTGGCCGATCATGCTGAACCGCTGGAGGAAGCGCAGGAATATGGGCGTGTCCGGCTCGATCTGCCCGCGCCGCTTGCGCCTTCGGACATGACCCAGCCGTTTGCGCTGCTGCTGCATGATGAAGCCGCGCACCGCGCGCCGCTTTCACTGCCCGGCACACCTGCACTCGTGATCAGTGCTGCGCGCCCTGCCGCGCGCTCACCGGGCGCGGTTGGCGCGCTTGCGGGGCGATTTGCTCAAGACGCGGTGGCTGGCGGGTCGGCAGAGGCGGGCGTAGCATATGGTTGCCGCGTCGCGGAGTGGCACGCGGGCGAACCGCTCGCACCGCTGCTCGCGAAGGCGGGCATAGATCGCATCGCCCTGCCTTACCTGCCTGCGGGATGGACACGCGATGCGTTGTGGCCAGACCTTGCTCCGCTCGCCGCCCAAGGCCAAATCGCGGTCATTCTCAGCGAGCTTGATCGTTCAACCTGGCCTTACGCCAAAGCTGGATTTTTCGGTGTGGCCAAGGCAATCGAGGACATCTTGCGTGACTGCGGGCTGAGCAGCACTGACCCGTTCGATCAACCCAGCCCTAGCTTTCGCAGGCTTGGGCCAGCTTAAACCAATCAGCCCTCAGCCTCTGTAACTTCAAGGCTTTCCGCCGCGCGCTTTTCAGCCCGCACGGTGTCTGCTTTGACCCGTTCTTCGGCGGTCTTGCGCGCCTGTTCAGCCAATCCGCGCCAGGTTTTTTCCGAACGCAATTCCCGATCACGCACGTTGTCGAGCGTCGCGAGGTCGGCCAGCGCCGCAGCCTCATCAGCACGTTCGTTATAAAATTCATAGGTCTGTGCCATCGGGTGCGTCCTGCTGTAAGAGGGAGGGAGCGGGAAATCCGGGCCGCCGAGTGTGAAACCCGGGAGCGGCCAATCCGCCCCCGGATTTCTGTATCAATATCAGTCAGCAGCCGACAGATTCACGGCGCTTTCCTTGCCATTACGACCCTGTTCGAGATCGTAATTGAGGCGCTGATCCTTATCGAGCGAATGCATGCCAGCGGCCTGCACAGCAGTGATGTGGACGAAGCTATCCGACGAGCCATCATCAGGCTGAATAAAGCCGTAGCCCTTGTCGGTGTTGAAGAATTTGACGGTTCCAGTCTTGCTCATAACGTGTTCCTTTCAAGAACAATTTATTTCCGCTCGGCGACGTGCCGCGCGGATCGTGCTTCGTATCGTCCGATGAAAGGAAGTCGTCGTCTGGTTAACGCCGGGGCCGGTGGGTGACCGTTTGACCGGGCCCGGTGGCAAG
>JBBRFG010000155.1:0-4082 GCA_038224685.1 Sphingomonadales bacterium
TGGAGCGGGTGAAGGGAATCGAACCCTCGTCGTCAGCTTGGGAAGCTGCTGCTCTACCATTGAGCTACACCCGCATCGTTTTGCCTGCGCTGATGCCGCCGCCCATGATACCAAACATGCGCCGGGTCAACTGCAAGCTGTTCAGGCCACCTGCTGCGTCGACTGTTCGCCCTTGGCGCTCGAAATGCCCTTCGCGTGCTCGGCGCGCTTTGCCCGTTGTTTGCCTTGATGCGTGAACCAGATGATGAGCGATACACCGATCACGCTGGGCACAGCCCAGATGGCGGGGTTGAACACGTGCTCGGGAATCAGCCGGATCAGGCCGACCGACATGAACGCGGTGTAGGCCGAAATGCCCATCCCCACCAGTGCGCGAAAATGCTCTCCGATATATGCCGTGGGTTTAGGTTCGCCGAGAAACGGCAGGCGTCCGCGCCACACGAACACCTGCTGGATCGTCATTGAGATCACCCCGAGCGCTGCGACCGCCATCATCAGCGGCTCTGCGATGGTGAGCCCGTATATCCCGCAAGCCAGTGCGGCTGCGATAACCGCGGCCATCACCATTTGATAGCGGGCCTTGCGCAAAGCTGCTCGCCCGCGCGCATGTTTCACCACCGCGAGGCCATAATCCGCAAAGCCGATGGTGAGCACGCCCAGATACAGCATCATCCAGCCAAACAGCCCTTGATACAGGGCGCGATCAGCAATTTCGGGGTGACGATCCGGCATCACGAACAGCGATATCAGCCCCATCACGACTGCCAGCGCGCCCGCGACGATAAAACCGTAGCAGGCGAATTTGCCGCCCTTGCGGTGGTAGTTTGCCCCCTTGCGCGTGGCGATCGGCACCCAGAAGGCGACAAGCCCGATGGTCCCAGCGATCACATGCAAAACGACGAGGGCTTCAAACAGATGCATTGTGCGCCGGTGTACAGCCAAACTGCGACTTGCGAAAGATGCGAAGGGCTGGACGCGCCTGACTGCCGCCAGCCCACGAGGTCACAAGACTTGCCTTGGCGAGCGGTAGGCGGCACTTGGGATGCCATAACCGCGGGCGGCCTAAAACGGCCACGCCCGCGACCAGGAGAGAGACACCACACCATGCGCCAGATCGACCATTTCATGCCCGGAAAGGGCTCCATTCCCGCCGCCACCCGCACGCATAAAGTCTGGAACCCCTCCACCGGGGAGGTGCAGGCGCAGGTTCCGCTTGGCGATGCGGCGCTGCTTGAAATCGCGGTCGCCAATGCGCGCGCGGTGCAGCCCGCATGGGCCGCGACCAACCCGCAGAGACGTGCGCGCGTGATGTTTCGGTACAAGGAACTGGTGGAGTCGAATATGCAGTCCCTCGCCGAACTGCTCTCCAGTGAACACGGCAAGACGGTGGATGATGCCAAGGGCGATGTGCAGCGCGGGCTGGAAGTGATCGAATATGCGTGCGGTATTCCGCAGGTGCTGAAAGGTGAATACACGCAGGGCGCCGGGCCGGGGATCGATGTGTATTCGGTGCGCCAGCCGCTGGGCATCGGTGCTGGCATCACCCCGTTCAACTTTCCCGCGATGATCCCGATGTGGATGTTCGGCATGGCAATCGCGGCCGGCAATGCGTTCATCCTGAAACCTTCCGAACGCGATCCATCCGTGCCTGTGCGGCTGGCCGAACTGTTCTTGGAGGCGGGCGCTCCCGAAGGGCTGTTGCAGGTGATCCACGGGGACAAGGTGATGGTCGATGCGATCCTCGATCACCCCGCGATCAGCGCGGTCAGCTTCGTCGGATCGTCCGACATTGCGCATTACGTCTCTCGTCGCGGGGCGGAGGCTGGAAAGCGCATTCAGGCGATGGGCGGTGCGAAGAACCACGGCATCGTCATGCCCGATGCGGACCTCGATCAGGTGGTGAACGATCTGGCGGGCGCGGCGTTCGGCTCTGCCGGGGAACGATGCATGGCGCTGCCAGTCGTCGTGCCGGTGGGAGAGGACACGGCAGAGCGGTTGCGAGAAAAGCTGATCCCGGCGATCAACGCGCTTCGCATCGGCGTCTCGACTGATCCCGATGCGCATTACGGCCCGGTCGTGACGCCCGAACACAAGGCGCGGATCGAACAATGGATCACCACCGCCGAGGAGGAAGGCGGCGAAATCGTGATCGACGGGCGCGGCTACACGCTTCAGGGACATGAAAACGGTTTCTTCGTCGGCCCGACGCTGATCGACCATGTGACGCCGACCATGAAAAGCTATCAGGAAGAAATCTTCGGCCCCGTCCTCCAGATAGTGCGCGCAAAGGATTTTGATGAGGCGGTCCGCCTGCCCAGCGAACATCAATATGGCAACGGCGTCGCGATCTTTACGCGCAACGGCCACGCCGCGCGCGAATTTGCCGCGCGCGTCAATGTTGGCATGGTGGGCATCAACGTGCCGATCCCGGTGCCGGTCGCCTATCACAGCTTTGGCGGCTGGAAGCGTTCGGGCTTTGGCGATATCGACCAATATGGCACCGAAGGCCTGCGGTTCTGGACCAAGAACAAAAAGATCACCCAGCGGTGGCCCGATGGGTCGCCTGATGGGACCAACGCTTTTATCATCCCGACGATGGGGTGAAGGGGGATGATCGTGATTAGAGCCATTGTGCTGGCGCTGTGCGCAGTAATTTTGCCTCTGACGCAGGTGACCGCGCAGGAAACGATAGGCGACAAGCGCATCGCATTGTCATTCGACGACGTCCCGCGTCAGGCAGGCGCATTTTTCACGCCCGACGAGCGGTCGCAGCGGATCGTTGCCGCTTTGCGTGACGCGGAGGTAGAGCAGGCAGCGTTCTTCGTCACCACCGGCAGGCTGAATGAGCCCGATGGTGTAGGCGGCGAAGAACGGATCGCTGCTTATGTTGCGGCGGGGCATGTCATTGCCAATCACAGCCACGCCCATACGCGCCTCAGCCAGACTGAAGCGGTGGATTATCTGGCTGACCTTGACCGGGCACAGGACTGGCTCGCCGGTCGGGCTGGCTATCGGCCGTGGTTTCGTTACCCCTATCTTGACGAAGGTGGGAGAGACAATGCACGGCGCGATGCGGTTCGTGAAGGGCTGGCCCAGCGAGGCATGCGCAATGGCTATGTCACCGCCGATGGGTCTGACTGGCACCTCGAGCAGTTGACGCTGGACGCCCGACGCGATGGCCGGGCGATGGACATGGCGGCGCTACGCAAGCTCTATCTGCAATCGCAAATGAGCGGGGTTGTCTATCACGAGGCGCTTGCCCGGCGCACGCATGGCCGGGTGCCGCCGCAGATGCTGTTGCTGCACGAAACCGATCTGGCGGCCCTTTTCATCGCCGATCTGGTGGCAGAACTGCGCCGAGACGGTTGGACGATCATCACTGCCGACGAATCCTATGCCGACCTGGAGCTGGCGGCAGCCATGCCTGATGTGCCCTACACCTCTGGCACGCTGACCGGCATGATGGCGTGGGAGCGGGATGTGCCGGCTCCATTCAGCCCGATCTGGATGAGCACCGAGATGATGAGTTGGCAGTTTGAACAGCGGGTCTTGGCTAAAGATGCGGGCGAATAGCGTGGCTGTGCCCCTTCCACCACCGCATTTGTTGCGCCCTTTGCGCCATCACCCCTTGGCGTGATGCATGATTAGCGGCTGACCCTGTCCTTGCTATGGTAAACCTGCTCGTGCCCGCCTTGGCGCACCGCTAGGCCCATCCCGGACACACGATGAAGCGGGTTTTTGCCAATATGGGCTGGCTGCTCGGCGGGCGCGGGTTCAACGCGGTTCTCAGCCTCGTCTATCTCGCGATCGCCGCGCGGCAGGCGGCGGCGAACACGACCCGCTCATCGGTGCGGGCGCGGGTCGAGCATGTGTTTGGCAGCCAGCACACCAGCATGGGCGGCAAGCTGGTGCGCACCATCGGCATCGTGCGCGCGGCGGCGAAGATCGGAATGCAGAACCTTGCCTACAATATGCGCCGCATGGTCGTGCTTGAGCGCGGTATGACGACGGCGGCATAGCGGCAAAACTCCGCGACCAGGGGCCGCAATCGCCCGGATCGGCAATGAAATGGCCCCAAAACA
>JBBRFG010000156.1:0-4028 GCA_038224685.1 Sphingomonadales bacterium
CCAACGCGCTCGCGTAAAGCGCCTTCAAGTCAGCCTCGCCCCGGCCCGCTGCCGTGGCATCATAGGCCGGGCTGTCGGATACCATCCAGCCGTGATCGCCCGGATAGACCGTAACGGTGGCTGGCACGTCCGCCGCCTTGGCTGCATCGGCAAAGGTCACCTTGTCGTTCGGTGCCTGCGCATCGTCATCCTGCGCCACTGCAATCAGCAGGCTGGCATCGACTTTGCCGAGCAGCACGTGCGGGCTGTCCGGGTTGTCGGCGCGCACCAGCCCGCCGCCGTGGAAACTGGCCGCTGCCTTGATCCGCGCGGGCACGGCGGCTGCGCTCCAGATGGTGAACGGCCCGCCCATGCAGTACCCTTGGGTGCCGATGCCTTTGGATTGATCGACGCCTTCTTGCCGGTCGAGCCAGTCAACGGTTGCCGCCGCATCGCGCATAATCGCGGCGGCATCGAGTTTCTTGCGCCACGGGCCGACTTTCTGAAAGCCCCCATCGGAAATGAACGCAGCGAAATCGGCAAACTGTTCGCCCGTAACATCGCGGTAATAGGGATTCACCACCAGCACGGCGTATCCTGCGCTGGCAAGTTTGCGAGCAATCATGCGCTTGGCTTCGCGGATACCGCCAATATCGGGCCACAGGATCACAGCTGCGTGACTGCCTGCCTCAGGCCGCACAAACAACCCGTCGAGCGTGCCATCAGCGGTTGCGAATGTGATCCCGCGTTCGGTCAGTCCGGGGATCGCGGGTTGCGCATTGCCCTGGGTTTCGCCCGAGGCGCAGGCGGCCAGCGCCGCTGCGCCGGTCAGCGCGCCAAACTGGCGGCGGCTGATGGTTTGTTTGGCCCAATCGGCCAGTTTGCTCTCATCGCACATTGATAAATCTCCTACCGTGTGTCCGCAGCTTTGATAGGCGCGGCAGGTAGGCATGGACAAGCACAGTTTCTCGGGGCACCATCTGCAAAACAAAACGGGAGTTGGGGATTCATGAACCTTTTGCGGTGGGCGAGCAGTGCAGTTTTGTTGCTATCGGCTGGATTGCTGGCCAATTGCAGTCAGGTTTTTGGCGAAGGCGCAGGCAGCGGTGACGGGATCACCAATGCCGCATTGGTCGGCGCGGATTCCGACAGCGCCAATTGGATCAGCCACGGGCGCACCTATTCCGAACAGCGGTATTCCCCGCTTGAAAAAGTGAACGCCGAAACGGTTGGCGATCTGGGTCTGACGTGGTTTGCCGATATGGACACCGCGCGCGGGCAGGAAGCGACCCCGCTGGTGATGGACGGCAAGCTGTATCTGACCACCGCGTGGAGCAAGGTGAAGGCGTTTGACGCTGCCACCGGCAAACCATTGTGGGATTATGATCCCAAGGTGCCGGGCGAAACTGCAGTCAAAGCCTGCTGCGATACTGTCAACCGGGGCCTTGCCGCGTGGGGCGATAGCCTGTTTCTTGGCACGCTGGATGGGCGACTGATCGCATTGGACCGGGAAACCGGCGCCGTGCGGTGGGAAAAGGTCACGGTCGATCAGGGTCAAAGCTACACCATCACCGGCGCGCCGCGGGTGATTGATGGCAAGGTGATCATCGGCAATGGCGGGGCCGAATACGGCGTGCGCGGTTATGTTGCCGCCTATGATGCGGCTAACGGTAAGGAATTGTGGAAGTTCTACACTGTGCCCGAAGGCGGGCAGGGTGATGACGCGCCCGCTTACCTGCAAAAAGCCGCCGAGACCTGGAACATGGACGTGCTGGGCGCATCCGACGCGATTGGCGGCGGCGGCACGGTGTGGGATTCGATGGCTTACGATCCCGATCTCGATCTGCTGTATATTGGCGTGGGCAATGGCAGCCCGTGGAACCGCGCCTACCGCAGCCCCGGCAAGGACGGAACGGGCGAAGGCGATAACCTCTACCTCTCCAGCATCGTCGCGGTGCGGCCTTCGACCGGCGAATATGTCTGGCATTACCAGACCACGCCGGGCGAAACGTGGGACTTTACCGCGACGCAGCACATCATGCTCGCCGATATGACGATTGATGGCAAAGTGCGTAAAGTGTTGATGCAGGCGCCCAAGAACGGGTTTTTCTACGTGATCGACCGGGAAACCGGCAAGTTCATCAGCGCCAAACCCTATGTCAGCGTCAACTGGGCATCGGGCATTGATCCTGTGACCGGCCGCCCGATTGAAAACCCCGAAACCCGCGTCGATAAAACCGGCAAAGCGGCGCTGGTATCGCCGGGCGCGCTGGGCGGGCACAACTGGCACCCGATGGCTTACAGCCCGAGCGAGAACCTGGTCTATATCCCCGCGTTTGAAGCCGGGATGCTGTATGCCCCCGAAGCCAATTGGAAGCCCGACACCGCGCGCGGGTTCAACGTCGGGTTCAATCTGGGCGCGGGCGATCTGCCGCCTGATCTGGGTTTTCGCAAACAGGTCGCAGGGTCGCTGCGCGGGATGTTGGTGGCGTGGGATCCGGTCGCGCAAAAGGCGCGCTGGACGGTCGAACACTCCGGCCCGTGGAACGGCGGCGTGCTGGCCACCGGCGGCGGGTTGGTGTTTCAAGGCACCGCTGGCAGCGAGTTTAACGCCTATGATGCAGGCAGTGGCAAGAAGCTGTGGAGCTTTGCCGCGCAGACCGGGGTGGTCGCACCGCCGATCACCTACACCGTTGGCGGCGAACAATATGTCGCGGTGCTGGCGGGGTGGGGCGGAGCCTATGCGCTGGCGGTCGACGGTGACTTGATTGCGCGCAAAGCCCCGGTGCGCAACATCTCGCGGCTGTTGGTGTTCAAACTGGGCGGAGCGGCGAAACTGCCCGCCGAACCGGCGCTGTCCGCGCTGCCGCTCGATCCGCCGCCGAGCAGGGCGAGCGTGCAAACCATCGCGCTGGGAGCGGAAAAGTATGGCCGCTATTGCGGGGTGTGCCATGCGCCCGGCGCGGTCGGATCGACCGTGCTGCCCGATCTGCGCCGCGCCGGATCGCTGGAAAGCGCGCAGGCGTGGAACGCGGTGGTCGAAGGCGGCATCCTCAAGGATAGTGGCATGGTGAGCTTCAAGGGATCACTGAGCAAGGACGAGATCGAAGCGATCCGCGCCTACGTGATCCACCGCGCCAACGAAGACAAGGCGATTGACGGAGCGGCGAAGAAAATCGCGCGGAAGTGAGCGCACCGGGTGATCCCACCGATATCCGCAACTGGCAGCGGCGGGCGGATGGGATTACCACTTCGGGAAAGCTTGAGCCGGGCGACCCCGCGCGGCTGGCGGCGATTGGGGTACGCCATGTGGTGAACCTCGCGCTTTGCGATCACCCCGAGGCGTTGGCGGATGAGGCTGCGCTGCTCGCGGTTCATTCCATCGTCTATACTCACATTCCGGTGCCGTTCGGTGCGCCAACCGCCGCGCACGTCGCTGCCCTGGAGCAAGCATTGGCGGCACGCCCCGGCCCCGCGCACGTGCATTGCATCATGAACTGGCGGGTGACTGCGTTTCTCTACCTCATCGACTGCGCGGCAGGCGTTCCCGAACCAGAAGCCCGCGCGCGCATGGCGGTGGTGTGGAATCCGCTCGAAGCTGAAGATGCCCCGGCCGCGTGGCGCGAATTGCTGCAATTGGCCGGCTAGCCCGAAAAGAAGTTGAGTTCGAGCAGCACGTTGTTGGGATCGGCAGTGAAGATCTGCCGCAGCCCGATTGATGGCACTTCGTTGATCCGGTAATCGGCGCCGCTTGCCTCGAGCCGGGCTCTCACCGTCTCAAATTGGCCGCAGCGCAGCGCAACGTGGTGGATCGCGCCGGTCTCTGCCCCCGGCGCGACGCCGCGTTCAAACACGCGCGGGAAGTCGCACGAATTGAGGTGCAGGATCGCCTGCCCGCTGGCATCATGCATCCAGCGCACCTGCGAAGGCAGCATCGGCGGCGGGCCGTCGCGTTCTTCCAGATCGAGCAACTCGGCATAGAACCGTGCGGTTTCTGCCAGCCGATCGGTGATGATGTTCACATGGTCAAGGCGCTGGACGATCATGGG
>JBBRFG010000157.1:0-3979 GCA_038224685.1 Sphingomonadales bacterium
CAGCGGCCGCTAGCCTGCTGGCACTGCCGACCGCGAGCATCGCCGATGATCACGCACCCAAAGATGGAACCGCAATGACCACCAAAGCTCAAGCCGCCCCGTTGATCCCGCGCGAAGCACTGTTCGGCAACCCGGAACGCGCAGCGGGGCAAATCAGCCCGGACGGCAAGTGGCTAAGCTGGCTCGCGCCAAATTACGGGGTGATGAACATCTGGGTCGCGCCGATTGACGATCCCGCAGCCGCCCGTGCCATGACGAGTTTTGATGACCGCCCGATCCGCCAACACTTCTGGTCGCCCGATTCCAGCGCGGTAATTTATATTCAGGACAAGGGCGGGGATGAGAATTTCCTGCTCTACAGCATCAATATCAAAACCGCTGCGCGCACCACCCTGACCCCATTTGAAAAGACCCGGGTGCAGATTGTTGGCGCTTCGACCACGATGAGAAACAAGCTGCTGATCGGTCTCAACAACCGCGACCCGCGCTGGCACGATGTCCACCTGCTCGACCTCAAAACCGGCGCGCTGACGCTGGTGCTGGAAAACAACGCCTATGGCGGGTTCATCGCCGATGACGATCTGACCCTGCGCATGGCGACGCAGCAGAACGCCGCCGGGGGCACCGATTATTTTCGCGTGGCGAACAACGTGGTCGAGGCTGAACCACTTGAAACCTCGGCGATGGAAGATGCGCTCTCGACCTCGCCAGCGGGATATACCTCCGATGGCAATACGCTCTACTGGATCGACAGCCGCGGCCGCAACACCGCGGCACTTATCGCGCAAGACACCGCGACGGGCGCAAAGCGGGTGATTGCTGAGGACGCCAAAGCCGATATCGGCGGGACGATGCGCGATCCGGTCACCGGGGTGATTGAGGCCTATGCGGTCAACTACCTCAAAAACGAATGGACCGCCATTGATCCCGACGTTGGCGCGTCGCTCGATTTTCTCAAAGCCCGGCTCGAAGGGCAATTTGGCATCGCCGCCCGCACCGATGATGACCGCATCTGGATTGTCGCCAATGATCCGTTGGTCAAGCCCGCCGCCAGCTACATCTATGATCGCACCGCTGCGACGCTGACCCCGTTCTACACCTCGCGTCCGGCGCTCGAAGGGATGCCGCTACAACCGATGCACCCGCGCGAGATCACCAGCCGCGATGGGCTGACCCTGCCGTCCTATGTCACCCTTCCGCCGGGCAGTGATGCCGATGGCGACGGCCGCCCGGACGCTGCGGTGCCGATGGTATTATTGGTGCACGGCGGGCCGTGGGCGCGCGATGGCTATGGCTTCAATGCCAACCACCAGATGCTCGCCAATCGCGGCTACGCCGTGCTCAGTGTCAATTTTCGCGGCTCGACCGGGTTCGGCAAGGACTTCACCAACGCCGGGAACCTCGAATGGGGCCTGAAGATGCACGACGATCTGATCGACGCGGTGAACTGGGCGGTTGGCGAAGGCATCGCGCAGCCAGATAAGGTCGCGATTATGGGTGGATCCTACGGCGGCTATGCGACGCTGGCGGGCCTCACGTTTTCGCCCGACACGTTTGCCTGCGGGGTGGATATTGTCGGCCCATCGAACCTTGAAACCCTGCTCAAGACGATCCCGCCTTATTGGGCACCGCTGGTCAAGCAGTTCCACGACCGGATGGGCGATCCGGGTACCCAAGCGGGCCGGGCGCTGCTGCGCGCCGCCAGCCCGCTTTACAAGGCCGACCGGATCATCAAGCCACTGCTGATCGGCCAAGGGGCGAACGACCCGCGCGTGGCGCAGGACGAAAGCGATCAGATCGTCGCAGCGATGATGGCCGCGGGCATTCCGGTCACTTATGTGCTGTATCCCGACGAAGGCCACGGCTTTGCCCGCCCGGAAAACAATGTTGCGTTCTATGCCGTGGCCGAGAATTTTCTCTCCGAATGCATCGGCGGGCGGGCCGAACCGATTGGCACGGTGCTCAAACCATCGAGCGCGCAGATCGTTGAGGGGGCCGAGCATGTAGCGGGCCTGACCGCGGCACTCGGGCGATAGCGATGATGCGCTGCTGACAAGTGCCCCAGACCCCTCTAGACCGTTGCAAAATGCAATCGAGAGGGGATTATATGAGCCAGCAGCGCAGCATCTTCATCACCGGCGGCGCATCCGGCATTGGCCGCGCGGTCGCCTGCCATTTTGGCGCGCGCGGCTGGTTTGTCGGGATTGCCGACATCAACGAAGCCGGGATGGCCGAAACGCTCGGCTTGATCGCGGGCGAGGCGAAATTCGCGCAGCGGCTCGATGTGCGCGACCGCGCGGCGTGGGACGATGTGCTGGCAGCCTGCGCGGCGGCAGCGGGCGGGCGGATTGACGCGGTGATCAACAACGCCGGAATCGGCACCGGCGGATCGCTGTCTGAACTCGACCCCGAAGAAATCGACCGCTGCCTCGATATCAATTTGAAAGGCGTGCTTTACGGCGCGCAGGCCGCCTATCCCTATCTGCAAAAGACCGCGCCCGGATCGGCGCTGATCAACATCGCCAGCGCAGCGGGGATCGCGGGGTCTGCGGGAATGAGCGTGTATTGCGCCACCAAGTTTGGGGTGCGCGCGGTTTCTGAAAGCCTTGATGCCGAATGGTCAGAAGATCACATCACCGTTGCCTCAGTCTGCCCGAGCTTCATTGAGACCCCGCTGCTGAACGGCACTGGTAACCGCAAATCAAACGAACCGATCCGCGACCGGGTGCGCGCGGCCGGGCTGGAAATCACCCCGGTTGAGGAAGTGGCCAAGGCGGTGTGGGACGCGGTGCACGGCACGAAGCTCGATTACTTCGTCGGCAAAACCTCCAAACAGATGGCCTTCGCCAAACGCTGGATGCCGGGCAAAGTGCGCAAGCAATTGCGCGGCAGCCTGCGGCCCTTGGGGCGGTAACCCACACCCGCTCAGGCTGAGCGGTGGTTCAGCTTAATTCATCAATCGCCCGGGCCAGTTTCGCATCGCGCTGTGACAATCCGCCGCTCGCCCCGGCGTCATGCGTGGTCAGGGTCACTTCGACCTTGGCATAGACGTTGAACCATTCGGGGTGGTGGTCCTGCCCATCAGCCAGCAGGGCGACCCGGCTCATAAACCCCCACGCCTGCGAAAAATCCTTGAATTGCCACGTGCGGGTGATCGCCTTGCCTTCGCGCGCAAGGCTCCATTCGGGATGATCGCCCAGCAATTGCTTGATTGCATCAGCGGTGAGTTCGGAGACGGACATGGGGCATTTCCTTCATAGCAGGTCGCTTGTTTGCTGGCTGCCTTTTCCCTAACGCACAAGCCCGATGCAAGCTCCCGCCCCGTCCTTTGCCGCTGACGATCTGGCCTGCCGCCGGGGTGACCGGCTGTTGTTCCGGCGGCTGTCATTTGCGCTTGCGCCGGGCCAATCGTGCCACATAACCGGGGCCAACGGGGTGGGTAAAACGACCCTGATCCGCGCGGTTGCCGGGCTGACCACGCCTTA
This sequence comes from Sphingomonadales bacterium, assembly GCA_038224685.1. Taxonomy (GTDB): domain Bacteria; phylum Pseudomonadota; class Alphaproteobacteria; order Sphingomonadales; family Sphingomonadaceae; genus Erythrobacter. The sequence continues at coordinate 3,486 of JBBRFG010000157.1, forward strand.
CGCCGGGCAAGTGCAGCGCACCGGCGCGCTCGGATTGCTGGATGAGCGCAGCGGGCTTGATCCTGACTTGCCGCTGACCCGCGCGCTCGCTTTCTGGTGCACAATTGACGCGGTGGCTGACCAGGCCGCCATCATGGTGCGGCTCAAGCTGGATGCGCTGGCCGAAGTGCCGGTGCGGTATCTTTCAACCGGGCAAAAGAAACGCGCCGCGCTCGCCCGGCTGCTCGGACAGCGCGCGCCGATCTGGCTGCTGGACGAACCGCTTTCCGGCCTCGACACCGCATCGCAGGCGCTGGTGAGCGCATTGGTGCGCGAACATTGCGCGGGCGGCGGGATCGCGCTGATCGCATCGCACCAACCGCTCGATGTGCCGGGGATGACGAGTTTTGCGGTCGAGGACTTCGCTCCGACAGGGGCGGAAGCATGATTACCGCCCTGCTCCGCCGCGATCTGGCGCAGTTTTTCCCGTTCACCGGCAGCGGGGCGGCGTTGCC
>JBBRFG010000158.1:0-3892 GCA_038224685.1 Sphingomonadales bacterium
AAATTCGCAAAGCGACCCCATTTCGGACATTCATCCTGCAAACTTTGATCGGAAGCTACTGGGCCGCTTGCTGAATGGCAGGTCTTGTCGAGACAAGGGAAAAAGCCGCCGTTCGGCTTGTAGGCCAAGCTGATCTGTCGGACCGAATTGCAAAGCCCAGCTCATGCCAATCGGGTCGCCGACTGGTATTCTATCGTGACGCCGCCACAGCGGTCTGCTCGGGCTTCATGAAACCAATATCGGCCGAAGCAAACCGCCCGATGTTAGGCACAACCGAAGGCAGCTCGGAAGGCGCGACGCCGAACCATAGACCCAGCGTCGAGGACAGCTCGTCGACAGACGTGGTTGGCAACAACCGGCCTTGCCCGACCTGATCGTTGCTAGTGACCGAGACCTGCGGCGCGCGTCCGTAAAAGCGCCCGCCGCGCACGCCCCCGCCGACGATGAAATGATGCGCGCCCCAGCCGTGATCGGACCCGTCACCATTGGACGACAGGGTTCGCCCGAAATCGGATGCGGTGAAGGTGGTGACATTGTCCTGCACCCCCAACTCGACCGTCGCCCGGAAAAAGGCATCCATGGCGAAATCGACCTGGCCGAGCAGCGCGTCATGCGACCCGATCAGCCCGTCATGGTGGTCAAACCCTCCGAGCGAGACCATGAACACTTGCCGCGTCACCCCCAGTCGTGATCGGGCCCCGATCAGCTGCGCCACCACCCGCAGCTGATCAGCCAGCCGGTTGCCGGTTCCAAAGCTGGTATTGAGCGAGACGGTGCGTAGCGCATCATTGACGAAGCCCCCGAACTGGATCGAGCGGTCATTGACCCGCGCATAATCCGCCGCAAGCACATTGCTCGCTCCGCTCCGCAGCAATGAGCTCAGCGCCTGCGAGGCGGCGGTAGAATTGAATAAGCGCCCTGTCTGGAGAGGATTGAACAGCGTCGCGCCCGCAGGCGACACCTGATAGGGTACCGCTGTCCGGCCGCTCAAGAACACGGCATTGCCAGTGGCGTTGATCGCGGTGAACATCGCATTGGTGTTCGATGTCAGCGCCAGGTCGGCCATGCGTCCGCCCCACCCGCTCGGCGCACCTTCGGGCGCGGAGCTTTGCCAGGTCGATTGCTGGTCATTGTGCGAGAACAAATTGGCAGGGCGCGGCACGCTGCCATTGTCGAATTGCGCGCGGGTCAGCGGTGCGATCAGCGGACCGACATTTAGCAGCGGTGCCATTGCGCCCTGATCATACAGCGCCTTCAAGCGCGGCATAGTCGGTGCGAGTGCGTAGGTGATGTTGTCGGTGAGGGATTGACCTGTTGGTGCCTGTAGCACCGTATTGGCGAGCGACGCGCGTGCGAGCGCGATACCGGCCGCCGCTTCGGACCCGGCCTGGCCGCGAATGCTGGCATAGCGCGCGTAATTCGCTGCATCGAAGGGGATGAGAGTGTTGGCGTGATCATTCCCGCCAAATAGGAACAGGCAGACCAGCGCCTTGTAGCCGCCAGCATTGCTGAAGGCCCCCGCCTCCGCGATCCCGGCAAGGCCAAGCGCGTAGGACGAGGCTGCGCCCATCATCGCGAGCTGGCCGGAACGTTGCAGGAATTCCCGCCGCGCGATCTCTTTACCCTTGCCGATAAACATGCCCGCGTTCCCTTATTTCTGAATGAGGTAGTCGGTAGAGGCGAGGATCAGGGTCATCCCGATCTGCACCCGCCGCAGCCGATCACCCGTGGTGGAGGCCGCGGTGATCACCACATCCTCCATCGCGCCGCGGATCGTATCTCGCACGCTTTGGGTCAGCTGCCGCCCGGTCAGCAGCAGATCGAGCCGGTCCAGCAGCGCCGTGCTGTCCTGCGCGATGGCGACCACATCGGCAAAGTCGAGGGTGAGATCAGCCACCGGGGCCCGCCCGCCCTGCACCGCGCGCTCAACGAAGTTGATATAGCCCGCCACCGAGGTTTCGTTGACCAGCTGGAATTCGGGCGCGAGCAGGTTGCGGTTGGCGATTTCGGTATTGGTCGGGAAGTAACCCGGGCGGAAGAAGTTGAACACTGATGGCGAGCGCAGGGGGCTTTGCCCCAGCGCGGTAGCGGCATCGCTCAAATCGCCGATCTGCCAATTGCCGCTGACCGAGCGCGCACCGAAGGTCCGGCCCAGCTGCGCCAAGCGCAACACCGGCTCGCGCAGCTTGCCGAAATTGGGGTTGCTGAGACCCGTCGCATCCAGCGCCTCATTATCCAGCAGGATTGCCCTGAACACCGCCGCCAGATCGCCGCGCCGCCCTGATCCATTATTGGCGAAGACCGCCGCCACGCGCCCGACATAGGCGGGCGACGGATTGCTCGTCACCAGCCGCTGGATCATCTGCTTGGCAAAAAACGGCCCGACATTGGGGTGGTTGAACAGCTGATCGAGCGCAAGCCGCAGGCTATCGGCGGCATTGGTCCCGGCCGGGATCGTGAGGCCGAGGAAGGTCTTGGACTCGGGCGCGTGGAACCCGGTCGTGCGCGCCGGCTGCCAGCGCGTAGGGTCGGCCGTCATCGGGCGGCGCGCGAATTCAGGATCGGGGATCTGCCGCGTGCTGCCGAGCTCAGTGGTGGAGGTAAGCCCGGCCTGATCGAAATCATAACCAGTGAACACCCGCGCCAACCCGCTCACATCGGCGTTGGAATAGGTTTCGGCTGGGCTGCCGTTTGTCATCCGCGTGGTACCATCGGGATTGAGCTCGAACAGCCCGATGGTGAACAGTTGCATCACTTCGCGCGCATAGTTCTCGTCCGGCACGCGGCCCGTGGCGGCATCGGCCCGGCGGTTGCCGCGGGTGTTGAGGAAGATCCCCATCGCCGGATTGAGCGTGATGTCTTGCAGCAACGTGCGGAAATTGCCGAAGGCGTTGCGGTTGAGGATGTCCCAATATTCGCCGATCGCCGGGCCGCGCCAGACCATGTTGATCCCGCTGAGCGAGACGACGAAGAACTCCGAGAGGGCAAAGGCCACGCGCTTGCGCACCCCGTTTCCGCCCGACAGCAGCTGCGACCAGACCATCCAGTCGCCGGTGTTGGTGCCATTGTAGAAGCGATTGGTGTCGACCCGGTCGAAACCACGAGCGGCCAGGAATTCGCGTCCAGTCTGGGCGTTGGAGGCGGAGATCTGGCGATTGAGCCAGGGTTCGAAACCCTCGCTGCGCAGCTCGGCGATGGCGCCCGTGGAAGCGGAGAGGGATGACTGGAGCAAGAAGCGGGCGGCCTCGGCATCGTTCTGCGGCCTGCGGGTCATGGCAACCGGAGGGACGCCGCCGCCCGAACCCGTCCCTGGAGCGGCGCTGTCGCCGCCACCGCCGCAGGCCGCAACCGCCAGCGCAAGCGCGCTTGTGGCAACCGGCCTGATGCTTAGAACTACAAGCGCGTCGGGCGTTTGTGCGGTGCGTAGCGCAGGAGGATGACCCTCGGGCGGGAACCGCTGAGGCTCCTCCCCTGTTTCGTCGCTCCAAACGGTAATCTTGCCATCAATCGGAAGTTGCATGCGATAGACCCCACAACGCCAATACGCACGAGGAATAGGAGACACCTAGTTTATTTCCTGTAAAGTTTCCATCGGACCAAAAGCGCCTGGGCGGAATTGCCGACTTCGGCCTCCGAGACGGCATGGCCATCCTCCTCCACGGCATTCCGGCCAACCCGTTCAGCTTGGCATGTTTGTGTTTTGCGAAGGTCATAAACACTGGTCCTGGCCATAACTGGCCAAGAACAATGAACGGCCACGGATCGGTCTGACGGGGCATAAATCGACCTTTGCTGCGGCGCATTCTCTACGACCGCTCTTGGGGGATGCCGACCATCACTCTCATGACCGAAATGAGGGCGCAAAGCTAACGCGCGTAGGCGCGAATACGAA
>JBBRFG010000159.1:0-3829 GCA_038224685.1 Sphingomonadales bacterium
CGCCCCGCCGCGTCCGCGATAGCGGCGATTTCGGCGGAATTGATGGGCTGGGACGCAGAAGGATGATGCATCGCGATAACTCCTGAAATTGGGATCAAGATGACCGGCGCAGCCGCCAGCCGCCAAGCAGACGGTCGAACAGCGCGTTGGCATAAAGACCGTTCGACAGATGGACCCGCAGACCCGCAGCGGCCGGGTGATAGGCCCACAACGGAAACAGTGACTGGGCAATGGCCACCACGCCAAAGCTGATGACAGCCAGCGCGATCAGAACCCATTCCAGCGGCCCCGGCGCGGGGGCCGCGGGCAGGATGCCCTGCAACAGGCGATTGGCCAGCGCGTGAAGGCTGAAATAGCCGACCGATGCCGCCAGAGCATAAATGACCATGCGCCGCATCAGTACCGCAGGGGCAGCCCCTGCCAGACCCTGAGCCAGCAGGTAGGCCACACCAAAGATCAAGATCGCGCCCACCGCATAGGCTTGCGGAGACTTGCTACCGAAACCAAACAGCCCGCTTAAACCAATATAGATCGCCAGCGCGGTCAGGAAAGCCGCCGCCACGGCCTTGGCATTGGGCACGGCCACCGGGCCTAGCCGGCGCACCGCCGCAATCCGCTCCACTGCGCCGCCCGATGCCAGAAAGCTGTGAGCTTTGTACAACGAATGGGCGACGATATGCAGCAGCGCGAGCGGGAACAGTGCCAGCCCGCACTGCATGATCATAAAGCCCATTTGCGCAACGGTGGACCATGCCAGCGATGTCTTGACAGCGGGCTGGGTCAACATCACCAATCCGCCGAACAGCGCAGTCAGGCCGCCAACAACCGCGAGCGCCGCCAGCACGGCGGGCGAAAGCAGCATGACATCGGCGAACCGGATCAACAGGAATCCGCCCGCATTGATGATCCCGGCGTGGAGCAAGGCGGATACAGGTGTGGGTGCTTCCATCACTTCGGTCAGCCAGCCATGCAGCGGGAATTGCGCGGATTTGATGATCGCAGCCAGCGCCAGCAGCAGCGCGGCAATGGTCGCATAAGGCGCAGCATCACCCGACCGTGCGGCGACAAGAATGGCGGAGATATCGCCGGTGCGATAGATCAGGAACAGGGTCGTCGCAGCGCCCGCAAAGGCAATATCGGACAGCCGCGCGGTCACGAACTCCTTGCGCGCGGCGCGGCGTGCCGCTGCGCGCTCGGGATAAAACAGCAGCAATTTGTTGAGACACAGACTGGTCGCAACCCATGCGAGAAACAGATGCAGCAGATTGCCCCCGCAGGCGAACATGACGACGCTCACCAACGCGAATGTCAGCCACGCTTGGAAATATGCCCGGCGCGGCTCTTCGGCGAGATAGGTGCGGGCATACCGCAGCACCACCCAGCCAACAAACGTGACAAGTATCATCAGTGGCAGGCTGACAGCGTCAAGGCGGATCGTAATGCCCAACCCGTTCCACGCCAGCAACGTCCGGTGAACAGGGCCAGCGGCGACGAGTTCAGGGATCGCAATCACACCGACCGCCAGCAGCGCGAGCATTGCACATTCAAGCGCAATACCAGCCAGCTTTGCATGTCTTTCCCCCGCCAGCAGGGACACTATTCCCAGCACAATCAGAGCGGTCGCTCCGCAAAGTATGAACAGTGGCAGATCCATGATCGTATCGTCTCCTTCGCCCAGCATGAACGAGGCGCGGCGACCATCTAGCAGGCAGCGTTAAGCAGATTAAATTCAATGAAATGACGTTTTCGTTCGATTTTTAAGAACTACAAAATCGTCGCGATCTTGAGCAAGTGCTCGACCAAGGGGTGCGGATAGCGACGCGACTGGGTCATGGCATAGAAGCTTTCCGTAAGGCCAGGGATGGTCATGATTTCATGCAAAACGCCCGCTGCAAGTTCATCGCGCACCACAATCGCAGGCACCAGGCCGACGCCGGTTCCCGCCTTTAGCAACAGGCGCAACATCGCCATATCATCGGCTTCGGCGACAACATTGGGCAGCACGCCGAGCCGATCAACCAGCAGATCAAAATCAGCCCGCACGCCGCTGTCTTTGGCAGGCAGCACCAGCCGGGACGTGGCCAGCAGGTCACGCAGCGGCAAGCGCGACACATCGATTCGACTGTGCCCCACAAGCGATACCGGCACTTCATCGACAAGATGCGCAACCCAGCTTGTGCCGCTGTCGCGAAATGGGAGCCGGTTGGTGAGCAAGACATCAAGTTCGTGGGCTTCAAGCGCTTTGACCAGCGTATTCAGCGGGCCTGAACGGATCACCAGATGCACATCATCGCGCCCCACCATCGGGCCAAGAAAGCGGATCTGAAAATTGCGAGACAGCGTTGAAAGCGCACCGATCCGCAGATGCCGCCGGGCATTGTTGCCGCCCCCGGCCAGTGTCGCCAGCAGCTCATCGGCGGTTTCAAACAGGCTGTCGGCGTAGTTAAGCGTTACCCGGCCGGTTTCGGTGAGTTCAAGCCGCCTGCCGCGGCGTTCAAACAGCTCGTGGCCGATGCTTTCTTCGAGCAGCCGGATTTGGGTGGACAGCGCCGACTGCGAAACATGGAGCCTGCGCGCGGCGTTGGTGAGGTTGCCTTCGTGCGCAACAGCATGAAAATAGCGCAGATGCTTGAAATTGAGCTGCATGTTTTGGGCACCCCGGCATTAGTTCTACAAAACAGATCGCTTAGTTTCAGATATTGAATTTTTGATAAGTCAGCAATCACCATAAAACATCGCGCGGAATGCACCACGGAGGGCAAAGCGCTCTAAGCGACTATGGAAAATGGACGCTAATATCGTGACCCGGTGATGGTCGTTCAACGGTCGTGGCCGTGAGACTGAGATCGGCGCGCGGCATGGGCGGGGCGGGGCGGTGCCAGACGAGCGCGGACAGGCCGAGCCACGCGGTGAACATGATCAGGTAGGGCCAACGGCGCGGCCACAGCCGGGCGACCAGCAGTGTCGCTGCGGCGGTGCCCGCCAGCGCGATGAGGGTCGAACTCGCCGCGCGTGTTCCAGTCCCGGTCAGCGCCGTCTGGATCGCAACGCTGGCCCATTGCGCTGGCAACAACGCCAGCAGCCAATCGGGCAACGCGCCCGGCAAGGCCGAGGCTGTCAGCAGCATCGCCGCCTCTCCGCCAACCACGAACACCGCGATCAACCAGCCCTTATCAGCCGCGCTGCGGGCAAACAGCGCGCCCCGCGCAGCAAAGCTGACGCTGGCGATGATCACGGCCAGCGCGATTGCCAACGGATGGGACAGCGGCGGTGTGCCCAGCGCCAGCGCCAACAGCAAAAGGCCAGCGCCGGTCAGCACGGCAATGACGACACCGATCCACAGGCGTCCGGCCGCTGCCGCCGCGATCATGCCAGTGCCCATCAGGCCCACGGCCAAGATCGGGCCGCCAATCACGGCCAGCGGTGTCTGCGCCCCGGCAAGCATCACCATCGCCAAGCCCGGTGCCGCGACCCCAACCGCCGCCGCCGACCAGGCCAAACGCTGCGTGTGCGGCCAGATCTTCAAGGGACACGCCCCATCAGCGGGACCCTGCTGCGGCCTGGCTATGTTCCGCCATCGACGTCACCGTTGCTTTTTGGTGATCGTCGCAGTGAAATCCGGGTCTTTGTTCGCCACCCAATCGACAAATTTGCGCACGCCGGGGTCGGCCAACAGCCCTTCTGCGTTCATGCCATGGCGCTGAAGTTCGGAATTGGTGAAGTTGGCCGTCAGCATCTGCTGGCAAATGGGGTGCATCGGCACGGTCTCGCGCCCGCCCCGGCTTTTGGGGATTGGGTGGTGCAGCACGGTCGTCTTGCCCACCGGCCT
>JBBRFG010000160.1:0-3648 GCA_038224685.1 Sphingomonadales bacterium
GGCGCATCGAACTGATCCCGCCCGATGCCGCGCTGCCCGCCGAGATCGCGTTTGATGGCGATGAGCCGACCGATCAAGGCGCGCAGGCGCTGGCGCTGATCGGCTGGGCGGCGCTGCGGCTGGATCGCACCGTGGTGCTTAGCGGTGAGGCAGCGCAGGCCAAACAAGTGGCAAAGGAACTGCGCGGACTCGGAGCGCAAGTTGTGGTACAGGCAGACTCTGGCTCACTGCGAGCCGATTGGGCCAAAGAGGGCGAACTGCCGTGATCACGCGCATTATCCGATTATTCGCGTTTGCCATACTGCTCGGATCGGGGACAATCAGTCTGCCGCTCGCTGCGCAGGATGACCCCGCCGAGCGGACATTTGCCGAACAGGCTCTGCCCGAAATCGTCGCTGCGGTGCCTGATGCCGAGGTCAGCATGGAGCCAGGTGATCCGCTCCAAATCAACATCAAGCGCGCAAATGAGGCGGGATCTGATACGATCAACCTCCATCGCCTGCGCGCTTTCTGCCAGACTATTACTCGCGAGGAATGCGCCGCCGAGCGGACTCACCTGATCGAAGTGATAACCACGACGCCGAGCCGCGCCGAACCGGTGGCGGCAGACCTGCGTATCATCGTTCGCGATGCGGAATACTGGGGCTATGCCGAGCGCGCGCTGGGCAAGAGCGGCACTTTGCCCATCCACCGCCGGATCGGCGATGATCTTTACGCGATCATCGCAATCGATTCGACCCAGACGATCCAAACAGCGAACAGCGAGAACATCAGCAACCTTGGGCTGACTGAGACCGAGGCTTGGACGCAGGCCGCTCGGCAGACGGAAGCGATCATCCCCAGCCTGCCCGAAAATCAGGCAATCGGTGACGGCCTGTTCGCGTTTCAGGGCGAGGAATATACCGGCACGATGCTGGCTTTTCCTGACCGCTGGACCGCGCTCGCCGCAGTCAACGGGCCTGACCTTGCCGTGATCGTCCCCTCCGACCAGATTGTGGCGGCGGCGGTTATTCCGGACGGCGAAGACCTCGATGGCTTCCGCCAGTTCGCGCAAGAGCAATGCGACCTTGCGCCGCGCTGTATTTCGTCCAACGTCTATCGCTGGCGCGAAGGCCAGTGGGTGATCTCCCGCTGAGCTTTACCTCAGGCCGCCAGCGAAATCGGCACGATCTCGCCTGCCAGATACAGTTTCTTCGCCTTGGCGCGGCTCAGCTTGCCTGATGATGTGCGCGGCAGGGTGCGGGGGGGGACGAGTTCGATGATGCAGCTCATCCCGGTGACAGACCGCACCTTGTCGGCGATCTGATCGCGCAGGCGGATGCGGTCCTCGGGATCGCTGACCTTGCAATGCACCAGCACCGCAGGCGCTTCCTCGCCGTTTTCCATCTCAATCGCGAAGGCGGCAATATCGCCGTGGTTAAAGCCGGGCAGTTGTTCCACCGCCCATTCAATATCCTGCGGCCAATGGTTTTTGCCGTTGATGATAATCATGTCTTTCGCCCGGCCGACGATGAACAGGTAGCCATTGGCGGTGTAACCCATGTCGCCGGTGTCGAGCCACGGGCCCTTGCCATCGTCACTTGGGACCAGACAATCAGCGGTCGCTTCGGCATTGCGGAAATAGGAATGCATCACGCTCGGCCCGCGGCACCACATCTTGCCGATCTGATGATCGCTGCGGCTTTCGCCGTCTTCGCCCCGGATCGCGACTTCCATATCGGGCAATGGCTTGCCGCAGTTCACGATTGCCCGGTAACGCGCCGGGCGGCTCAGATCGCGCGGCGCGCCCGACAGGCGCTCTTCCTCGACCAGTTCGACCCGGATACCTTCGCCCGGCGGCATGACCGTCACCGCCAGCACCGCTTCGGCCAGGCCATACGACGGGGTGAAGGCGGCGGCTTTAAACCCTGCCCCGGCAAAGGCGTTGACAAAGCTTTGCATCACATCCGGGCGGATCATGTCCGCGCCATTGCCCGCGATCCGCCAGCGCGACAGGTCGAACCGTTCCGCCACATTGCTCTGGCTGGAGATCCGGCGCGCGCAGATATCGTAACCAAACGTCGGCGAGTATGACAGCGTGTTGCCCGGATTGCGGCTGATCATGTCGAGCCACGCCAGCGGCCGGCGGGCAAACGCATCGGGTTTCAGATAATCGCCCGACACCTGATTGGCGATCAGCGACAGCAGGCAGCCGACCAGCCCCATATCATGATACCACGGCAGCCAGCTGACGCAGCGATCATTCGCGCCCAGTTCCATCGTGGTTGAATGGCCGTATAGGTTGTGCAGCAGCGCCTTGTGCGTCACCGCAACGCCGGTGGGAAACCGGGTCGATCCGCTGGAATATTGCAGATAGCAGATATCATCCGGGCTGGCGGCGGGCAGATCGCAATCGGGCGAGGGGCGTTGGCCGAAATCCTGCCAGCTTTCCGCAGCGCAGCCCTGCCGGGCGGCGGCAGTTGACGCCATTTCTGCAATTTCTTCGGGATAGAGCAGCACCGCCGGATCGGCGCTTTGCAACTGGATCGCCAGCTGATCGATGAAGCTTTCCTTGCCGCCAAACGTCGTTGGCAGCGGCAATGGCACCGGCCACGCGCCGACATAAATACAGGCGCAGAACAACGCAGCGAAATCCGCGCCGGTTTCCGCGATCAAGGCCACCCGGTCCTGTTTGCCAATGCCCGCTGCGATCAGACGCCGCGCCATCATCAGCGCATCATCGCGCATTTCGGCATAAGGATAGGCCCGTGCCAATTCGCCGCGCATGTCATGGAAATTAAGCCCCTTGCGGCTTTGCGCAGCGTAATCGATCGCATCGTTGAATGTTGCAAACTGCGCACGAATCCGTGGCAGGTCGCAATCATTCGGCGTCGGCGTTAAAACGGCGTCGGTCATAATTATCAGCGATACCTGTCAGTTGCGGCGCGTTCCGAAGCGTTTTTGCGCTCGCGCTCTAGCGTAACCCTGTTGATCCAGTCATAATCAGATTTAAGTCCAACGTTGCGCATTTACGCAGGAAGGTGGCACGAATAAGGCGAAATGGTTTCGCGCAAACCGAATTTGTCATCGCTCGGTCGTAAAGCCGGGGACGATTCCGGGCGCCAGCGTCGGGACAAAAAGCGGGTGAAGCCCCCGCTGACCGAGGGCGCTTTGCGCGATCTGGCGGTGCATTACGCCGCCCGCTTTGCCACCACCGGAACGCGGCTGGAAGGCTATCTGGCGCGCAAGCTGAAAGAACGCGGAGTGGCCGAAGATGCCGATGGGCGGACGGTGGCAATCGACATCCCCCCACTTGTCGCGCGGCTGGTAGAGTTGGGTTATGTCGATGATGACGCCTATGCCCGGGCACGGGCGCGCGATCTGGGCGCGCGCGGCTACGGCGGGCGGCGGGTCGAACAGGCGCTGCGCTTTGCCGGGGTGGACGAAGGCTTGCGCCAGGCCCACGCACCGGGCGAAGCCGCCAGTCGCCGCGCCGCTGCATTGATGGCACAGAAAAAGCGGTTGGGCCCGTGGGGCGTAGTGCGCGCCAGCGACGGCGATCCGCTGGCGCGGCGCAAGGCCCACGAAAAAGGCGTTGCAGCAATGCTGCGCGCAGGCCACCAGTATGATCATGTGAAATTCGTCCTTGGCGCAGCCAGCGTCGGCGAT
>JBBRFG010000161.1:0-3476 GCA_038224685.1 Sphingomonadales bacterium
TGGCGGTGCCAACCGGCGGGGTTTCCGCGACTGCCGTCACGGTCACCGCCGGATCGCCGGTGATCGCGGGAATCGTCGCACAAGCGGCGGCGATCCCCAGCGTCAGGATGGCAAAGCCGTGGAATGGTCGGATCATTGCAACAACACCTATTCTATCCAATTAAAATGCGTACTGTGCCACCACTTGAAACACCGGCTACCGGCGGTCTGTGACAGGCGCGCTACCCCGCAATGACGCAACAGTGACACCGCGCAGTGTTGTACAGATGCCTCAATTGAACAGGTGGCGCAGTGCAGCGCAAACGCCTAGCCAATGCCGCAACAGATCAGGAGAGCGAGCCCATGAAAATCGAACCCGGCATGGCAGCGGTGGTAACCGGCGGCGCGAGCGGGCTTGGCAAGGCGAGCGCCAAGGCGTTCGCCGATGCTGGTATGAAGGTCACCATTTTTGATATCAACGACGAAGCTGGCGAGGAACATGCCGCTGCCATCGGCGGCACCTTCCACCACGTCGACATCATGGACGAAGCCAGCGTTGAAGCCGGGTTCGCCGCCGCGCGCGCCGCGCATGGGCAGGAGCGGGTAACGCTGCACTGCGCGATGGCATCGCGGCGCGGCAAGACGCTGGGCTGGGACAAGGAGGCGGGCCAATTCAAGCGTCTTTCGACCGAGGACTACGCCTTCGGGGCGCAAGGTATTCTGGTCGCCAGCTACCGCGTGGCCAGCATCTCGGCGATGGGCATGGCCAATAGCGACGCCGCCAATGATGACGGCGAGCGTGGTTGCATCATCCTGACCGCCAGTGTCGCGGCGCAGGATGGGCAAATCGGGCAAGTAATCTATGGCAGTTGCAAGGCCGGGGTGAACGGCATGGTCTTGCCAATGGCGCGCGATCTGATGGATATGGGCATCCGGGTCAATTCGGTGATGCCGGGGATCTTTGCCACCCCGCTGATGCTGGGGATGAAAGACCGCAACCCGCCGATGTGGGCGCAATTGAACGCCAGCGTGCCGTTTCCCAAGCGGCTCGGCGAACCAGAGGAATTTGCATCGCTGGTGCTGGAAATAGCCCGCAACAGCTACATCAACGGCCACCAGTTTCGGCTGGATGGGGCGATCAGAATGCCGCCCAAATGATCTCTCACAGCCAATCGGCTTCGCCGACGCCTCCGAGGGGGCGGCCCAACGGCCGGCGCGTAGTCGCGCTTGCGAGCCTCCCGCCCGATCATCGCTAATTTTTAAGGAACGTGCAATGACCACCGCCACCAATGAATACCCCGCCAAAGCGTACGGTGCGACAGCGCCTGATAGCGGGGTCGGGCCGATGCAGATCACCCGCCGGGGCCTGCGCCAGGATGATGTGCTGATCGAGATCACCCATTGCGGCATCTGTCATTCCGACCTGCATTCAGCCCGCAATGATTGGGGTTTTACCACCTATCCGATTGTTCCGGGCCACGAGATCGTCGGCACAGTCAGCGCGGTCGGCGACGGCGTGACGCGCCATGCCATTGGCGACCGCGTAGCCATCGGCTGCATGGTCGATGCCTGCATGGAATGCGCGCATTGCCAGGCCGATCTTGAACAATATTGCCAGACCGGCGGGATGACCGGCACGTATAATGGCCATGATCGGCACGATGGCAGCCTGACCTTTGGCGGCTATTCCGAACGGATCGTGTGCCGCGAACAATTCGTGCTGAAAGTCCCTGCCAGCCTGCCAAGCGCCGAAGCCGCGCCGCTGCTGTGCGCCGGGATCACCACCTATTCGCCGCTGCGTACGTGGAAGGTCGGCCCCGGCAGCAAGGTCGCGGTCGCGGGCCTTGGCGGATTGGGCCACATGGGCGTGAAACTGGCAGCGGCAATGGGGGCAGAAGTGACCGTGCTCAGCCGCAGCGAAAGCAAACGCGGCGATGCGGAAAAGCTGGGCGCGCACGCTTTTCTCAACACCGACGACAAGGATGCGATGAAGGCCAAGCGCGGGTATTTCGACATGGTGTTGAACACGATCCCGGTGCGTCACGATGTCGTGCCCTATCTGCATCTTTTGCGGATTGATGGGGTGCAGGTGCTGGTCGGGCTGATCGGGATGATGCCCGAACTGCACACCGGGGTGCTGCTGGGCCGCAAGGTTTTGACCGGTAGCGGGATCGGCGGGCTGGCGGAAACGCAGGAAATGCTCGATTTCTGCGCGGAGCATAACATCCTGCCCGATATCGAAGTGATCGCGATGCAGGACATTGCCGCCGCCTATGACCGGATGGAAGCCAGCGACATCAAATACCGTTTCGTAATCGACATGGCGAGCCTGATCGCCGCCTGATGCAGGTGATGCAAGTTTGCAACGCAATAAACGCAAAGCGTCTATCGGTGCGCGCAAAACATTTGTGCTTTGGGCCATGTGAGATATGGGTTTGATGTCGATTGTGATGGTAGCCCGCCAATAATAAGAGGCACCGCGCAGCACGCAGGTGGAACGATCCAACCCTCTCTATGGAGCGTTCCTTATGTCCATTCGTTTCGCCTCGGCTGTTTCGGCCGTCGCTCTCATCGCCGGTCTTGCCACTCCCGCTTTTGCCGGAGATGCCGAACCAGCCGGTGCGATCATCGTCACGGCAACCGAAGATCCCGCCGCCGAAGACGCCTCTGACACAGAAGCTGCCGTTTCGGTCCGCGCGATTGAACCGTTTGATGCGGCGACCGTCAGCCGCCAAGCCGATGACACGCCAGCCATCACTGTCTCGGGCGCGGCAACGCTGGCATCGGATTACCGGTTTCGCGGCGTTTCGCAGTCGGACGAAGGCATTGCAGCGCAGGCCACTTTCACGATTGCGCATGAAAGCGGCTTTTACGCTGGTGCATGGGGATCAAATCTCGCCGGTTGGGGCACCTTTGGCGGATCGAACGTCGAGTTGGATCTCTACGCAGGCTTCAAATTGCCAGTTGGCGAAGGCACGCTGGATGCAGGCCTGACGTGGTATATGTATCCCAGCGGCGCTGACACCACCGACTTTGCTGAACTTTACGCCAAGCTGGGCGGCACTGTCGGCCCGATTTCTCTGACCGCTGGTGTGTTCTATGCGCCGTCACAGGAAGCACTGGGGAATGCCTTCCCGGTGGGCGCTCTGCCTGATCCGGGTGATAAGGAAGACAACCTCTACCTGTCGGGTGACGCCGTTTATGGTATTTCCGATACCCCAATTAGCTTCAAGGCGCACCTCGGTTATTCGGACGGCAACCCCGGCCTTGGCCCCAATGGCACCAGCATTGCGCCGACCGGCACCTATTTCGATTGGCTGCTCGGCGTGGATGTGGTGCCGGTTTCAGGCCTGACGCTGTCGGTCGCCTATGTCGATACCGACATTTCGGAATCCGAAGCAGCCCTGCTCCGCCCGAATTTCGCGACGCTGGCCGGCGATTCGATTTCAGACGCGACCGTGGTGTTCTCGGTCACCGCTTCGTTCTAATCGCAGACT
>JBBRFG010000162.1:0-3458 GCA_038224685.1 Sphingomonadales bacterium
ATTGGCGCGATGGACGAGGTCGACGGACTGATCGGCAACGCCGCCAAGCTCGATCCGCGTAGCTGGAATGCGAGTCCGCGCGCAGGCGGGGCGCTCATGCAGATTGGCGCAATCACCAGCCTGAGATCCCCGCCTGCGCGGGGACTGGCGGAAGGTCCATACACCCGCGCATTCATCGCAGTGCAAAACGGCTGCGATCATGCCTGCACCTTCTGTGTCATTCCCCAAGGCCGGGGCCAAAGCCGCTCTGCTCCCGTGCCAGCGGTGCTGCGCGAGATCGAGGCGCATCTGGCTGCCGGTGCCAAGGAAATCGTGCTCACCGGGGTCGATCTGACCAGCTGGGGGCAGGACATTGCGGGCGCGCCCAAACTCGGCGTGTTGGTGGCTGCGATCCTTGACACCTTCCCCGCGCTCACCCGCTTACGCCTTTCATCGGTTGACGGGATTCAGATTGATCCGGCGCTGTTCGAACTGATCGCCCATGAGGCGCGGGTGATGCCGCACTTGCACCTATCGCTCCAGCACGGCGCTGACCTGATCCTCAAGCGGATGAAGCGCCGCCATCTGCGAAGCGATGCGGTGGACCTCGTTGCGCGGCTCAAGGCGTTGCGGCCCGATATCGCAATTGGCGCCGACCTGATCGCAGGGTTCCCGACCGAAAGCGCGGCGCACCACGGCGATAACCTGAGCATCATTGACGAACTTGATATTGTTCACGCCCACATCTTCCCATTCTCGCCCCGCCCCGGCACGCCCGCCGCGCGGATGCCGCAACAGGGTCGCGAGGTGGTGAAAGATCGCGCAGCACAACTGCGCGCCCGCGCCGCCGCCCGGCGCGCTGCCTGGTTGACCAGCCTTGTGGGCGAAACCCTGCCTGTCCTCGCCGAACGCGACGGCACCGGCTATGCCCCCAACTATGCCCGCGTCGCCCTTCCATCTGACGCGGTCGCAGGCCGAGTGATCGACATAAATGTGCGCGGGACCATGGAAGGCCTTTTGCGATGAGCGAGACCAGCTGGAGCCAGCGCCTGCTGGGCGGCTTTGCCAAAACGTCCGAGAAATTGGCGTCGAGCCTGCCGGTGATCAGCGGCGGAGCGAAGTTGGATAATGCCACACTGGACGAGGTTGAAGACGCGCTGATTATGTCCGACCTTGGCCCGGCAGCGGCGGGACGCATCCGCGCGCGGCTTTCGGACAAGCGGTTCGGCCTTGAAATCACCACCAGCGAACTGCGCGAAGCCGTGGCAGAAGAAATCGCGGCGATCCTGCGCCCGGTGGCCAAGCCGCTTGAAATCACTGCCTTCCCGCGCCCGCAAGTGATCCTGGTGATCGGGGTCAATGGCAGCGGTAAGACCACCACCATCGCCAAACTCGCCCACCTGTTTATCGAGGATGATTACGGCGTGTTGCTGGCAGCAGGTGACACTTTTCGCGCGGCTGCAATCGGCCAGCTGGCGACTTGGGCGGGGCGCGTCGGGGTTGATCTGGTGCGCGGGCCCGAAGGCGGCGATCCGGCGGCGATTGTGTTCGATGCGGTGAAACAGGCGACCGAGACCGGGATCGACGCGCTGATCGTCGATACCGCCGGGCGGCTGCAAAACAAGACCGAATTGATGGACGAGCTGGCAAAAATTCGCCGCGTCCTTGGCCGCTTGAACCCCGATGCGCCGCATGATGTGGTGCTGGTGCTGGATGCCACCAATGGTCAGAATGCGTTGGCGCAGATCGACGTATTCAAGGAAGTCGCGGGCGTCACCGGGCTGATCATGACCAAGCTGGATGGCACCGCGCGCGGCGGCGTGCTGGTGGCCGCGGCCGAGCAATATGGCCTGCCGATCCACGCGATTGGCGTGGGCGAGAAAATCGAAGACCTGCGCCCGTTCGACCCCGATCTGGTCGCGCGCGTCATCGCCGGAGTGGCGTAATGAGCGAGACCGATGGCAAAAAAGCCGCCTCCAACTGGATCAGCGTTGCAGTCGATTACGGCCCGTTGCTGGTGTTCCTCGGCGTGTATCGCTGGAGCGCGCCTGCCAACCCCAACGCGGCGGGAGAGCTGGGTGCGATCATCAATGGCACCGGCGCGTTCATGGTCGCGGCGGTGGCGGCGCTGATCATCTCGAAATGGCGGCTGGGCAAGGTTTCGCCGATGCTGTGGTTTTCGACCGCGTTGATTGTTGGCTTTGGCAGCCTGACGATTTTCTTCGGCGATCCGACCTTCGTGCAGTTGAAGCCGACGATCATCTATGCGGTGTTCGGGATCGCGCTGCTGGGCGGAGTGTTTGCCGGGCGGGCGTTGCTCAAAATGCTGCTCGAAGCCGCGTTTGAAGGGCTGTCAGATGCAGGCTGGCTCAAACTGTCGCGCAACTGGGGGGTGTTTTTCCTGCTGCTCGCGGTGCTCAATGAAGTCCTGCGCGCGCAGATGGATTTCGAAGGCTGGCTGTGGGCGAAACTATGGGTGTTCCTGCCACTGACCTTTCTGTTCACATTCAGCCAGATCCCGATGTTGCTAAAGAACGGGCTGAGCTTCGAGGATCGGGACGAGGCGTTCAAGGATGAGCCGCCAACGGGAAGCTGATCCGCCACCCCGGCGAAGGGCGGGGCCCAGAAGTCGGCAACCGCCACCCATCATCGGCATGGATCCCGGCCTTCGCCGGGAAGACGGCGGCCGCTAAATCTCCACCTGGCTCCCCAGCTCCACTACCCGGTTGGTGGGCAGGCGGAAAAACGCCATCGCGCTGGCGGCATTGCGCAGCATCCATGCAAACAGCTTTTCGCGCCAGATCGCCATGCCCGGCTTGCTCGATGCCAGCAGCGTCTGGCGTGACAGGAAGAAGCTGGTCTGCATCATGTCGAACGGCGCGCCGCACAGGTCGAGCGTGCGCAGTAAGGACGGCACGTCGGTTTCTTCCAGGAACCCGCACCGGATCGTCACCCTGTAAAAGCCGTTACCCAGATCCTTGCACGAATAGCGTTCAATCGATTCAAGATAAGGCACATCCTGCACGGCCACAGTCAGGATCAGGATGCGTTCGTGCAGCACCTTGTTGTGCTTGATATTATGGAGCAGCGCCGATGGCACACCGGTGTTGATCGATGCCATGAACACCGCTGTGCCGGGCACGCGCGTCGTGGAGTTGTGCGCGCTCTTGGCGAAAATCTCGATCGGCAGCGACCCTTCGGTCATGCTTGCGCGCATCAACTCACGCCCGCGTGACCAAGTGGTGAGCAGCGTGAAAATGATGAACCCGATCAGCAGCGGCACCCAGCCGCCTTGCGGCACCTTGATCAGGTTCGCGCCGAAATAGGCGATATCGACGATCAGGAACGCGGCGACCAATGGCAGCGCTTTCCACACCGGCCAGCGCCACAGCGAAAACAGCACCGCGGCCAACAGCAGCGTGTCGATGAACATCGCCCCGGTCACCGCAATGCCATAGGCAGCGGCAAGGTTGCTGGAT
>JBBRFG010000163.1:0-3193 GCA_038224685.1 Sphingomonadales bacterium
TTCGAACGGATCATCCGGCTGGATGACTTCGTTTCGATCATCGATCAGCTGCAGCCCAACCCGCGCCTGCGCCGTCAGCGTTAGGGCGCGATAGTTCAGCCTCAGCGCTGGCAAATTTCGCCAGCTTGGCAGCGGCGCTTGCCCCTGCCATGGCGCGCCCGTGACTGAACCGACATCCCCCCTACAGATTGGTGATTACCGACGGTACTGGCTTGCCCGGTTCATGGCGGTGTTTGCGACGATGTCGATGGTCGTGCTGCTCGGTTACCAGCTCTACGAAATTGCCCGCGACGATTATGGGATGGGTGTGGCGGAAGCCTCGTTCCAGCTCGGGCTGCTGGGTTTGGCGCAGTTCATCCCGCTGTTCCTGCTCACACCGGTGGCGGGTCTGGCGGCTGACCGGTTCGATCGCCGCCATGTAGCTGCCTTTGCCAACGGGATTGACGGCTGCGTTGCCGTGGTGCTGGCGGTAATGACTTGGCAGGATGCGCTCAATATCCCGATCCTGTTTACGCTCGCCGCAGCGCACGGTGCGGCGCGCGTGTTCGTTGGCCCTTCGATGAGCGCGATTGCGCCCAACATCGTCCCTCCTGCACTGTTGCCGCGTGCCATCGCGCTAAGTTCGATCGCATGGCAAAGCGCCAGCGTCGCTGGGCCAGCTGTAGGCGGATTGATTTTCGCAAAGACTGCGTGGCTGCCGCATGCGCTGTCGGCAGGGCTGCTGCTGGCAGCAATGGCCTTGATCCTAACCGTCCGTCCGATTCGCGCGGTGCACGAAGGCCCGCGCCTGAAGCCGCTGCGCCAGATTGCCGAGGGGCTGGTCTATGTTTGGCGCGAACGTTTTCTGCTGGGCTGCATCACGCTTGATCTGTTCGCTGTCCTGCTGGCGGGCGCAACCGCGCTTCTACCGGTGTTTGCGCGCGACATCCTGTTCGTGGGGCCAGAAGGGCTTGGACTGATGCGTGCGGCACCAGCGCTGGGAGCGGCAAGCGTTGCGCTTTGGCTTTCCTTCAGGCCTCTGGAACGCGAGGTCGGGATCAAGATGCTGTGGGCGGTCGCCGCGTTTGGCGCGGTAACGATTGCCTTTGCTTTTTCGCGCTCGTTCCTGCTGTCGCTGGCGATCCTGGCGGTGATGGGCGGGATTGACATGATTTCGGTCTTCATCCGTTCATCGCTGGTGCAATTGTTCACCCCCGACGACAAGCGCGGGCGGGTGTCGGCGATCTCCGGTCTCGCCATTTCGGCCTCGAATGAGCTGGGCGAGATGCAGTCGGGCCTAGCCGCCGCAATCCTTGGCGCGACCGGAGCGGTTGTATTCGGCGGCGCGGGTGCGATATTCGTGACATTGGTATGGGCGTGGTACTTCCCCGAACTGCGCCGCGCGCGCAGTTTTGAACCGGCTGCGCTCAAGAGAGAGGTGACCACATGAAAGCTGATTCGATCCTTGCGACCATCGGTGCAACCCCGCACATTCGGCTTGCCCGGATGTTTCCTGACCACGAGGTGTGGGTGAAATCCGAACGCGCCAATCCCGGTGGCTCGATCAAGGACCGTATTGCGCTCGCCATGGTTGAGGATGCGGAGGCTACGGGTAAGCTCCAGCCCGGAGGCACGATCGTCGAGCCGACCAGCGGCAACACCGGGATCGGCCTTGCGATGGTCTCCGCGGTCAAGGGCTACAAGCTGGTGTTGGTGATGCCTGAAAGCAGGTCGATTGAACGCCGCCGATTGATGCTCGCCTATGGTGCCAGCTTTGATCTCACCCCGCGTGAAAAGGGTATGAAGGGCGCGATTGAACGCGCACAGGAATTGGTCGAGCAGACGCAAGGTGCCTGGATGCCGAGCCAGTTCGACAACGCTGCAAACCCCGCAATCCACGCCCGCACCACCGCGCAGGAAATCCTCACCGATTTTGCCGACAGCCCGATTGACGTCATGATCACCGGGGTCGGCACAGGCGGGCACCTGACCGGTTGCGCCGAGGAGTTGAAGAAGCATTGGCCCAGTTTCAAGGCTTACGGAGTCGAGCCCGAACTTTCGCCCGTGATCAATGGCGGCCAGCCCGGCCCGCACCCAATACAGGGCATTGGTGCGGGCTTCATTCCCGGCAACCTCCACACCGCATCAATCGATGGAGCCATCGCCGTTGGGGCCGTGGATGCCAAAGAGATGGCCCGCCGCGCTGCGTCCGAAGAGGGGATGCTGGTGGGGATTTCGTCCGGCGCAACACTCGCCGCCATCGCCAAAAAGCTGCCAGAATTGCCTGCGGGCGCGCGGGTGATGGGGTTCAACTATGATACGGGCGAACGTTATCTCTCCGTTCCCGATTTCCTACCGGTCGAATAGGCCTTCTTAACCGGCGCGCGCCTATGCTCTGGGCAATTCTGCGGGGCATTTCTCCTGCAGATCGGGAGAATCGCGATGAAATTTGTCCTGCTCGAATCGCGCGGCGGCAATTATCTGGTCATCGCGCAGAACATTGCATGGTTGCGCACGGGCGAAAATGGCCAGACCAATGTCGGCATTGTCGGGAGCAGCCCGCTGTTGGTCAGCGGCTCCATCGAGGAAGTGGCGGCCAAGATTGAGGCTGCTGCGAAGCAGGATGAACAGCCTGCAGCTGCTGCGCCAATCGCTTCGCCCACCCCTGTTGAAGCCCCCGTTTCTGCCACACCCACCCGTGCGCCAGTGATTGAGGTCAAGCCGCAAGCAGCTGAGCCGGAACGCTTGCAAACCGACGCTCAACCACGGTCGACTTTGGCGGACCGCGTTGCCCGCGCTGCTGGGCCCGCCGTTAAAGCTGGGTCTCAAAGACTGATGTCGATATCGGATTATGATGACAGCGACGGGGCACGCGGTCCTGCGGGCGCAATGCTCGGACTGATTATTACAGTTGATTCGTCAGTCACTGGCCGCGACGCGGACGCCGCGGCCCTGCACTGGTCCGTTTATGCCGCGGTTGCAAATGCCTCAGCTGGAAGCTTCATCATGTTCTCGCTGCCAGCTTCGAGCTTGCGGCGAAGCGCGCCCGCATCGGGCAGGAAGCGTTCAGCGAAGTAATTAGCCGAAACCAGCTTGGCTTCGTAAAACGCCTTATCGTCCGGCGTCGCAGCCAGCTTGCTCAGGGCAACCTTGGCCATCTTCAACCAGAAATAGCCTAGCGTCACCACACCCATGATGTGCATGTAATGATGCG
>JBBRFG010000164.1:0-3171 GCA_038224685.1 Sphingomonadales bacterium
CCAGATCAAGGCTCAAGGCATTGGTCTTGCCCTTGGGCAACACCGCAATCGCGGGCCAATCATCGCCAAAAATCGCCTGCCCGCAGGTCAACACATCGCGCACGGTGCCATCACCGCCGTTGATGACCAGCAGATCAATCCCGCGCGCGGCAAATTCGGCCAAGGCTTCGGGCAGTTGTGCGCGGGCACGGGGCTGCGCGATGTGAACGTGAGGGCACAGCCCGCAGTCTAGATCGGTACCCAAATTGCGTTGGCTACGCGGATTGTAGATCACCCCAACGGTCGGCGCTTGCCCCGCATCGCGCACTCGTCGCGCGCGGGCGCGCGGCTGCCCCGCCGACTCAACCCGCGCAATGCGTGCAAATTCATAAATCGACGTTGCCATCGCTGTCTTATAAACGCCGCAGTTCTAACTTGCCACCGTAATGTTTACGCGCGATTGTAATATCGCGCGGTTCCAACCTCACCATTCTCAGGATGGCTGGTCCAAGATGGTTGACCCAGTGTGGTCGACCCATTGTGGTCAACAATGGGCGAGGCGACCAATTCAGCCTGTCATACGGCGAACGCCCGCCGCGCGGCGGGCGCTTTGGCACTGATCAGATTGACGCACGGTGCCTCACCGCTGATCGGACAAACCCCGAATTGGCCGGACAGCGCGGGCTGAATACCGCCGATTACGCCGCCAGTTCGCGCGCCGCCTTGGCTCTGCCTTCGGCGTCAACCTGCTCCCAGCGCAGGTCGCCGCAGTAACGCGAGGCGAGCTTTCCCGAGCCGTCGAGAGCCAGCAGGTGGAGCCAGCGATTGTCAAACAGCGCGCGAACACCGGGATGACGGCTGAGAATGTCAGTCATCGCCTCCAAGGGGGCTTCGATGCAGACCGCCAACCGCAGCGGTTCATGCATCAGCGCACTGCCATCATGCACCGACTGCCAGGGCAGGCCGGTGCGCAACGTCCCGCCATTGCCCTCGACCACACCGATCCCGCCGATGACATTGTGGATCAGCTTGTTGCCCCCGCCAAATATATCGGGCGCGACGGCTGATCCATAATATTGCAGGCTGATCCAGCTGGCCACCACCACCGGCGCGGTCATAATCAGTTCCAGCACGCCAAAGCCCGCGTCGCTGTGCCAATCGTAATCGTGCAGGAACGCCCGGCCATCAAGCTTAAGGCCGCTGGTTCGTGCGCGCGGTGCTGCGATGAAAGCCTGACATCCGGCCAAGGCCCATTCCGGGCGAACTTCGGCCCAATCACTACTGCGCCGCGCAAGGCTGGCTTCGGTGGTCGCTCGCGGCAGGCGCAAGGCGCGCTCTGCGCGGGCAAAGGTGCCCGCTCGGGCCAGCCACTCGCGCGCGCACGCCAAATCGGCGGCATGGCCGGGCGATGGATGATCGGATTCGTAGATCAGCACTTCATCGCGCGTGGTGTCGTGCAGCGCACCCAGAAACAGCGTTCCGGCAGGCACCATGATGCCCTCGTTCTGCGCAAGCCCGCTCCTGACCGCCGGATCGTTAAGCAACGCCGCCAGCAGCCGCGCGTTTACTTCGCCGGAATATCCGCCGCACGCTCCGCAATGCAATGCGCTGGCATGGGGGTTGTTGACGACGTTGGCACCGTGCCCGGCCAGCAGCACAAGCGGGGCGAAATCACTGGCCAGCGACATTGCCCGCAACACTGCAGCGGCGGCTGCTATCTGATCGTCCAACCCCATCACCGAATCGATTTTCGGCATGGGATCATGCGGCAAGGGATTTTGGCCGATGCCCAAGGTGTCGCGCACCAATTTGGCAAAATACACCGGGCCCGCTGCCTCGACAAAGGCGAACGAGGATACCGCAGCCAGCTTGAACCGGCCCCATGCACGCTTGGCCCGCAACAAAGCGCGCGTGGTGAGTTCGCGCGCGGCATCGGCCGGGCCACCAGCACTGCTCGACAGGCCTGCATTGAGCAGCACTGGCAGGCGGTGCTCCGCCATGTCCGAGGCGAATTGCCGGTGCGATGTCGCAATGCCGAAAAATCCGGCGAACCCCAATGTGCGGATCTGCGGATCGATGGATTCAAGCGCGCGGCGGAACACTTCGGATCGCACGTCGATGCAAAATGCGACTTGCAGCACCGGGGCGATCATATCGCCCCGATCATCTGCGCGGTTCAGCGTACGGCCCAATTGCCGCTGCGCAGACCGTTCGACCGCCTCTTGCAAGATGGCGTCGACGCACTGATCGTGATCAGGCTCAGGCGGCTGCGCGTGGGCTGCGACAACGTCGTGCCACGCGGCCTCAATCTGATCGCGGTAGAGCGCAAACAGCGCATCTTCCCACATCAGGCGGATACAGAGGAAATCGGTGACTGCCGTGTCGCTTTGCCCGGCTAACTCGGCCTGCCACAGGCGATAACGGCCCAGCTGCGCCCACCCCCCCAAGGTCATCAATAAGGCGTGAAAGTAGGTCGGCGCAGCCTGCGGTGAGAGCATCAGCCGGGTCGCGCTTGCGACCATCGATTCGCTGGCGCTGTCGGGCGCATCGCTGACGAAAGCGGTAAAGCCCTTGAGACCGGCGATTTCCGACGTCAGGTCACGGCTGGCGACCGCTTGCCATGCGCGGTAGGCGTTTCTGCCGAGCGGCGCGGCCCACAACGCCTGACCCTGATCGCTCCACGCCCCGGCCCAGACACCAAAGCGTTCCGCAATCACCCCGGGCCAATCAATGCCGGACACCTGCGCTGCGAGATCGGCGATAGTAGGCAGCGGCTTGCGCACAGGCTGCGGGCGCTGCGCGGCGCGCCTCAATTCGCCGACCGAACTTGGCCGGTTGGGCAAGTTGCTGGCCATCAATGCGTCCAGCAGGTCGTCGTCGCTGACCGATCCGTTTTCGATCCGCTCATGATACCAGCTGCGCGGCATTGTAATAGCCCCGCCGCCAACCCGCTCTAGCTGCGCACCAGCATGGGCCAGACTATCGCCTGCCTGCCCAAGATAGGGGTTGACCGCGACGCTTGATGCCAGCGGCCAGGCTGGCGGAATGGCGCGCCCCGCCGCGTCCGCGATAGCGGCGATTTCGGCGGAATTGATGGGCTGGGACGCAGAAGGATGATGCATCGCGATAACTCCTGAAATTGGGATCAAGATGACCGGCGCAGCCGCCAGCCGCCAAGCAGACGGTCGAACA
>JBBRFG010000165.1:0-3167 GCA_038224685.1 Sphingomonadales bacterium
AAAAGGTCGTGTCAGAACGCTTGTTTGCCCACTTTCAGTCCCCCATAAGTTCACCAAGTCCGTGAAAGGAATCCCTATGAAACGCACCTCTCTTTTTACCCTTGCCGCTGCCCCGTTTGCTCTGTTCGCATCGAACCCTGCGTTCGCCGAAACGCAGCCTGCGACCCAGACTGCCGCTGCAACTCCCGCCGCCACCGCCAAAGGCCCCGCGCTGTGGAAGGTCGCTGACGCGGACACCACCATCTACCTGTTCGGCACGGTCCACGTGCTGCCGCCCGCGCTTGAATGGTATGATACGACCATCGCTGACGCGCTGACCGGTTCAGACATCTTCGTTACAGAAATTCCAATGGGCCCGGCCAGCGAAGCCGCAAATGGTCAGCTTGCCCTGCAGGTCGGTGCTTTGCCTGAGGGTACGACACTGCGTTCGCTGCTGACGCCTGAACAGACCGTTACCTACGAAGCCGCGCTGGCGAAACTGGGCGCGCCGCCAGCCGCATTTGACCAGTTCAAGCCGTGGTTGACTGGTCTCACTCTGTCGGTAATTCCGCTGATGCAGCAAGGCTATACGCCCGGTGCGGGGGTGGAAAAGGTGCTGCTGTCAAAGATCGGTGACAAGCCGCAGGGCGCGCTGGAAACGGCTGAATTCCAATTCGGCATTTTTAATGGGATGGACCAGGCCTCACAGGTCACCTTCATGATGGAAGCGGCCGAGGGGATGGACGAAGTTGCCCCGATGCTCGACCGAATGGTTACCGAATGGGCCGCTGGTAATCCTGACCAACTCGCCGCTGTGATGAACGAGGGCCTGACTGATCCCGCAGTGGCCGAAGCGCTGCTTTACAGCCGCAATGCCAATTGGGCCGAATGGATCGACAGCCGCCTTGATACGCCGGGGACAGTGTTCGTCGCGGTTGGCGCAGGCCACCTTGCCGGGGCCAAGAGCGTGCAGGATTACTTGGCGCAAAAGGGCATTTCCGTGACACGGGTGAAGTAACTGGGGCGCAGGTAGCATGAATATTGGATTGGGGGCCGGTATCTGCAGAGCGGTAAGGATTGCCGCTATCGGGATGCTGGCCTCACTCTTCGCTGTTGCCCTTGCGGGGTGCAGCAATGGCCCGGCAGACGAGCCAATCGGACCGCCCCCCAACCCGCTGCTGTATGAAATCGCCAGCGCCGATGGCGTGGTGGAGGGCTGGATGGTTGGCACGATCCACTCCCTGCCCGATGGTACCAATTGGCGCACCCCGGCGATTGAGGCGGCGGCGGATGATGCTGACCTGCTTATCGTGGAAATCGCCGCGCTGGATGATGGCGCTAAGCTGGCGGCGACTTTTGCGCAGGCGGCCCGCACGCCGGGCCTGCCGCGGCTTGACCGCCGCATTCCAGCCAGACTAGCCCCGGCGCTTGCCGACCTGATGGATCGCGGTGATTTGAACCCTGATCAGTTCGCCGCGATGGAAACGTGGGCCGCTGCGATCACGCTGGCGCAGATTGATGCCGAGGGGGATCCTGCCAACGGTGTCGACCGCGCGCTAATTCGCGAATTTGCCGCGCGACCGGTGCGCGAACTGGAAGGCGCAAGGGCGCAGTTTGCCATCTTTGATCGCCTGTCTGAAACCGCGCAGCGCGGCCTTTTGGCAGCTGTGGTTACCGGCGCTGGAGGGGCAAAAGCGCAGGCGGCCAAGCTGCGGCGCGCGTGGTTGATCGGCGATGAGAAGGTGCTGGAAACGGCCACCCGCAGCGGCATTCTGGCTGATCCTGCATTGCGCGATGCCTTGCTGGTGCAGCGCAACCGCGATTGGACAGCGGCGATTGTCCCGCTGCTGCAAGGCAAGCCAAAGCCACTGATTGCGGTCGGCGCAGCCCATCTGGTGGGGACCGAAGGGCTGGCAAGCGCACTGCAAGCCCAAGGCTACCGCGTCCGAAGGCTCACCTAATGGCAGCCTAGCGCCGGCCTAAAATGCTTGCCAATCGCTATGCATGCCACTAACCGCCCGCCCTTCGACGTTCCGGTCATCCCTGGAGGCGGTGCGCTCGATCAACTCTTATCAACACGCATTCGAAAGGCACTATTATGAGCGACGCTCTGAACCTGCCGGCTGAAGCGCGCGAACGGGCTGGCAAGGGAGCCTCCCGTGCAATTCGCCGCGAAGGTCGGACTCCCGCTGTCATTTATGGCGGCAAGGAAGAACCCACCATGATCCACGTCGAGCAGAAAGAACTGGTCCGTCAGCTCAACACTGGCCATTTCATGAACTCGATCGTCAATATCGAAATTGGCGGCAAGACCGTTCGCACCCTGCCCAAGGATGTTGCGTTCCACCCGGTGACCGACCTGCCACTGCACGTCGATTTCCTGCGCATGACCGGCGACAGCAAGGTCGAAGTGCAGGTGCCGGTGGTGTTCGTCAACGAAGACGCCTCGCCCGGCCTCAAGCGCGGCGGTGTGCTTAACATCGTGCGCCATGAACTGGAACTGCTGTGCCCGAACAGTGATATCCCTGAAGAAATTCAGATTGATGTCACCGGCAAGGAAATTGGCGATGCGATCCACATCAGCGAAATCACCCTGCCTAAGGGCGTGACCAGCGCGATCACCGACCGCGATTTCACCATCGCGACAGTTGTCGCTCCGTCCGGGCTCAAGAGTAGCGCAGGCGAAGCGGTCGACGCTGAAACCGCCGAATAACGCATTACCGCCTTCAACGGCTAACGAACGCCGGGCTTCGCAAGAAGTCCGGCGTTTCGCTTTCGGCCCGCCGCAGCTAGGGATACGCCATGCAAATCTGGGTCGGCCTTGGAAATCCCGGACCGCGCTATGCGCTGCACCGGCACAATGTCGGGTTCATGGCGCTTGACGTGATCGCGGACATGCACGGGTTTGGCCCGGTGCAGGCGAAGTTTCAGGGGTGGGTGCAGGAGGGGAGGATCGGCACGTCCAAGGTGCTGCTGCTGAAACCTGCGACATTTATGAACGAAAGCGGGCGTAGTGTTGGCGAAGCGTTGCGGTTTTACAAGCTGGGCACTGATGCGTTGACGGTATTCCACGACGAGCTTGATCTTGCCCCGTTCAAAATCAAGGTGAAGCAGGGCGGCGGCACCGCCGGGCACAATGGGCTGCGATCCATCGACCAACACGCTGCCAGCCTTGGGGGAGCCGAGTT
>JBBRFG010000166.1:0-3167 GCA_038224685.1 Sphingomonadales bacterium
TTCATCCTTGCCAACATGGGCACGCGCCCGCCGCGATCAGCCCACCGTCTGCTGGGCACGGTGCTGAGCGAGGTGAACGGTGAGCGCTTGTTCGCGCTCGAAGGATCGGTGTTTGTCGCGGGCAGTCTGGTCCAATGGCTGCGCGATTCGCTCGGTCTGATCGACAATGCTGGCGAGAGCGAGGCTTTGGCGGCGTCGGTCGCGGATAGCGCCGGGGTGGTGGTGGTGCCTGCCTTGTCCGGGCTTGGCGCGCCGTACTGGCTGGCCGATGCGCGCGGCAGCATCACCGGGCTGTCGTTTGCGGCCACCCGCGCGCATATTGTGCGCGCCGCGCTGGAATCGATTGGCCACGTGTTTGCCGATCTGGCGCTGGCCTTTGCTGCCGATGATGCACCGTGGCAGTTGCTGCGGCTGGACGGCGGGATGAGCGCGAATGACTGGTTAGCGCAGGACATCGCCGATATTCTGGACCGGCGCTGCGAACGGCCCGATGATGTCGAGACGACCGCGCGCGGGGCAGCGATCCTTGCCGCAATCGGGGCCGGGTTGTATCCCGATTTCGCCAGCGCTGCCGTAATGATCAGCCCGCGTGCGGTGTTCGAACCACAGATGGATGCCGCCGGCCGGGCCAAGCGTTTGGCAGGGTGGCGCAGCGCGATCAGCTACCAGACCGGTTGACGCAATCGCGCTGCCACCCAGCAGCGGCGCGCTGTTTCTGCCCCCACGCCAACACTTTTGACGATACGCCCCGCGCCGCAGCTCGGCTATCCCCTTGCCCATAATCGCAACCACGGGGAGGTGCGCTATGGATCTGGGACTCACAGGCAAGAAAGTCATTATGAACGGCGGGGCGCACGGCCTTGGCCTCGCCTCGCTCAAACTGGTTGCTGCCGAGGGCGCGGACGTGGCTTTCTTCAGCCGCAAGGAAGACAAGATCGAAGCCGCGAAGGCCGAAATCGAAGCCGCCGGGCCGGGCAAGGTGTTTGCCGAGGTATTCGACATGGCGACCGGCACCAATGCCTATCAGGGGTGGCCGGAAACCCCGGTGGCGTCACCGCGTGAGCTGCTGGCCGCTGTTTATGCCGCAGCGGGGGCGCATGACCGGGCGACGGTTGAAAGCCTGACCCACCCCGATTTTGTGCTGTATGAAGCGAACAGCCTGCCATTTGCTGACGAATGAATGGCGAACGGCGGTGGAGAGAATTGGGTGATGGGGTGACCGGGCAGCTCGACCAGTTGAACGAACAGGTCGCGCTGCTCGACAAGGAGATCAACCGGCGTGCCCGCGAAGATGCCCGTCCAGCCCGCCGATAGCAATGGCGCCAGCCCGCGCGCTGATTTCCCGTTGCCAATGCTCGACCTGCGCGAAAGCGGGCACCCCGATTATCGGCGGATTTGACTTCTAGCGCCTTCCCTTGGGGAGGGGCTACTCCGCCGCTGGATCCAATAGGTCATCTGGCCGCCTTCGACCTTGTAGATGCCCACGCCGCCGCGCGGGGCTGCGCCGTCCATGTGCATCGTCCAGCGCGCCCATGCCGCGTGATCCTCGCCGCAGATTTCATCGACGGTGAAATGGACTTTGCGCGCGCCCATTTCCGCAACCATCGTGGTCCTGAAGCCCAGGATTGCATCGCGCCCTGCATACCGGCCCCAGATCGGGTCTTCCAGCACCGCGTCATCGGCAAACAGCGCGGCGAGTTTGGTGTAATCGCCCGCTTCTTGAATGCGCCAGAATTCTGCGATGACGCGCTGCGCTTCGCCTGGTTGTGCTTTGGCCATAATACCTCTCCCCGGTGTCATGGCGGCAGTGTGCCATGCCGCAGCGCGCTGCCCCCCTGTGAAAATGGCGAGGGCGGCATGAGGCGTTTGGCCTGTTAGTCTGCTCCCCAAGGAGAACACAGCATGTCCACCACCCCGCGCGTATCATCAGCGATTCCCGGAGAGTCGGCGCATTTCGCGTCGGTGTTGGCGCACCAGCCCGAAATCGCCGCGAGTTTCTTTGCGCTGTATGGCCGGTTCTGGGGATCGAACGTGCTGGCCGCGCGGATCAAGGAAGTGGCGCGGATGCGCAATGCGCGCGTCACCGAATGCGGGTTCTGCCGCAATGTCCGGTTCGACACGGCGGTGGCGCAGGGGTTGGGCGAGGACGTGGTGGACCACATCACCGATGGCTACCAGGCCTCGGACAAGCTGACGCCCGCCGAAAAAGCGTCGCTGACATTCACCGATGCGCTGATCCACGATCCCGAATTGCTGACCGGCGATGCGCGGGCCGCGTTGCTGCGCCACCTGACCCCGGCGCAGATTGCCGAGCTGGGGCTGGAGGCGGCGGCGATTGATGACAGCGCGCTGGGCGATGGCACGCGGTTGTGCGTCGCCTATGCGCGGCGTATTCCGTTGGAACACACCGCAATCACCGATGCCGAAGCCGCCGCCGTGGCCGCGCATCTGGGCAAACCGGGGTTCGTTGCGTTTTCGGTGGTGGCGGCACTGGCCGACGCCAAATGCCGCGCGGCGTTGGTGGATTTGCCGGGCCTGGTGGGTGCTTGAATTTCTCAGGACGAACGGAGATTGGAGTCTAGCACTACTTTGGCGGAAGGATAATTTTCAGGTTTCTCAAAGAGCGAAAACCCTGATTGATGGGGAGCCAGCTATTATGGAGGCTGGTGATGGCGGATGCGTGGGGCGATGAACTTGAAGCATGGCTTGCGCCATTTCTGACGGCTTTGCGACACAAGACGCGTCTGCGTGTTTGCCCGGCCTATATCGCGGGTTTGATCGGCCCTGATGACCGCAAGAGCGTGCAGCCGATGGCTGTTCGCAATGGCGAGTTTGGGTATGATCATTGCATCATTTCGTTGCCGAAGGGGTGTGGGACAGCGCGCCGCTCGAAGCGGTTCTTCTGAAGGAAGCCGACCGTCTGGTGGGTGACGAGGCCGGTTATCTGATCATCGACGATACAGCGCTGCCGAAGAAAGGGCGCCATTCGGTTGGCGCGGCGCCACAATATGCGTCGTCGCTGGGCAAAACTGCCAACTGCCAACTGCCAGCCGCCAGTCGCTCGTTTCGGTGACGCTGGCGTCCGGCGAGGTTCCGGTGATGGTAGGCCTCCGACTGTTCTTGCCAGAAGGCTGGACAGGCGATGCCAAGCGCATGGATATGGCTCG
>JBBRFG010000167.1:0-3105 GCA_038224685.1 Sphingomonadales bacterium
AACATTGTATGATGACAACCTCATCGATATGCCAACCGGCGTCAATGGAACGATGCAATCGGTCCGCTGGAACGGCTGCATCGAGGAGGCGTCAACAGTTGCCACCGCGACATGGAATCCGGTCAACGCCAATGCCTTCGATCTCGACATCAACCTTGTTCCAGCAAATGAAGCACAAAGATGGAAACCGTCCCTGATAGGGGCCGCATTCCGACGTTACGACACCAGCCGCAATGATACGCGCAACACCATCACTACCGCCAACGCCAATGGCTATCAATCAGTTAACGACGCTACGCGCACTAACAATCTGACCCAAGTATGCCCAGCCCAGGCACGTCGCTTGGGCGAAATGACCCGCGGTGAACTTCAGATCTATGTCAACGGGCTGACCGCGAGCGGCAACACCTATCACGATATTGGCATGATCTGGGGTGCGCGTTTTATCTCACCGGAAGGGATCTTTCGGGCCGATAACGAAGCCGCGCCCAATGGTGATGCGATTGGTCGGCATATTGTGTTCATGACCGATGGTGTGCTTATGACCAGCCGCAATCAGTACAATACCTATGGCATCGAATTTTATGAGCGCCGCGTTACCGCAGATGGTTCCACTGACCTAACCGCTCGTCACGCGGCACGGTTCCAGGCGGCTTGCCGCGCAGCACGTCAGGAAAACATCACCGTCTGGGTGGTCGCGTTTGGCACAGCATTGTCGCAGAACCTGATCGACTGTGCATCACCGGGCCGTGCTTATCAGGCTAGCGATACGAGGGCCCTGACTAGCGCGTTCCAGGAAATCGCTCAAACGATTGCCGCCCTAAGGTTGACCCAATGATCCGCCGTTCACACCCCGACACCGCGCGCCGCCCGGTGCTGCATCGCCTGTTGGGCGACCGCAGGGGCGCAACGCTCACGGAATTCGCCTTTGTCGCGCCCGTTCTGGTCATTCTGGTCATGGGCGTTTTTGATATGGCGCACACCCAATACACCAATGCGCTGATCAATGGCGCGATCCAGAAAGCCGGGCGTGACATGACGCTAGAAAGTGCAGGCAGCCGAGAGGCAGCAACCGATGCCCGGGTGCGCGAACAAGTTCGCAACGTGGTGCCGAACAGCGCGACAATTGAGTTCGAACGTCTGTCGCACTTCGACTTTTCGGACATTGGCGAGCCAGAAGAAGTTATCGAGCCTGCATCCACAGCCAATCGGCGCTGCGATCCCGGTGAAACATATATTGATGAAAACGATAATGGCCGTTGGGATCGGGACCGCGGCAAAGAAGGCATCGGCGGTGCGCGCGATGCAGTGCTTTACAGTGCGATCGTCACCTATCCGCGATTGTTTCCGATGTTTGGACTGGCCGGGATGTCAGAAAACGTGACGCTGCGCGCAAGTACTGTGCTGCGGAACCAACCGTTTGACGAGCAGAACCGTTCGACCAGAACAGGGAATTGCTGATGAAGATTGCTGCCCTCCTCCCCCCCTTACCCAAGTTGTACCGCAGGCTGCTGCGCGGCTTAATGCGGGACCGGTCAGGCGTTGCCATGATCGAGTTCGCTTTCACCGCGCCGCTGATCCTAAGCCTTGGGATGTTGGGCACCGAAACCGCCTATTTCGTCGTCACCCATATGCAGGTCAGCCAGGCGGCAATGCAGATGGCCGACAGCGCATCGCGCGTGGGAGAGACCGATGTGGTGGACGCACGCCGGGTGTTCGATAGCGATATCAACGAATCGTTCGTGGGTGTGGAAAAGCTCGGAGCCAATATAGGGATATTTCAACAAGGGCGCGTGATCGTCTCAAGCCTTCAGCAAAATGGGGAAGGCGGTCAGTGGATCGCATGGCAAAGGTGCCGCGGCATGAAGGTGCACAATTCCAGCTTTGGTCGACAAGGCGACGGCGCAAGCGGCACAGGCTTTCCCGGCATGGGCGTGGCGGGCCGCGAAATTACCGCAGCCGCGGGCACGGCGGTGATGTTTGTCGAGGTATCGTATGATTACGATTCGCTCACACCGTTTGAACTGTTTAACGGCAACGAGATCACCTACACCGCTGCATTCAACGTCCGCGACGCGCGCGACCTGAGCCAGCTTTTCCCAGATGGGCCGCAGGCCAGTTGCAGCAGATTTTCAGCGGACCGCCCGTAACCGATTGCAGCCGCGCACCCCCAGATACGCCCCGCGCAGTTACTTGTAGCAGACCTTGCGCGCAGCTTCGGCAATCCGCGCGGCATCGATCAAGGCCAGCTTTTCCAGCTTGGCGGCGTAGGGCAACGGCACGTCTTCGTTGCACACCCGCAGCACCGGCGCGTCAAGATGGTCGAACCCCTGCTCCATGCAGATCGCGATAATCTCGCTAGCGATTGAACAGGTTGGCCAGCCTTCTTCGGCCACGATCAAACGGTTGGTTTTGGCCAGACTGGTCAGCACCGCCTGGGTGTCAAGCGGGCGCAGCGTCCGCAGGTCGATCACCTCCGCATCGATCCCTTCATCCGCCAGCGTCGCCGCCGCTGCCAGCGCGAGGCCGACGCCAATCGAATAGGTGACGATGGTGACATCGCTGCCTTCGCGCACGATCCGCGCCTTACCAATCGGGACGACATGATCATCCCCGTCCGGCACGTCGAAGCTGCGGCCATAGACCAGCTCGTTTTCCAAAAACACAACCGGGTCTTCGCACCGGATCGCAGCTTTCAACAGCCCTTTGGCATCGGCGGCATCATAGGGCGCAATCACGATCAGGCCGGGGACGCTGGCATACCACGGGCCGTAATTCTGGCTGTGCTGCGCACCAACGCGGGTCGCTGCGCCGTTCGGGCCGCGAAACACAATCGGACAGCGCATCTGCCCTCCGGACATATAATTGGTTTTCGCCGCCGAATTGATGATGTGGTCAATCGCCTGCATCGCGAAGTTAAAAGTCATGAATTCAACAATCGGACGCAATCCGCCCATTGCCGCGCCGGTGCCAATCCCGGCAAAGCCATATTCGGTAATCGGCGTATCAATCACCCGCTTGGGGCCAAATTCGGCCAGTAGGCCTTGCGTGACCTTGTAGGCGCCCTGATATTCGGCGACCTCTTCACCCATCACAAACACGCGC
>JBBRFG010000168.1:0-2948 GCA_038224685.1 Sphingomonadales bacterium
CACCCAATCCCGCACAACCCGCAGCGTCACGCCAGCCGCTTTGGCTGCTTCGCTCCGGCTGCTGCCGTCCAGGATCAAGCCCAACGCCAATAACCGCCGTACCTGATCCGGATCGTCACATCGTCGGGAAAATCGGCTCAAATCCCTCGAAGTGAAATCTGATCGAACACCAATCGCCGTCCCCGTCGCAAGCCTCCTCGTGCTTGCTCCGGTGAATCAGAAAATCAGCGCCTTAGGAATCCCCCATGAGTCAGCCTCATCGGGATTTGGTATAAGACCTTGGTATTCCACGCCTGTGTGGACAGGTATAGCATAAAATGTTGTTTATTTCTAGATGTTTATTATAATCCCTTCAACCGCTCCAGGCCATCGCCGATGCCTTAGCCCGTCACTCCTTGATCCGCTTGGTCTTGCCGATGCGCTGCGCGGCAATTTCGTCGGCGTGGAACGGCAGGCGGTGCCACGCCTTGGCGGAATAGGCGCGGGTCTGGTCGGCGAAGTGCGGCGAGGCTGGGTTGGCTGATTGGCTGTAGCTGAGGATCGCGTCGACCACGGGGCCAGCTTCGTCAAACCGGGCGATTTGGATGTAGCTTGTCCCATGCACCGGCACCAACCCGCTGCCAGGAACTGGGCGCGAATCCTGATAGTTGAGCACCCCTGCGGTGCCCGGCCCGCCGTGGATGGCGATGCGTTCTTCGCCCACCATTACCCGCTGCACGTCGCCCCAGGGCGCATCAAGGGGGATGTCCGCCGCGTCGAGTTCAGCAACGGCATCGCTGAGCGCTTTCAATAGCTTGTCGTCTGCTGCCTCGGTTGCCAGATCGCGCGGGGTGTTGACCGGATCGGCGGCATCGAATCCCGCCGCCCACAGCCCCGGGATGCGCGAAGCCTTGGCCCAGAACGCCCGGAACAACGCTGCGCCCCGGCTTGTCGTGTCAAACCGGCGATCCCAGCCTGCCAGCGCGGTGCAGCCGCGCGCCGCGCCTTCACCGGCTTCCAGCTTATCCCGGCATAGCGCCAGCAGCGGCGCTGCCACCATGTCAGCGGCAAGGCTTTTGTTGGCGAAGGCCAGCGCCTTGGCACGTGCAGGATCAACCTTTCCGCCCGCCAGCAACGCCTCGGTCTCGGTGAAATTTGATCGCGTACGCAGCGTCAATTCGCGCGCATGGTCCCCAAGAATTGGCGACCGCGCGGGCTGCGGCAAACGCGGATTGGCGATCCAGTACGAATCGTTGGAGTTGGTCAGGTAGTCGCGCACGGTGGTCGCGGCCTGATCGGTGGCGGGCATCAGGCCTGCAACCGGAGTGCCAGCGGTGACGTCCCAGTCGCAGGCCGTCCGCGCCCCATCAAGCAGGGTGGCCAGCGATGCAAACAGCCCCGAAAGCGGGGTTGAACAGGCCGCAATCTTGTCCGCCGAAACATTCGGCACAGCGGTAACATCCGCCAGCAGCGCATCGCCATTGCGGTCGGCTGCGATCGTGTTGACCCACGGAATGCCGAGCGTGCCGCTTACCACAGCTTTGATCTCGGAGACATTTTTCGCTCGGCCAATTCCAAGCCAAGCTTCGATCGCCCGGGCGTTGCCGCGGTTGGCATCGCGCATTGCAAACGCGGTGGTCACGCTCCACGTCATGCCCGATTGGGGGGCAACGAACACCGGGCCGTGGCGGCTGGAATAAAGCGTGCGAACAGCATCCGGCGTGCCATCGGGCATCGGCACACTGACTGTGATCGGGGTCATCGCCGTGCTCACCCCATCGACCATATACCGGGTTGGGTCGGCAGGATCGAGCGCGAGTTGATACAGCGTAAAATGGCGCGCGGCGGTGACGGTGTGAGTCCAAGCGACATCGCGGTTAAAGCCCAGCGTCGGGATCGGCGCCCCGGCAATGCCCACTCCCATCACATCATAGCCGCCGGGGCCGGTGACATGCATTTGCCAGAACCGGCTTGGCCCGTTCCACGGAAAATGCGGATTGCCAATCAGCAACCCGCGCCCGTCAGCGGTGGCATCCCCGCCAAACGCCCAGCCATTGCTTCCTAGACCAAGCTCACCGGGGCGGGGGAGGCTGCCTGAGGCCGCTGTCGCCACTTTGGGCGCCGAAGCACCCGGCGGCGCAGCAGCAGCGATCCCGGATGCCAGCGCCAGCGAACTTGCCAGCAACATCTGCTTTTCGGTGAGCCGCAGCATGTCATCAAGGCTGATCGGGCGGACCCACGCCTTACCCCGGCATTCTGCCGGGATGCCGCCCAAGCCCACCTGCGCGCCCGCATCCTTGAGATAGCGATTATAACCGGCGACGTAGCCTTCGGCGAGCAACTGCACGTCGCTGGGCTGCGACTTGATCCCCTCGCGCAAGGACGGCAGGTCAACCACAGCGCGGAAGAACATGTCGGACGTCAGGTTGTCGACTTCTTGAAACCCCAGCACCGCCTTGGCTTCAGGCCCGAAATGGCGCGACCGTTCACCCGCCACAGTGGCGAATTCTTCGGCCAGCAGACACAGGTTATCCTGAGCATAGGCGTAGGCGACCCCGTAGCCGACGCCTTGCCACGTATCCGCCTTGATATGCGGGATACCGAATGTCGTGCGGGTGATGCTGGCTTTAAAACGGCCGCGCGCTACACCTGCGGCCGCCGGTGCTACGATCAGTGCAGCGCACACTGCCGCCCAAATAGTCTTGCGCATCATGTCCGCTCTCCCGCCCACTTGTTATCAGTTGCGGCGAGAAACCTAAGGCCAACCGACGCGAAAAGCAAAGGGGCACCCCGCCACTACAGCAGGGTGCCCCTTCGATTTTGCAGTCAGTCTGCGATTAGAACGAAGCGGTGACCGAGAACACCACGGTCGCGTCTGAAATCGAATCGCCGGCCAGCGTCGCGAAATTCGGGCGGAGCAGGGCTGCTTCGGATTCCGAAATGTCGGTATCGACATAGGCGACCGACAG
>JBBRFG010000169.1:0-2909 GCA_038224685.1 Sphingomonadales bacterium
AATGGCGCGCGCCTGCCCATGCTGCGCCAGCAGGTGAAGAAAAGCCGTGACCGCGCCAACATGTGTCTCGCTGATTTCATCGATCCCGATGGCGATTGGATCGGCGGCTTTGCTGTCGGCATCCACGGGATTGATTCCCACAGCGCGCGGTTTCAGGACGAGAAGGACGATTATTCCGACATTCTGCTCAAAGCGCTGGCGGATCGTTTTGCCGAGGCTTTTGCCGAAGCGTTGCACCAGCATGTGCGCACCACCTTGTGGGCTTATGCGCCGGACGAACAGTTTACCTCTGAGGCGCTGGTCAAGGAGCAATATCGCGGCATCCGCCCGGCACCGGGTTATCCTGCTTGCCCCGATCACAGCGTTAAGCCGATCCTGTTCGATCTGCTTGATGCGCCCGCAAACACTGGCCTGACGCTGACCGAAAGCTTTGCGATGTGGCCGACATCGGCGGTCAGCGGGTTCTATTTCGGCCACCCGCAAGCCGAATATTTTGGCGTCGCGCGGGTCGGCCCCGATCAGGTGGATGACTACGCCCGCCGCCGCGAGGTTGATCTGGCGACGGCTGAACGCTGGCTGCGGCCAAATCTTGATTGATCGCGCGGGGATTGCGGGCAATGATGCGCCGCATGATCCGGTATCTGATCGCAGTGCTTGCGCTGCTCGCCCCGTTCGCGCCCGCCGCCGCCGCGCCCCCTGCCACGGTGGTAGTGGCGTTTGACCGGACCAGTATCCGCCCGCTGATCGTCGAAGGGTTGGCGAACAAGGACACGGGCCGCGCAGTTGAAGCCAATGATCCGGTGCGGATCGCAAGCATCTCCAAACTGATCATGGCGCTCACCGCGCTGCGGCTGATGGACGAGAGCAAGGTCGATCTCGACCGCGACGTTTCCGATTACCTCGGCTGGAGCCTGCGCTCGCCCTATCACCCCAATGCGCCGGTCACGCTGACGCATATGATGTCGCACCGCGCCGGGCTGTCGGATGCGGCGGGTTACATCATCCCGCTTGGCGAGAGTTTGGAGGCCAAGCTGGCCGACCCCGCTGCATGGCGTGATACCGGCGCACCGGGCGAGGCAGCATTTGAATACGCCAATATTGGATCGCCGATTGTCGCAACCGCGCTCGAAGCGGCGAGCGGCGAGCGGTATGACCGGCTGGTCGAACGGCTGGTGTTCGCGCCGTTGGGGATCAAGGCCTGCCTCAACTGGGTCGGATGCGCGCCCGACATGGCCGAACGGGTGGTCACGCTGTACCGCCATACGGGCGAAGCCGCGCGCGATGCGCCCGCAGACTTACCGCCCAATTGCACGATCCCGGTGGCAGAGGGGACGCCTTGCGATATTGACGCCTATATCCCCGGCACCAATGCCTCAATCTTCTCGCCGCAGGGCGGGGTGCGGATCGGGATGATCGATCTGGCAAAGATCGGTCAAGCTGTTCGGACGCAGGATGAACGTCTGGTATCGCCCAAAGCGCTGGAAGTTATCAACGCTTCGCTTCTCGCCAGCGAGAATCAGGGGGAGGCATTTTTCTGCTACTATGCCTTGCACTTGCAGGTCATCGATCTGCCAGAAACTGGCTGCGAAGATGCGTTGTTTGGGGATGGCGCGTTTCGCATCGGGCATTCGGGCGAGGCTTATGGGTTGCAATCCGGCCTGTGGATTGGCGACAATGCCACGATGGGCTTTGCCTATTTCACCACCCAAGTCCCGCCTCCGCGAGGCGGCGAGGATACAGGCGGCTTTACGGAACACGAAAAGGCGCTGATGGCGCGGGTGACGCGGTTGCTGGATGACAGCGAGCAATAGGCATATTTGCCGTGGTTTAACCTGCGCCTTGCGCATTCGCCCGATTGACGCGGTGCAGCAAATCGCGCATTGCCAACGTGTCTTCCGAACAGAAGTAATTCTGTGCGGGTAGGCGAGCGGGAGAGCCCGATGTGCACGGTGTGCGCAAAGGCGCCGAAGGAGCAACCGCCCCGGAAACTCTCAGGCCAACGGACCGCTCGGCTGCGTGACACTCTGGAAAGCGCACTGTTCCTGATGGGGCAGGGCCACCGAAGGGGTAAGCCCCGTGCGCAAGGCTTTGCGGCGCGGGGTCAGTCTCTCAGGTCACCCGACAGAGGGGGCAGGATCGCAGCGATGCCTATACCGGGCGTCGGTGCACTGCTTTTGCGCTGCGGGGATAAACTCAAGTGACCGATCACGACACTGGCCACGACACCGAAGACGATGTCGAAGACCTGCCGCTTGATGCCCTGCCGCTCGATGCGTGGCACCGTGCACAAGGCGCGCGGATGGTGCCGTTTGCAGGCTATGACATGCCGATCCAATATGCCGGGCCTTCGGGCGGCATTGTTGCAGAACACAACTGGACTCGCGAAAACGCGGGGCTGTTTGATGTCAGCCACATGGGCCAGTTGTTCATCAGCGGCTATGGGGCCGAAGCTGCGCTCGAAGCTGTGCTGCCGATTGACCTTTCGACTTTGAAATACGGCAATCCGCGCTATTCATTGCTGCTTGATGAGAGCGGCGGCGTGCTCGACGATCTGATGGTCACCCGCTGGCGCACGGGGTTCTATCTCGTGGTCAATGGCGCGACCAAGTGGGATGATATCGCCCATCTGCGTGAGCATTTGCCAGACGACGTGACGATCAGCCATATGGACGATACCGCGTTGCTGGCCTTGCAAGGGCCCCACGCGTTCGCAGCGCTCGACCGGTTGGTGGCTGGCGACACGCCGCTTTCTGCGCTGACGTTTATGAAAGGGGCGGCATTCAAACTTGGCGGGGCCGATGTCTGGATCAGCCGCTCGGGCTATACCGGCGAGGACGGGTTTGAGATATCGCTCCCCGCCGCCGCTACCGAAGAAATCGCGACGCTGCTGTGCGCGCAGCCCGAAGTGC
>JBBRFG010000170.1:0-2870 GCA_038224685.1 Sphingomonadales bacterium
AGAACCGGCTGCCTCAAGAAAGCCGTGCCAGGCAGCAGCGGCCATCTTGCCACCTTCGACCGCGCCGTGCTGCTTGAAAAACGATACGAAGTGATCAGGCGCGAAGAACAGCGTCGGTTTCGGGCCGGGCAGACCGCCTGATCCGCCAAACCCAACGCCGCGCTCCTCGATATGGGTCGCGCCAACGAGGCAGGAATACTTGAGGCTGTCCGCAAAGTGGTGATGCACCCCGGCGAGCAGTTTGGCATTGCCGGCGAAATCCACGCTAACACTGGGTTCGACCGGCACAGCGCCAAGTTCGTCGTAGGCGTAAACCGCGTCATACAGTCCGGTGCCTGTGACGAAACCGACATTGCCCGCCGATGTCAGGCCAATCCGCCTGATCCCCGGCGAATTCTGCCGCGCCACGCTGGCGAGCCCCATCGCGGTTTTGGACGAGGCACTTGTCAGGATGACTTGCGTCGCACCAAACCAATCCTGACTGCGCATGAAGTGATCGATCACGAACCCGGTCTTGAACAGCGGGCCAAAGATCATCCGCTCAGCCTCGCGTGCGGGATCATGTTCAGGGTCACCTGCGAGCCGCGTGTAGCCATTGTAGACCGGGCTCATCGGCTGACGGTAATCGGTCAAGTCGGTAAAGCCGCCCGTATGGATCTTGCCCGGTACCACATCCAGATGCGTCGCCATTGGCAGATAGCCATAGACCCGCTCACCCACTGCGATATCAGGGCAATTGCTCTCGATCACCCGCGCATGGCCCCACATCGGCACGATGCCCATTCCTCCGGGTGCGGGGAAGAAATCCCAATATTTGAACCCATCGCCCACCACCGCGTAAGTGATGTTGTTGGCGGTGACCGAAAAACTGTCGATGGCGAGCCGAACCGAGCCGGCGGCGAGCGGGCTGAGCGACACCTCGACCAACGCGGCGTCACTCAATGCGGTCTTGCGCACATGAACCTGAGTTACGGACATCGTCTCAATCGCGCCCATCACACCCGCATCGGCATCAGCACATACAGCGCGCGGCTACCTTCATTCTCGCGGATCAAAGTCGGTGCGCCCGCATCAGCTAGATGCAGTTCAACCGTATCGGAATCTATCTGGCCGAGGATGTCCTTGAGATAGTTGGCGTTAAAGCCAATCTCCATTGCTTCAGATTTGTAATCCGCCGCAAGTTCTTCGGCCGCCGTCCCGTTGTCTGGTGAGGTAACCGAGAGCGTCACGCGGTCCTGATCGAGGCCGATTTTGACCGCACGGGTTTTCTCGGTGGCGATGGTCGCCACACGGTCGACGCCCGAAAAGAACAACTTTGGATCGACCTTCAGCAACTTGTCATTTCCGGTCGGGATCACGCGGCTGTAATCGGGGAAGGTCCCATCGATCAGCTTGCTGGTCAGCACCACGCCGCCTTCACCGCCGAATGTGAAGCGGATCTTGCTCGCCGAAAGGTCAATCAGGACGTTGCTGTCCAACGCTTCTTCGAGCAGCTTGCGCAGCTCACCCACAGCTTTGCGCGGCACGATCACATCCGGCATCCCGGCAGCGCCTTCGGGTCGCGGCAGGGTAAAGCGGGCAAGGCGGTGGCCATCAGTCGCCGCCGCCTTCAGCAGCGGCTCATCCTCATCGGTCACATGGAAAAAGATGCCGTTGAGGTAATACCGCGTCTCTTCGGTGGAGATCGCAAATCGGGTGCGGTCGATCAGTTCGGCCAGCATCCGTGCAGGCAGTTCGAAACTGGTGGGCAGGTCGCCTTCGACGATTACCGGGAAGTCATCACGCGGGAGCGTCGGCAGCTTGAAGTTTGATCGTCCGGCCTTGACCTCCAACCGATTTTCACTGGTGGTGAGGCTAACCTGGCTGCCTTCGGGCAGTTTACGCGCGATATCGAACAGCAAGTGCGCCGAAACGGTGATCGCGCCCGACTGTTCGACCGAAGATGCCGCCATCGACTCAACCACTTGCAGATCAAGGTCGGTCGCCATCACCCTGACCCTGCCGCCATCGCTGGCTTCGATCAGCACGTTCGACAGGATCGGAATCGTGTTGCGGCGTTCAACCACCGACTGCACGTGGGAAAGGCACCGCAGCAGGGTGGCGCGTTCGATCGTGGCCTTCATCGCTTTCGCCTATCGTTCCTGTTGGTGGAGCTGAGTTGCGAGGAATCGCCCCCCAAGCGCCGGAATCTATCGGAAAACCTTAGCGCGGCAGATCATACGGGCAAGCGGGTGGCTTTGCGAGGGGAGACTCCGCTGGGGATAAGGCGCACGAACAGCCTTTGCGCATCAGCCCAGCATCGCCATCCCGCCGTTCACGTGAAGCGTTGCGCCGGTGACATAGGCAGCTTCGCGACTGGCGAGAAAGGCAACCGCCGCGCCGATTTCAGCGCCCTCGCCCATGCGGCCCATCGGGATGCGCCCATTGATCGCGGCCTGCTGCTTTTCGTCGAGCGCAGAAGTCATCGCGGTGCGGATGAAACCGGGGGCGACGCAGTTGGCGGTGATCCCGCGGCTGGCGACTTCCTGCGCAAAAGCCTTGGTCATGCCGGTCAGTCCCGCCTTGGCGGCGCAGTAATTCATTTGGCCGGGATTGCCGGTCGCACCGACAACGCTGGTGATGTTGATGATCCGCCCGAACCGCGCCTTCATCATCGGCTTGGCAGCCGCCCGCATCAGGCGGAACGCGGCTTCAAGATTGATGCGGATCACCTGATCCCATTCATCATCCTTCATCCGCATCCCGAGGTTATCACGCGTGATCCCGGCATTGTTGACCATGATGTCCATCGTGCCGAGCGTATCCAGCATCGCAGGCACCAGCTCCTCGACCTGCGTGGCGTTTCCGAGATCGCAGGTGATCTCGACATG
>JBBRFG010000171.1:0-2809 GCA_038224685.1 Sphingomonadales bacterium
CACAGCCCTGCGGCAGTTCCGCAGTTGCAAGCCACGCGTGAAAGTGCCACGCAGCGCCCGCAATACAGCTTTACGCAGGCGTAAACCGCGCCGCCCAGAAGCCAGACAGACCAACGACAGGAGAACACGCATGACCATCAACTTTAAGGACAAGGTTGCCATCGTCACCGGTGCAGGCGGCGGTTTGGGCAAGGCCTACGCGCTCGAGCTCGCACGTCGCGGCGCGAAGGTCGTGGTCAACGACCTTGGCGGATCGCGCGATGGCACCGGAACCTCTGATGCCGCAGCACAGGTCGTCGCCGAAATCGAAGCAATGGGCGGCGAAGCGATCGCCAACGGCGGGTCGGTCACCGAATTCGAGCAGATGGACAAGATGGTCGCCGATGCCAAGCTAAAGTGGGGCGGCGTCCACGTGCTGATCCACACCGCGGGC
Organism: Sphingomonadales bacterium; assembly: GCA_038224685.1. Classification (GTDB taxonomy): domain Bacteria; phylum Pseudomonadota; class Alphaproteobacteria; order Sphingomonadales; family Sphingomonadaceae; genus Erythrobacter. Next base: position 434 of record JBBRFG010000171.1, read on the forward strand.
GTGCTGCGCGACACGACCTTCATCAAAATGGAGCCCACCGACTTTGAATTCGTGGTCAAGGTGCACCTTACCGGCAGCGCCTTTGCGACCAAGGCATGCTGGGAAACTTTCCGCGAACAGGGCTATGGTCGCATCCTGATGACCGCGTCCTCGACCGGGCTGTTCGGCAATTTCGGCCAGGCCAATTACGGCGCGGCCAAGCTCGGCCTTGCTGGCCTGACCAAGACGCTGCAGCTTGAAGGCGCAAAGTACAACATCCGCGTGAACTCGCTGTCGCCGGTCGCGGGCACCCGCATGACCGAAGACCTGTTCCCCGAAGAAGCGTTCAAGCTGTTCGCGCCCGAAAACGTGGTGCCTGCCGCGCTGTTCCTCGTCAGCGAAGACAGCCCCACCAACGCCATCGTTGGCGCAGGCGCTGGCGGGTTCCATTCATCGTGGGTGGTGATGAACGACGCCGTGTGGCTGCCCGATGAAGAGCGCACGGTCGAAGGGTTTGCCGCGCATTGGGAAGAGATCAACGCCTTCACCAACCTCACCGCCCCGCAATCGGGCAGCGAGCAATCGGGCAATATCCTGAAGGCGATGCAGAAGGTCACCGGCACCGGCCCCGGCAGCGCGCGGGGGTAATTGATCACAACGATTGCAGACAGGGGCTCCCTCGCAGCAATGCGGTGGAGCCCCTTTTTTGGACCGCCCACTGGCCACGTCATTTAGTGTATTGACACAGCAATACACTAAATGTAGCTCTCCGATCATCAGGCGATGCGGCGGGAGGCTTGGCTAATGAACACTCCTACCGCCCTGCCCACAAACCCACCACATTTGGTCCAGCGCTTGATCATCATTGCGCTGGCAAGCCTGTTTATCTTTTACCACGTCACGATGTTGTCCGATTTCGTGCGTTGGCATGATCAGACTAGCGACTCGCTCTATAATTGCGTGCAGGCAGTCCTGCGCGTGGGAATCATTGTTAGCCTCACCCTAGTGGTTCTGGGGAAACGCTTTGCGCTTTGGACTATGTGGTTCAGCATCGGCAGCTTGATCGTGACCCACTATTGGGCTCATTTCGGCATGGTGGAGGCAGACTTCACGATCGGTCGCCATCCGCTTTCCTATCTCAAGGGCCTGATTATGCCCTCGATCATCACCATGGCATTCTTGTATCGCCGGCGCTGAAACGGTTTTTTGCCGCCTAATCCACCGCCTTCAGCAGCCGTCGCTCCATCGGCGCTAGCACGTTCGCCAGATCGTGCCCGCGTTTGAGCACCTGCCCATGTTCGCCGAACAACGTCCACATGCCTTGCTTTGATCGCAACGCCGGGCGTTTTTCCACCCGTGCCTGCGGGCGTTCGGCGGTGCGGCGAAACGCGGCGAAGGTCGCGACGTGGCGGTCAAAATCCATCGCGTAATCGCGCCATTCCCCAGCGGCGACCATCCGTCCATACAGATCAAGGATGCGCTGCAATTCGGCGCGTTCGAACCCGACCTGCTCTGCGCCCCGCTGCGGAAAGGCAACCACCTGCCCGGCCATACCGGGAACCTGCGCGCCCGGCTTCAATCAGCTGTCCCGCTTTTGAGCGGCAATTCCGCCGCAATCGGTGTGGTCTGTTCCGCCAGCATCGCCTTCATCACCGCCATCTCATCGCGCAGGGTTGCGATGTCCGCTTCAAGCTTTTCCACGCAATCGCGGCGCGGTCGGCCTTCATCGTCGCAAGGGGGATCATCGCATGGGGTGCCGTAGGGGATGAATTCCTTGATCCATTCTTCAGCCGGCACCAGCGTTGATCGCGCCTTGAGCCCGATCATGGTCGCGCCGGCGGGCACATCGTCGGTCACCACCGCGTTCGCGCCCACTCGCGCACGTTCGCCCACCACAATCGGGCCGATGATCTGCGCGCCCGATCCGATGATGACATTGTCGCGCAAGGTCGGGTGGCGTTTGCCGCCCTTGCCGTTGGTGGGGTTGCTACCGCCCAGCGTCACGCATTGGTAGATCGTGACATTGTCGCCAATCTCTGCTGTCTCACCAATCACGGTAAAGCCGTGGTCGATGAAGAAATTCTTGCCGATCCGCGCGCCGGGATGGATATCGATCGCGGTCAGTACCCGCGAAAAATGGTTCACGAAGCGGGCGAGGAAATACAGCTTGGCTTCAAACAGCCAATGCGCAATCCGGTGCATGCCAATCGCGAGAACCCCGGGATAAAGCAGGATTTCCCAGCGCGAACGCGGCGCGGGATCGCGCGCGCGAACAGAGTCCAGATAGCTGATCAGCGGTTCAAACATTGTGCTCTAAATCCCACCAAACCGCGCGCGATGCAACTGGCACGCTTAGAACAGGCGTTGCTGCTCTGGCCCGTGCAGGGCATCAAGCGC
>JBBRFG010000172.1:0-2765 GCA_038224685.1 Sphingomonadales bacterium
GGCATGTATGTCGTGCGCGGCGCGGCCGACCGGCTGCGCAGCGCCGAGCGGGAGGTATTCCTGCGCGATGAATGGCCCGAAATCCGGGCGCGCATGGCGCGGCTCGGCCTCAGCCCTGCGGACCTTGCCCTGACGCCGTAATTTCTAGCGTTACTGACACTGATGCAGGTTGCGCATTTTCCCAATTTATGACAGTATATTCATGTCGGTGAATGACGGGATTGCATCCTGCCACGCGCTGGGACTAAAGGGGGGCGTCTCACGGGTCGGAGACGAGTTGAGGAAACGACGGGGTAACCCGCATAGCGGTGTGATATGGCGGCCTGACCGTCCATGGGCACCGGGAGATCGCCATGATCAGATCCGAGTTGTTGCAGGAACTGCACAAAGACAATCCCGAGCTGCGCGCTGATGAGATCGAGCAGGTCGTTGATATCTTTTTTGATGAAATCGCCCAGCGTCTGGCCGAAGGTGGCCGGGTGGAATTGCGCGGCTTTGGCGCGTTTTCCACGCGTGACCGCGATGCCCGCAGTGGGCGCAATCCGCGCACCGGCGAAAAGGTGGACGTGCCCTCCAAGCGCGTTCCCTATTTCAAGGCCGGCAAAGAAATCCGCGAACGGTTGAACGATTAAGGCAGCGCCTGCGGGCGCGCCTGATCGTCTTTGCCATCGGGTTGTGCGCGCGTGCGCCGCGTCCCTTAGTCCTGAAAGGGATGGGGGCAAGGCGGTGCGCAAGCCCGTTACGCTGCGCGGTCGAGGTGCGGCATCTTGCGTTCGTGATCGAGCGCGGCGAACACCAGTTCGATCAGCCGCTCGCCCCCGCCACTCAGGCTCATGTCGACCGGCACCATGCCAAGCGCGCCAAACTCCTCGACCGCATCTGCGCCGGGGACAGCGATCACTCGTGTCACATCGGGCATGCGTTCCTGTACCAGCGGGGTGAGTTCACGCGAGGCTTCGACCTGACCGGTCGCCACCACCAGCACCTCGCGCCGCCCGATCCCGATCGGATCCCAGCTGCGCGGATCAGCCGGGTTGGCGCGGTGGACGTGATACCCGTCGGCCAGCGCCAGCTGGAACCGGTCATGGTCGGGTTCCAGCGCGAGATAGCCGACAGCATTATACGCAAGCGCATCAGCCACTGCGCGGCCCGCCGGGGTCATGCCGATGATCAGCACCGGGGCATCGTCACCCGCCAGCTTGGCATCGGGCGGGCCGGCGCGCAGCCTTCCGGCCAGCTTGCGCCCGATATTCGACACCAGCGGAGTGACCGCCAGGCTGATCGCAATCGCCGTCACCAGCGCTGATACCAGCCGTTCCTCCGCCAGCCCGGCAACCGCAGGCAGTGCCAGCAGCACCAGCGTAAATTCGCTGCCCTGTCCCAGCAGAAACCCGAGCTGGATTGATCCCGGCGCCGACCACCGGTTGAGCAATCCCGCTGCCACGTTGGCAGCGCATTTCAGCGCGATCAGTCCGGCGGTCACGCCCAGCACCAGCGGCCAATCGCGCACCAGCAGGGCCGGATTGATCGACAATCCGACCGAGATGAAGAAAAAGCTCAGGAACAGCCCGCGAAATGCATCAATCTCGGTCTGCACCAGGATGCGATAACGCGAGTCGGCCACCGCCATCCCGCCCAAAAATGCACCCAGCGTCAGCGATAGCCCCGCCATGCCGGTGGCCCAGCCCGCTGCCAGCGCGATAAACAGCGCGGTCGCGGTGTAGACTTCGGTGGTGCCCGCGCGCGCGATCAGGCGGAATAACGGTTCGGTCAGGTAGCGGGCAAACAGCACCGCGATCGCGAAGGCGGCGAGCGCCTTGGCCCCGGCCACCCCCAACTGCGGTAGCAACGCCCCGCCGCTCGCCAGCCCGCCTGCCGCCACCAGCAGCAGGATTGCAGCAATGTCTTGAAAGATCAGGATCGATTGCGCCGCGCGGCCGACCGGGCAATCTTCCTGCCCCCGTTCGCGCACCAGCCCGATCACTACGGCGGTGGATGACAGGCCCAGCCCGAACCCGGCAATCACCGCAAAGGTAATCGGCAGGCCGAATGCTGCGAGCATCCCGGTGAACGCACCGCCCGCGACCAGCATCTGCAACGCGCCAAAGCCAAAAATATTGGCCGCTTCTGCCCGGATTCGCCCGAGCGAAAAGTGCAGGCCAAGGTTGAACAACAGGAACATCACGCCCGCTTCGGCCATCGCGGCGACCACTGGCCCGCTGAAATCATTGGCGATGCCCAGGCTCGCCAGCCCCAGTCCCAGTCCGAGATAGCCGACAATCGGATTGAGCCTCAAAGCCCGCGACGCCAGTGCCGCGCCGATGCCAAGGCCCAGCAGCGTGATCGCGGGTTGAATGGTGGCGACTACCGAATGCGCGCCGCTTACGGAATCGCCTGCCATATCGGCCCTTTGCTGTTGTCTGCCGGTTTGCGTTGAGATGGGCGGTCACTAGACCGCTGGCAAGCTCTGGCGGGCCGGGGAGCGCCATTGGCCTTGGAAATTGGCCCTGAGCATTGGTTTTAGGCATTGGTTTTGTGCATCGGTTTTGTGCATTGGTTTTGGGCTCTGGCGTTGGGCGGGGCAAATGTGCCAAGGCCTATCCCATGCGGGCGTGGCGGAATGGTAGACGCCGGGGACTTAAAATCCCCTGAGCTTTGCTCGTGCGGGTTCGAGTCCCGCCGCCCGCACGGGTTTTCCCCACCCCTATCCGCAATTATCGCCCTGTTAACGCCCATCGGCTTAGCAACGGGCGGATAGCACCGCG
>JBBRFG010000173.1:0-2731 GCA_038224685.1 Sphingomonadales bacterium
GGCGGTGCTCGCGATCTGCTTTGCGATGGTGATCATCCTGAGTTTCAAAGTGCACGCCGTCAAAAGCGAGGTTTTGCTGGCGGAACGGCAGGTCATTGCACTCGAACATGAGACGATGCTGCTCGAAACCGAGTTCCAGACACGCGCCAGCCAGCGCCAATTGTCCCAATGGAACAATGTCGAATTCGGTTACGCTGCGCCGCGCGCGCGGCAGTTTTTGGTGGGTGAACGCCAGCTTGCCATCCTTGGCCAGCGGCCCGGACCCGGTGCGCCCGCACCGATCCTGCTGGCGCGCGCCGATAGCGCCGATGGGGCAGGCGGCGCCGCGGCCCAGATGCGCTCGCCGCTGTCGGGCGCAACAGTGACATTGGCTTCCGCCGCGCGCGAACAAGACGCGGGCGAGGTGTTTACCGAGGCCTTTGGCGACTTTCTGATCGAAGCGTCCCCGATCCGCGCGGCGCAGGCCAAGACCGTCGCCGCCAAGGGTTCGGGCGAATGAACATGATGACTGCCCTACCGGCAGTCCCCGCGATCCCGACTGGCCGCGTCCGCAGCGTCAATCTGCGCGCGCAATTGTTGTGGACGGCGCGCCTGCGCGTGTTGTGGGTGCTGACCGGGTTCGCATTGATTACGTTGATCGCGCTGGTACGGATTGCAGCATTGGGGTTTGCCGGGCAAGTGCCGCAGCGCACCAGCCTGCAAGATGCGCTGTTGCCCTCGCGCGGGGAGATCACCGACCGGCACGGCGCACCCTTGGCGCGCGCCTTCCCGGCCTATGCGTTGTGGTTTGATCCCAAAGCTATGGGCGATGATGGCGAACCGTTGGTCAATGGCGCAGCGTCGGTCGCGCGCCAGTTGAAGGCGATTTTCCCCGACATCAACGAAGCCCGCATGGCCAGCCGCTTGGCTTCGGGCCGACCGGGCTATCTGCGCCGCCGCCTGTTGCCGGAAGAGGCCAACCGGGTGTTCGCGCTTGGTGAAATCGCGCTGGAAATCCCGCGTGAAACGGACCGCTATTATCCGCAAGGCACGCTGGCAGCGCATGTGCTGGGCTATGTGGTCGAAGGTAAGGGCGGCGCGCTTGGGATGGAGCAGGTGCTCGAACAGCGCCTCAGCGATCCTGATCTGCGATCAGAGCCAGCGGCGCTGTCGATTGATGTGCGGGTGCAGGGCGCGCTTGAGGACGAACTGCGGCACGGGATGCTGGCCACCAATGCGCTGGGCGCGGCTGGCATCGTGCTGGATGTGGATACCGGCGAAGTTATGGCAATGGCGTCGTTTCCTGAATTCGATCCGAATACCGCAGGGTCCAGCGGCGCAAAGAATGTGTTCAACCGCGTTACCAACGGGGTGTATGAACTGGGTTCGACGTTCAAGCCGCTGAGCATTGCCGCAGCGATTGATGCAGGCGTGGTGCGCGATCTGAGCAAGCCGTGGAATGCACGCCCGGTTGAGATTGCCGGTCGCACAATCTCGGATTTGCATTCCAAAGGCGCGAGCCTCAATGTTCCGCAAGCGCTGGTCTATTCTTCCAACACCGTTACCGCGCGGGTCGCGGACCAGCTTGGCCCGGAACGGCTACGCCGCACCATGATCGATCTGGGCATGGACCGCCGCCCATTCATCGAGCTGCCAGCGCGCGGAATGCCGCTGTGGCCCAAAGGCAAGTGGAGCCGTGTGACCAATATGACGGTCAGTTATGGCCACGGTTTCAACGTGACCCCGCTGCATTTGGCAAGCGCTTATGCGGCGATGGTCAATGGCGGGATATGGCGTCCTGCGACGCTGATGAAGCTTGATCCTGCCAATGCCCCGCGCGGGCGGCGCGTGTTCAAGGAATCGACCTCGTCGCGGATGCGGCAATTGCTGCGGATGATATCGTTGTATGGCACGGGCAAAAGTGCCGATGCCCCAGGATACCGGGTTGGCGGCAAGACCGGCTCCGCCGACAAGAACGAGAACGGCGTTTACAAGAAAGCCACGATTGTCTCGTCATTCGCTGCTGCTTTTCCGATGGATGCGCCGCGCTATGTCGTGGTGGTCGTTATCGATGAACCCAAGGCCACCGCCGCAAGTAGCTTCCAGCGCACCGCTGCATTCACCTCTGCGCCGGTCGTGGGTAAGTTGGTGCCGCGGATCGGCCCAATGTTGGGCGTGCAGCCAGATGAGCAGCGCGATGTCGATATCTCTGATTTGCGCTATCTGGTGGATAAGCGCTGATGCGGTTGGCTGAACTGATGCAGAAAGCAGGGCTGGCTGCGGTGGGAACACGGGATCAACCAATCACCGGCTTTGCTATCGATCACCGCAAGGTTGCGCCGGGCACAGTGTTCGGTGCGTTTCAGGGTGCGGCTGTCAATGGCGAGGATTTCATCGCCGCCGCTGTCGAAGCGGGCGCGGTGGCAATTGTCGCCCGGCCCGAGGCGCAGGTCGCAGGCGCGCTCCACATCGCCGATGCCGCGCCGCGCCGTGCGTTTGCTCAATTGGCGGCAGGCTTTTTCAGTCCCGTGCCGGGCACTATCGTCGCGGTCACCGGCACCAACGGCAAAACATCCTGCGCCGAGCTGACCCGCCAGATCTGGCGCATGGCAGGCGAGCGGGCGGCAAGCATCGGGACGCTGGGCGTCACCACGCCCGATGGCAGCGTTTCGACTGGCTTGACGACGCCCGATATCGTTACCTTTCTGGCCAATATGGCCGGGCTGGCGCGCGAGGGGGTCACCCATGTCGC
>JBBRFG010000174.1:0-2679 GCA_038224685.1 Sphingomonadales bacterium
GTGTTTTTCGTACCGATCAACGTCACCATGCTGGGGCTGGTGCTGACCATCGCCACGGTGATGGGGGTCACCAATCACATGGGGTGGGAGATGTTCCCGCGCTGGCTCGTTCATTCTCCATTGGGACATTGGCTGATAACAGCCAGCCATCACGAGCGGCACCACGAGGAATATCTATGCAATTTCGGGCTGTATTTTCGCGTCTGGGACAGGCTGTGCGACACGGACAAGGGCCTGTCGCGGAGGATCGTGGCAGAGGCCGGGCACGCGCCCGCACGCACCGTTTCGTGAAAGCGCCCGCGCTGGCAATGGTCGCGCTCGCCGCAGCACTGCCCGCTGCCCCGGCCTTGGCGGGCGATGTGGTGATCACCGTCACTGACCTGCGCTCAACCAAAGGCGTGGTGCGCGCCTGCATGACCACACGGTCTGACGTGTTTCCCAAGTGCGTCAAGGATCCGAACGCCCACCGCACTGTGGTGCCCGCAGGCAAGACGGTCGAAATCCGCTTCAAGGACGTCAAACCGGGCGATTATGCGATCGCGCTGCTGCATGACGAAAACGACAACGGCAAAGCCGACCGCGCGCTCGGCATGGCGCCCAAGGAAGGGTACGGCTTTTCACGCGATGCCCCGGTGAACATGGCTCCGCCCAAATTCCGCGACGCGGTGTTCAAGATCACCGAAAGCCTGAGCCGCGTGACCATCAAGATGCGGTATTTTCTCTAGTTGCAGACCACCCGCCCCGCCTCCCCGCCACCTACAGCGGCGGGGAGGCGGGGCGGGTGGTCTGCCATATCAAACGTCCCACGTTTAACGTGATGTTTACCACGCCGCGCCAGAACGGTCGGGTAAAGATTCACCAAAAGGGACGGATGACAGCCATGGACACTCTGCGCGGCACCTTCGATTCCGGCGATTCCGGCGATCGGGGCTGGGACGCATCCGAAGAGGAAAGTGCTGCCCCGGCCAGCCGCCGCGATCTTCCACCCGAATCCATCGGGCAGGACGAGCGCCGGATGCAGGTGCGCGCTTATAATCATTGGGCAAGCTTGCTGGGCGAACGCATGTTCCCCAATATCGAAGACCTTGAACCGGCGCATCTGCCCGATTTCGGGCCGTACAGCGTGCTGCTCGATTTCTCGCTTGGGATCGATAACCCGTTGGTGCGTTTTCTCGGCGAAACGCTGGCCGCAGAATGCAGCGCTGATGGCACGGTCATCACCCGGCTGGCCGACGTGCCGCCGCGCTCGCTGCTCAGCCGCATTACCGACCATTACATGCAGATTCTCGCCAATCAGGCGCCGATCGGATTCGAAGCCGAATTCGTCAACCAACGCGGCGCAGCGATCCTGTATCGCGGCATCCTGCTGCCCTATTCGAGCGACGATGAAACGATCGATTTCATCTATGGCGTGATCAACTGGAAAGAGATGGCCGACCAGCTGACCGCCGATGAACTGCTGCTCGAAATCGATCAGGCGCTGGAGCTTGGGGCCGAACTTGAAGTGGAAGAGGAAGCGCCGCTGCGCGCAGTCGAGCCGGTCACCGAGTGGGCCGATTCTCCGTCGCATGAGGACAGTACTGTGACAGCCGAGCCAGACTACACGGCCGCGCTTGCTGGCGATTACAGCGCCGAATTCGGCGGTGAATTTGGCGCTGAACTGGGCGACGATTTCGCCAATGTCGCCCCGCTAGACGGCATACCGGCTGATAACGCAACCGGCGATGGTCTGCCACTGCCTGATTTCGGCCAATATGCGCTGGATGATGACGACGAGGAATATGACGAGGACGAAGGCGAGGCCGAAAACCCCGCTTACAACTTCGCCAGTCTGGCGGATTGTGTCGAACCTCCGGTCAAGAAGGCGATCGACCCGTCGGAATTCGCGCTGGAGCCCTATGCCCTGGAAACCTATAGCGAAACCGTTGGCGAATCTTTTGGCGAACCCTTGGATACTGGCTTTGATGGCGGTTACGCCGCAGCCGCAACCGCACCCCAAGGCGAGCCCGACCTGCTGATGATCGACGATCTGGCGGAGGATGCGGGTCTGTATGATTGCCTTGCGTCCGCGCGCGAATTGGCTCGCAATGCCGACAAAACCGAAGACCGCAGCCGCTCGGCGCTCTATGCAGCTGTCAGCCGCGCCTATGACTTCTCGCTCGCTGCGGAAGCTGCGCCGGATGACTATGCCGAATTGATCGCCGAAAGCGGCCTGAGCGTGCAGGATCGCGCGCCGATGACCCCTGTGGTCAAGCTCGTGTTTGGGTATGATTACGACAAGACCCGCCTGACGGAATATGCTGCCGTGCTGACCCACGCACACCGCCTGCAATTGCAGCGCGGGAACCTGGCCACCTTCCTCGCCGAGGTTGATGGCGGGGTGAAAGCCTTGGTCAAGGCCGAACGCCGCCTGCGCCGCGAGGAGCAGGGCAAGCCGGTGGAAAACGCCGCGGCTGTGCGCGAGGCGCTGGCGCAGCAACTGCGCGCGCTGGAAGCGATCACGCTTGAGGAATTGGACGGGGCGGGTTCGGAATTCGCGCTGGTGCTGATCCGCCGGGACGAAATCGGCTGCACAGAAATCCTTGGCGAAGTGCCCGAAGACATTGGCCTGATCGAGCGCGCGGCACGCAAACTGGTCGGGTAAAAGCCGCCACTCACCCCGCTTCACTTTGCGTTCAG
>JBBRFG010000175.1:0-2673 GCA_038224685.1 Sphingomonadales bacterium
GTCTGCCACGCGGCAACATCAACCCCGGCCCGAACATGCGAGTTGAAATCGCAATAGGGGCACTTTTTGGCGCAAAACGGCCAGTGAATGTAGAGCGCGCGCGCCACGGTGGAAATCTTCAGCCTCGCTTAACTGTTGGCAGGTAAATTGGCATCATGCGGAGATTTGCGTTCGTGCCTGCCATGACCCGGCTTACCGGAATTGCTCTGCTTATGGCAGCAGCGCCGGCACAGCCGCAAGAGGCCCGCGATGGTCATCTGCGTGAGCGCGACATGCTCGAAGCCCATAATCTGGCGCGCGATCAGGTTGGGCTGCCGCCGCTCATATGGAACGAAAGCCTCGTCCGCGATGCTGAGGGCTGGGCCAACCATCTGGCACAGCGCAATCTTTTCGACCATGCTTCGCCGGAAATCCGCAAGGGACAGGGCGAAAACCTGTGGCGCGGCACGCGTGATCGCTGGTCGCCGTGGGAAATGATCGGATTTTTCCTCGCCGAAAAGCGCGACTTTCGGCCGGGTAATTTTCCCGAAGTGTCGCACACGGGCCGATGGAGTGATGTCGGACATTACACCCAGATCATCTGGCCAGACACCCGCGAGGTCGGCTGCGCCATCGTCCGCACCGCTTCTGACGAGGTGTTGGTATGCCGTTACTGGCCAGCCGGGAACGTATGGGGCCAGCGGATTGACCCAGCAGAGCGCAGCACACGCCGCTGATGCCTAGCCGAATTGTTCGGCGACCAGTTTGGCGAACGCATCGGCGCGGTGGCTGATCGCGTGTTTTTCCTCCGGCAGGATTTCGGCGAAGGTCTGATTGCGCCCGGTTGGCACGAACACGGGATCATAGCCAAACCCCAACGCGCCGCGCGGGGGCCATGTCAACGCGCCATCGCAGCGCCCTTCGTAGACCGCATATTCACCATCGGGCCAAGCCAGCGCCAGCACGCAGTGGAATGCAGCGGTGCGGTCAACATCAGTCCCACGCTCGGACAGCATCCCCTCGACCTTGCCCATTGCCATGTACCAATCACGGCCCGGCGCACCTTCAAACCACTGTCGTTCGGCCCAATCGGCGGTGTAAACGCTGGGGCGACCATCCAAAGCCGCGACTGACAGCCCGCTGTCATCCGCCAACGCCGCCAAGCCCGACGCCTCAGCCGCCGCGCGCGCTTTCAACAGCGCATTCTGGGCAAAGGTGGTTCCGGTCTCAGCCGGTTCGGGCAAGCCCAGCGACCCAGCGGACAGGCACTTGACCCCGTAGGGATCAAGCAGCGCGCTGATTTCTTTGAGCTTGCCCGCGTTGTGCGTGGCAATCACGACAGAACCGGAGCCAAGGCGGCGGGTCATTTGCGCAGCTTCCAAGGCTTGGGCAGACCAGAATGCTTCATCTGTTCTCGCATGAAATTCACCACGTCTTGGCTGACTTGCTGCTTGGGAACAATGATCGCCATTGCTCTGTTCGGGAAGACAGCAAAGATCTCGCGATCCTCGTCCCATCGCACAAGGTGTCGCCATTTAACGCGCCACGAGCCGGATGGTTGCTCGATCCTGCAGCCGTCATCCTCAAATATGAGAGTCATCTCCTCTTGGAGTGAAGCGGATTCTCTATAGATTTTTAGCGCCCTCGGCTTCAGCGAAGCAAACAACGCAAAGACCGCTACGCTGCCGACGAAGATGCCTACGAGGATCGGCAGCAATCCGTCGAGCAGCGGGCGCTCGAGCAGGACGTTGAACACTAACGACAGCAGAGCAAGGGGCGCCGCCAGCACGAGGGCCAACTTGGGCAGCTTCAGCGACCGACGGAGCATCAGCTTGTTGAGCGCGTAGTGGTCGCTCTCGGTGATCCTGAAGCTGGCCGACCCCGGTAGGCTCACCTCACTTCACCGCATCCAACTGCGCCGCAAAGATCCGGTCGCAACCGATCCGTGCAAGACGCAGCAGGCGCAGCAGCGCTTCTTCGTCATAGGTCGCGCCCTCGGCGGTCGCCTGCACCTCGGCGATTTTGCCGCCCGATAGCAGCACGAAATTGCCATCGGCGTCGGCGTTTGAATCCTCATCATAATCAAGGTCGAGCACCGGATCGCCTTTAAAGATCCCGCAGGAAATTGCGGCGACTTGCGCCGTGATCGGATCATGCTTGATATCGCCTGATGCCATCAGCCCGTTGATCGCCAGCCGAAGCGCAATCCACGCGCCCGAAATCGCGGCGGTGCGCGTGCCGCCATCGGCCTGAATTACATCGCAATCCAAGGTAACCTGCCGCTCGCCCAGCTTTTGCAGATCGACTACTGCGCGCAAAGAACGCCCGATAAGCCGCTGAATTTCTTGCGTGCGGCCCGATTGCTTGCCCTTGGCGGCTTCGCGCTGCCCGCGGGTGTGCGTGGCGCGCGGCAGCATGGAGTATTCACCCGTCACCCAGCCTTCGCCCTTGCCGCGCATCCACGGCGGCACGCCGCGCTCAACGCTGGCGGTGCACAGCACCTTGGTGTCGCCAAACCCGATCAGCACCGATCCTTCGGCATGGCGGGTAAATCCGGTTTCGATGGTGATAGCGCGCATTTCATCGGGCGCGCGTCCTGAAGGGCGCATCGTTTTGTCCTTTGTTCCGTCCGCCCTGACCTTGTCGAAGGGCTATCCTGCTTTGGTCTCAACCCGCGCTAGAAGAAAGTGCAGT
>JBBRFG010000176.1:0-2668 GCA_038224685.1 Sphingomonadales bacterium
ACTTGCGGCTCATAGGCGCCTAATGAGGCCATAAGTGCCTCACAAGCGCGGTCGAGCGCGTGCTTCTCCGCCGCGATCTGCCCAGCATTGCGCCGCGACTTGCCAGTGAACAGGCTGCGCAGCCGATCAGCGATCCCGATCTTGCCTTGCAGCGGGCGGCGGATGATCGTGACGAACAGCTCGTTTACGTAGAGCTGCTTGCCGCCAAGCCGCTCCTGCCAGCGCGCATCGAGCCGCGCCGAGAAATCATCAGCGGTCACCGGGCGCAGCGCCGCATCGGCGCGGCGCCGCACGACATGGTGATAGATCGCAAAGCGTGAGGAACCGAGCGTCCTCAGCATCGCATCGCGCAATCCCGCGCGGTAATTAAGCTCTGTGCTATCGGCAGTCTCGAACAATAGCCCGCCCAACCGGATGGTCTGCATCAGCAGCCCGTCACGGGTCTGGATGGTCACATCGTCGATATGCCGGGCATAGGGCAAATGCGCGCCCGCCGGTGCCTCGCGCGCAGCCACCTTGGGATCACGGGTCAGGGGCGGTAGGAATTGCATCGCCAGATCGCATGGTTCCGGATCCGCGGGCAATTGCGCACGCGCGTGATCCAGAGGTCAAAGATGCGGGGCTCCTCGAGGCAGGCGAGCATGCCGATGCCGTGGATCACCAACGCCGCCAGCAGCACCCACCAAGCGCGGAAAATCAGGAACAGCTCAACGCACACCACCGCGTTGATCACGAAGAAGGTGTAGGTCACACCCGCAAACATCTGCGGGCGCGTAAGCGCCACAAACAGCGTATCCCGGCGAAGTCCCTCGGACATTGCGACCCTCGTTGAACAAGAATGCGCAGTCTGTCGTAATGGCCGCGAATTGCAAGGGGTTCGTGCTGATCGCCGCGCTGCGGATGCGGCCTGATCGTATCATCCTTGGCGAACTGCGCGGGGTCGAGGCGTTCACCTTCCTGCGCGCGGTCAATACCGGGCATCCGGGCTCGATGACCAACATCCATGCCGATACGCCGCAGCGGGCGATTGAGCAGCTTGCGTTATTGGTGCTGCAGGCTGGATCGAAGCTCAGCCGCGATCATGTGCGGCACTATGTGCGCGAGAACGTCGCTGTGTTCGTGCAGTTAGAGCGACGCGGTGGCCGGCGGCGGGTGAGCGGCGTGCTGGTGGCGGAGTAGCGGGCGGTGGCACTGGCGGTGCAGCAGAGCCTGTTTGAGGCTGGCGGCGGGGCGTCGAGGGTAGAGTCCGCGCACTGCATTGAGGGTCTGATGCTGGGCGAGATCGCGCTGGGGCTGTGCGCGATTGCGGTGGCGTTCATCGGGGGACTGTCGGTAATTTCGTGTGTGGCCGGGCGGTTGAACATTACGCCGCCATGGCTTTAATGAAGCGTTCGCCGAAGATGACGGCGAACTGGGCCTTGGCCATGGTCCACTCACGCGGTGGCATTCTCCACTCTTTCTCGGATCGGTTCAAGATCAGATAAAGCAGTTTTGTTGCCGCTTCATCGCTTGGGAAGTGGCCCCTTGCCCTGACGGCGCGCCGCAGCTTTGAGTTCAGCGCTTCGATGGCGTTGGTCGTATAGATGATTTTGCGCACCTCCTCGGGGAAGGCAAAGAACGGGATTACCTCGGTCCACGCCCGCCGCCAGCTCTGGCTGATAGCAGGATAGCGTAGGCCCCATTCGCTGGCCTCAAAGGCAGTCAAAGCGCCCTCTGCCGCCTTGGCGTCGACTGCGCGGTAGATGGTCTTCAGGACAGTCGCCAACGGCTTGCGGTCTTTCCACGAGACAAAGTCCATGCTGTTCCTGAGCAGATGGACGATGCAGGTTTGGACGATCGCCTCGGGGAACACGGCGGTGATGGCGTCCGGAAAGCCCTTCAGGCCATCAACCACGGCGAGCATAATATCGTCAACGCCCCGGTTCTTGAGCTCGTTCATGACGCGCAGCCAGAACTTGGCCCCCTCATTCTGTTCGATCCACAGCCCCAGAACCTCTTTGCGGCCATCAGCGCGGGCGCCAAGCGCAATGTGAATCGCCCCTTCGACTTCGCTCAGGACAGGCTTGTTTTTGACCATGCCTTCGTCGCGGATTTTGACCCGGATGGCATCGAAGAACACCAGCGGATAGGCAGGATCAAGCGGACGCTGCTGCCAGGCTGCAACCTCCTCCAGCACCGCATCGGTGACCGTCGATATCAGATCGGGCGAGACGTCGATGCCATACAACTCGCGCAGATGCCCGGTGATCTCACGCGTGCTCATGCCGCGCGCGTACATCGAGATAATCTTGTCATCAAAGCCGGGAAAACGGCGCTGGTATTTGGCGATCAACTGCGGATCGAAACTGCCGCCACGATCGCGCGGGATGTCAATATTGATCTTGCCAGTGTCGGTTATGACAGTCTTTCGGCCATAGCCGTTGCGGCTGTTCCCCGCCTGATCGTCACGTCCGAGATGATGATCCATCTCTGCACCAAGGACCCGTTCGGCCAGTGCCTTCTTCAGCGCATCAAGCAAACCGCCCTGATCCAGCGCCGTGGCTGCATCCGTGCCTACCAAAAGTTGATCCAATAACTCAGCCGGGATCGCAGGCTCTTTGCGTCGTGACATAGTGGGACTCCTTTTTACCCATTATGCCCGGCCACACACGAAATTACTGACAGTCCC
>JBBRFG010000177.1:0-2634 GCA_038224685.1 Sphingomonadales bacterium
CAGCGCCGCGCGCGCCTCAACCGATAGCGCCGGATGGCAGCAAATGAACAGCAGCCGCAGCCGCTCGTCGGGGATCGGTTCGGGCAGGGTCAGGATGTCAGCCATTTCGGTCACCTCGGCCAAAGCATCAGCCGTCCTCGCCTCGGTTTGACGCTTGCGCAGCGCATCAAGCGCGCGGCGCTTGCCCGCGACGAACAGCCATGCGGCGATATCGCGCGGCGTCCCGGCCAGCGCGAGGCAGGCGGCGGCGCTTTCGGCAAAGGCCTCCTCTGCCGCATCCAAATCGCGCAATTGCGCGGCAAGCGCGGCCACCACACGGGGCCGCGCTGCCATGATCGCTGTGGCAAGATCGCGCGCCGCTGTCACCCCTCCATCGGCCAGATCGGACGCACTTCGATGCCGCCCTTGGGAACCGGAATGCGCTTCGCCCAACCGAGCGCATCATCAAGGCTGGCGACATCGATGATGTAAAACCCGCCCAACTCCTCATGCGTTTCGGCAAACGGACCGTCATGCAGGGTGGCCGCGCCGTGATCCCAGCGGATCGTGGTAGCGGTGGCGCCGGGCTTCAACCGTTCGCCCGAAAATGGCACCCCGGCCGCGACCAGATCCTGCGCCAGCTGCATATGCCCCGCCAGCGTCGCATCCAGCAATGCCGCACCGTCCGCGCTTTCGTAGACGCTTTCGTCCTCATTGATCATCAGCATGAATTGCATCGCCCGTCTCCGTAATAACCCCGCCGGAATGGCGAGGCTCTGACAGTGAGACGCCGGCCGCAAGCGGGATTCGACAGAGGCGACGAAATTTATTCGGCAGGCTGCGAGGGTGCTTGCCCCCCATCAGTGTTTTTGCCGGTGCGGGTCCAGGGATAGAGGAACTGCCCGCCATAACCTTTGGGGACATCCTCGGGGATGCCGTAATCCATGGGCCAGCGATCGGGCGGCAGGTGGAACGTGCCGAACAGCTTGTCGATCCACGGGAAATGGATCGCGAAATTCACATCGAACGCCTCGCGCTCCAGCCCGTGATGCCAGTGATGGAAACGCGGCGTTGCGATCCAGTGCCCTAGCCAGTTGAAGTTACCGCCGACGTTGGCGTGCAGCAGCGATGACCAGACATAAATAAAGCCGAGATAGGCCTGCATCACCGATGCGCTGAACCCCAGCGTGAACAATGGCAGCGATGTTACCGCGCGTAGCAGCACAACCTCGACAAAATGCATCCGCGAACCGGCCAGCCAGTCCATTTTGCGCGCGCTGTGATGCACCGCGTGGAAACCCCACAGGAACGGCACCTGATGGAACAATCGGTGATACCAATATTGCAGCATATCCGACGCCACCAGCACGATCACGAACTGCACCAGCCAGGGCAGGCTGCCGACAGCGGCGCGGAACGCCTCCCAACTGCTGGTATTGTCGTTGATGATCTGCGACGGCGCCAGCGTCAGGAATGCGAGAATCTGTACGAACATCGAACTGACGAGAAAGTAGAACAGGTCTTCGCGCCATTCGTTGCGAAACAGGCGCTGTTCGCGCCGATGCGGGACGAACCGTTCCAGCGGGGCGAACATGAACCCGCTCGCCAGCAGGTTGACGATGAAGAAATCGATCCCGAAGAAAATTCCCCAGCCGCGCGCTTCCTCGGCCTGAACCTCAGCGCCGCCCAGCAGCGCCGCAGCCAGACCAATCGCCAGCGCCGTCATGCCCAACACCTTGCGTGGGCGCAGCAACAGGCTGAGCAGCGCCAGCGCATAGCTGACCAGCAAGATCACATGGATCGCCCCGCGAAACCCGCCCCAGTCGCGCACAATCTGCAATTCGGGTGTGGTGAACCACGCGGGAAATTTCAGCGCGGTCACCATCACAAAGCCGCTGATTGCAAACAGCAATGCAAAGAACCCGGCGAACCAGCCTGAGCCAAACCGGCGCACTTCCACCGGCGATTCCAGATCGCGCATCAGTTTTTGAAGATAGCCCGCCATTACGCCCCCACCCCAATTGAATGCGATGCCTCTGTTAACGAATAAGCCTTATCAAACCGCTACTTGCCCGCTTCAGCAACAATCGCCGCCCACCCGGCTTCATCTACCACTTCGATCCCGAGTTCAGCAGCCTTTTTCATCTTCGATCCCGCCCCCGGCCCGGCGACCAGCAGGCCGGTTTTCGCGCTGACGCTGCCCGCCGCCTTCGCGCCCAGCCGTTCGGCCTGCGCCTTGGCCTCGTCGCGGCTCATGGTTTCCAGCTTGCCGGTGAACACCACGGTCTTGCCCGCCACCCGGCTGGCGACGGTTTTCACCTCGTAACGCGGCGGGGCGACTTGGCCGAGCAGGTCTTCCCACACCGCGACATTGTGCGGTTCGTGGAAGAAATCGCCGAGCGCTTCGACCACCGATGGGCCGATGCCGTCGATTGCGGTGAGTTCGCACGCTGCCTCCGCATCCTCGCCGTGCGCACGCTCGGCGAGGATGCGGAGCGCAGGCAGCTCATGGAAATGCTTCATCAGATCGCGCGCGGTCACTTCTCCGACGTGGCGGATGCCCAGTCCGAACAGCAGCCGCGCGGCATCTGGTGTGCGCTTGGCTTTAATCGCGGCGAGCAGGTTGTCGACCGACTTTTCCTGCCATCCTTCGAG
>JBBRFG010000178.1:0-2598 GCA_038224685.1 Sphingomonadales bacterium
CATGTAGTTATAGATCGAAAGCATGTGCGAGCGCAGGCCCTCATCATAGCTTGCGCGACCAGCGACGTCGCCTCCGGCGCGAGGCACGGAGCCCAAACGCTGCGCATCGCGCGAGGTGTCATTCCAATCAGCCATTGCGAAAACCCTTAGTTTCCAAACGGAGCACGAAAAGCCGCGCCCTCCATGCGATGCAATATCGGAGTTTTGTTAGCGGATTTCAAGTAAAACCGAATTGCAAAGCATGCAATGCGTTCAGCTTAACCGCCGTTAATCTTAAATGTCTTTGGCCAACGCGGCGCCCTTGTCTGCTGCGGCGCGCAAAGTTGCGGTTAACAGGCGTCGCAGCGCATCACTATCGTCGAGCACGTTAAGGCCTTCGCGTGTCATCCCGCCGGGGCTTGCCACCTGATTGGCGAGCGCGGAGGGGCTGACATCGGAGCCTGCCGCCAGCGCGGCTGCGCCTTCGACCGTGGCTAGCGCGAGCTGCGCCGCAATTCCCGCATCCAGCCCAAGATCAATCGCTGCGCCGGCCAGTGCATCGACAAACCGGTAGACAAAGCCCGGCCCCGACCCGGCAAGTGCGGTCACGAGGTTAAACTGCGCCTCGTCCGCCAGCCACACCGCACTGCCAAGCGGATCGAAGAGCGTGGAGGCGCGCGCCCGCAACGCCTCACACGCCGCATCTGCACACAGGATCACGGGCGATTTGTTGATCCGGGCGGCAAGATTGGGCATCACCCGAACGTGCGCGTCCGCGCCCGGAAAGACCGCCGAAAGCTGCTCCAGCGTGATCCCGGCCAGCTGCGAAAAGGTGGTAACCCCGTTCCCGGTCAACCCCTGCAATCCCGGGCCTAAGGCGCGCAACTGCTGCGGCTTAAACCCCAATAGCACAGCGTCATGCGCGCCAGCCGCCGCCGCCTCACCGGCGCTGCGGTAAAGCGCCACGCCAGCAAGCACTTCGGGCAAAGCGGGGTCAAGCACGGCAAACCGACCGGGATCTTCCCCAGCCGCCAGCCAACCGGCGAGCATCGCCCCGCCCATATTCCCGCACCCGATGATAAGGAGTTGGTGGATCATATCTGCGTGCGCCGCTCTCAAGCCTCGCCAGCCGCGTCAACCATCGCCGCGTCCAGCGCCGCGCGCGGGGTTTTATCGCCCCACAGCACGAATTGAAATGCCGGGTAAAACCGGTCGCATTCATCGATCGCGCACTCGACCAGGGCCTGCGCCATATCAAGGCTTAACCGTCCATCATCGCCGAGCAGCGCGCCGTGGCGATACAATAGCACATCACCGTTCGACCAGATGTCGAAATGCCCGAGCCACATCTGTTCATTCACCAGGCACAGCAGTTCGTAAGCAGCAGCGCGTTTATCTTCGGTCACGCGGATATCGGGCAGGCACAGGAATTGCAGCACGCTGTCTTCGGCCCGCCAGATCGCGCGCAGCTGATAATTGGCCCAGCTGCCCTGCACTTCGCCGGTCATTTCGTCGTCTGATACCATTTCGCATGGCCAGCCGCGCGCTTCGAACAGGCTGGCAAGCATTTCGACGGGGGCGGCATCGTCCTCGGCGGAATATTCCATGTTGCTCACTCTCATCGACGGTCTCTCGCTGCGGTGGCGATTGGTTCGCGCCATCCGAGCACCGTTTGAACGGTGAGCGAGCCGCTTGGCAATGCAGGTGAACCCAGCGGCTGGGGAGAACCGGATAGACTTGTGCAAAGCCTGTGCAAAGAAACCGGTGGAGAGTTCGAATTCTTTATTTAATCGGTTGTATTTCTTCACCTTCGGGGCTGACATACAGGAAGCTGTCAACGCCCTTGGCTTTCAGTTCGCGCACCAGTGCCTGAGCGGCGTCGCGGCTGCCCACCGGCCCTGCCAGTAATCGGTTCGCCTCGCCCCACGGGGCGGTGTGCGGTTTCAGCTTGGCAAGCGCCGCGCCGCCATCTTTGGAAATCCGCCGCCAATCAAACCCAAGCGCTTTGATATTCTTGCCGGTCGCGACCTGCACCCAGACCCGGCTGGGATAGACCGGTTTGGGTGGTTCTTTGGGCTTGGGCTTTTCTGGCGGCGATTTGGCGGCGGGCGGCGGCGGCGGCAGCGCAGGCGGGGCTTCGCGCAGGATCGTGATGCGCGAAAGATCCACCGCGCCGCCGCTGATTTGCGCATCTGGCAGTGCGGCCCTGCTCAAATCAGCAAAGGCGTCGGCCACCCGCACTGGCGCTGGCGGCGGGGCGGATAGCGGCGTGGATGCTGGCGCAGGCACAGGAATGATAGGGATGGTTGCAGGAGCGGTTTCGGCAATGGTTGCAGCAACGGTTTCGGCAACGGTGGTCACCGCTGCAATCCGCGCTGGTATCGGGACAAGCACCGGGGCCGGGGCCGCGACTGGTATTGCGACCGGCACCGTAACCGGCGCCGTGACTTGAGCAACAACGGGAACGGACGGCGGGGCCGATTGCGTGCCGAGCGGCGGGCCAACCGGGGTCAACCGGCTATCTGCGCGTTCTTCAGCGGCAAACCGGGCCAGCCGGGGATCATCGCGGCCAATATCCGCCGCGCGCGGAAAAATGCCGAGATTGGCGGCAGCCGCCTG
>JBBRFG010000179.1:0-2345 GCA_038224685.1 Sphingomonadales bacterium
TTCGGTCTTGGGATTGGCAGCCAGCATCCCGGTTGAAAGCAGGTTGGCCATCACCGCATAGGGGTAGGTGTCGGGGCAATCGGTCAGCGGCGCGGGCGCACACAGCGCGTTGCGTTCCTCGTCAGTGGCGAAGTGAACTTCGAGAAACGCAGCGAGCGCCGCGCTGTAGGGCACAAACGGGGTCTGCACCAATTGCAGGGTGATCGTGTCGCCATCAAAGAACGGGCGGCTTTGGGCACGCGCAGTGAATGGTACGGCCGTGGCGGTGCAATCGATGAACAGCGTGTTAGGTGGCACGGCCATCCGCGTTTCTCCGAACATCAGCGCGTCGGGCTCGATCGCGGTGACCCGGCCCTGCCGATGGACGCGAGTGAT
This sequence comes from Sphingomonadales bacterium, assembly GCA_038224685.1. GTDB lineage: Bacteria > Pseudomonadota > Alphaproteobacteria > Sphingomonadales > Sphingomonadaceae > Erythrobacter. The sequence goes on from JBBRFG010000179.1 coordinate 376, forward strand.
CTGTTGCATCAGCGCGATCTCGCCTTCGGAAATCACCGCGAAGTGGAACATCGTAGGCTCCACCGCCGGATCGATCCGCAGCATCACCCCGCGCTGTTCGAGCAAGTGGCACATCTCGCGGCCATTGGCCGCCGCCGATGCGCTTTCGACCAGCGCCAGTTGAAACTCCACCAGCCCTTCCAGCGCGGCATGCGCGGGTTGCAGCTTGCGGCGGTCGAACATCCAGCTGTCGCGCGGTCGAACCCATTCGATCCGCTCAGGCGCAACCCCCGCTTCGAGCAGCCACACGGCGGTGTCCATTGCGGTTTTGCCGCCGCCCAGAATGACAAAGTGCGAAGGTGGATTGGTCGCTTCGAGCCAGAGCGCGGGCAGGTCGCCCGGAATCGCACGGCGCGCTCCCGGAGCGACAGCAAACGAAGGCGTGTGGGTCGCCGGAACCGAGGTCTGGAACCACGTCGCATCGACCACCTTGCGCCGCACCTGCACCGCCTGCTCCGTCCCCGAAAGGATCCCTCGCAAGGTATGCAGCCCATTGGCCCCGCCGCGATAATCGGACAACGGCAGGTAGGTCACCCGCCCGCTCGCCAGCAGCTTTTCGCGCATCAGCCGGTCATAATAGGCAAGGATTTCGGCATGGCGGGCAAGCGGATACATCCCGGCATTGTGCCCTTCAGTATCGACCTGGTCAGTGCACAGTTCGATCGAATTGACCCCATAGGTCGCGCTCGGCTGGTGCAGCGCGACAAAGGAATAGGCGTCGTTCCAATGCCCGCCGGGGCGTGCGTGGCGATCAACAATTGTGATATGGCTTGTCGCGTCTTCGTCGATCAGCGTGTCGGCAAACGCCAACCCTACCGCGCCCGCGCCGACGATCAGGTAGTCGGTCGTTACGTCAGCCACGCATCATCTCCCCCAAGCGATGCCCGCACTTAGCATCAATCCGGCAGGCTCGCCCGTGCATTTTCGTCCGCCATTGCCAGCATCGATCGGGCATGGCGCGCGGCGACGATGCGCGGATCATCGCCGTATCCGCCGCCGAGCGCCGAGGCGATGGCGAGGCCGCAGCGGCGCGCTTGGTTCACGACATAGCGGTCGCGCAGCGCAAGGCCCGCGTCGGTCAACGCCAGCCTGCCGAGCTTGTCGTCAACATGCGGATCGACCCCCGCCTGATACAGCACGAAATCAGGCGCAAACTCGGCCATCACTGCGGGCAGGTGGCGGGTGAGGGCGGTCATATAGCCATCATCATCCACGCCATCAGGCAGGCCGACATCGCGGCTGGAGCGGGCTTTGCGCACCGGGAAGTTCTTCTCCGCGTGCAGCGAGAGGGTGAAGATATCCTCGCGCCCGGCAGTCAGGCTGGCGGTGCCATCGCCCTGATGCACGTCCAGATCAACGATCAGCACGCGGCGCGCATCGCCCTCGCCAATTAAGCGGTTGGCGACGACCGCAAGATCGTTGAACACGCAGTAACCTGCACCGGTATCGTACAGCGCATGGTGGCTTCCGGCGGCGGAATTGGCGGCATAGCCGTGCTGCATCGCCAGCTTGGCTGCCAGCCAAGTGCCGCCGTTGGTGTGGCGCACGCGGGAGGTGATCGCAGTTGTCACAGGAAAGCCGATCCGCCGCTCCTTGTCCTGCGGGACTTCGGCCCGGAACACCTGATCGACATATTCGGGGCAATGCACCGCTTCGAGCCATGCGCGTGGCATGGGTTCGGGTGCGTGTTCGGTGATTGCAGCGCCGCTCTGCGCCCCGAACAAACGAAGCTCCTCCATCACGAGGTAATATTTGTCGAAGCGGAACGACCCACGTTCGGGGCGCTGGGCCCCGTACTTTAAGGCGTAGTCGGCGTGGTGGACGACGTGCAGCATCGCGCTCAAAGGTATCCGGTATGCTCGGCAAGGATCTTGGCACCCAGCGCAATGAGGATAACCCCGCCCGCACGCTCAGCCCATGTGCCCCAGCGG
>JBBRFG010000180.1:0-2329 GCA_038224685.1 Sphingomonadales bacterium
GCTTGAAACGCTGGCCGATTGCGACCGGCCCGAGGATCTGGCGCGCTGGCCGGGGCTGGCCGCGTGATCCGCGTTACGATCCTGATCCCGACCTGGAACGAAGAACAGGCGCTGCCCGCCACACTCGCCTCGCTGCGCGCAATGCAGCCCCAACCGGACGAGGTGCTGCTGGTCGATGGCGGCAGCGAGGATGCCACGCTTGCCATTGCGCAGGGCGCGGGGGTCACTGCGGTCACCGCCCCGACAAAGGGCCGCGCAGCACAGATCAATCATGGGGTCAGCCTCGCCGCCGGAGAGGTCGTCTGCGTGCTCCACGCGGATTCGCTGCTGCCTGCCGATGCGGTTGCGGTGATCAGGGCAACAATGGCTGATCCGGGCATCGCGCTCGCCAGCTTCACCCCCCGGATCGCCGGACCCGGCGGCACGCGCTGGGGATCGACCTTTCACAACTGGATCAAGACTTGGTACGCCCCGCTGCTCACCCGGCCGCTGCTGTTCATGCGCGGCGTGCGGCTATTGTTCGGTGATCACGCGATGTTCTTCCGCCGCGAACAATATCTGGCCGTTGGCGGCTGCGATGAGCGGGTGGTGGTGATGGAAGAGGCCGACCTGTGCATCAAGCTTACCCGCTTCGGCCGGACCAAACTGGTGCCGCGCTGGGTGTGGACCTCGGACCGACGGATCGTGACTTGGGGACGGTGGCGGGCCAACTGGATATACTTCAAAGTCGGGATGATGTGGGCGATGGGCGCGCGTGAGCGGTTGGCCGATCACTACCCCGATATTCGCTGATCCCGCAGGCCATCAGGGCCGCGCGCGGATGAAGCCAGCCGCTGCGCAGAACGCAATCTGGCGCAGCAATGCAGCGTCATCCATGACGGGCGCGGCAATACCCGTCAGTTTTTCCAGCGCGTTGGTGGCAAAGTCGGGATGCCGCTGGAAATAGCCCCAATAGGGCCGCGCCAGCCGCTCGGCGATGGTCGCCCGCGCCTCAGAATGCTGCGCCGGAGCGGTGATATGTGGGCTGCGTAGTCCGGTAATGCCGCCGATCAACCCGAGGAACCGCGACGCCGGAACCGCATCTCGCGCGGCAAGATGCAAGATCCTGCCATCAGCGGTGGGTTGCTGGGCGAGCGCGGCAATCCCATTCACCACATAATCGATCGGCACAAAGTTGAGCGTCGCTTCGGGTAGCGCAGGAACCGTGGCAATCTTGCCCTCGGCGATGAATTTGAACGCACGGTAGATCGTATCGAAGCTGCGTATGCGGCCACTGGCGTGCTCACCGACGATGATCGAAGGGCGCGCGATAACGGCACCGGAGCGCAGGCGCTGCAATTCTGCTTCGCCGTGCGCCTTGGATTGTTCGTAAAGGTTGCCGAACGGCCCATCGGGATCGCAGGGGGCTTCGGCGATTGGCCCGTCTTTCAATCCGCAGACATAGGCGGTGCTGACATGGATGAAGCGCGCCGCCGGGCACAACTGCGCGACATGGCGCGTTCCGGCGATGTTGACTGCGACTAGATCGTCCCACGCCGCATCGAACCGAACGAGCGCCGCACAGTGGATCACCAAAGTGACGTGCTGCTCAAGCCAGTCGCAGGTCGCCGCATCAAGCCCAAGTCCGGGTTGCCGCACATCGCCGTGTAGCACGCAAAGGCGCGGCGGCGGCGATGCCGGATCGCAGGGCAGGGCGTCGAGCACCTGTCCGGCATTGCCGCGAATGGTCGCTTCCCGGTGCACCAGCCCGACGACCGAATGCCCCGCCTTGATCAGCGCCGCGATCAACGCTCCGCCGAGCAAACCCGCAGCGCCGGTTACGAAGATTGTCACCGGCTATCGATCAGCAACACGCGGCCGCCAGCGGATCGAGCGTCACGTCAAACGGCAAGCCGCCGCCACAACCCGGGAACACGCCGAAATGCCGACTGAAATCGCCGACAAATTCGAAATGCGGCGCGAACCGGGTTTCGGCCAGCATTTTCCAGCTATTGCCGCAAATCGCAAAGGCGCGCCCGGCTTCGATCACGTGATGCTTGTCGAGTGTGAAGGCCCGTTCCTCGCCCATGATCCCGCCGCGATAGATCACCGCTTGGCCGTAATCCTCGCACTCAGGCTCCAGCCCTTCCAGTTTGAACAAGCGGTAGGTGGCGGAAAAGAAGCGAATCCCGGCAAGCTTTTCGGCAATGTCCGCGTCGCCAATCCCCAGCGGGCGGTCTTTTGCCAGCCGCGGGTCGGCAAAGCCTGCCGCGTGGGCATGGGCCAGAAAATCGCCCCAATACAGCGCCCCCGACAGGCATTCGCCATGCAGCACCGGATCGTCCAGCAG
>JBBRFG010000181.1:0-2326 GCA_038224685.1 Sphingomonadales bacterium
CGGTTGCCGTGGCTGTATTCGGGGATGTTGGCGTTGATCAGCCACACCTGCCCGTCCTTCACCTCGGCATAGGATTCGGCAATGCTGGCCTCGCCCGCGCGCAGCGCCTTGACCTCGGTGCCCTGCAGGGCGAGTCCGGCCTCAAAGGTATCTTCGATATAGTAATCGAACCGCGCACGGCGGTTTTCGGCGACGATCTTGAGCTTGTCGAAGGTAACGGGTTTGGGACGTGCCATAAGGCCGGGCGATGTAGGCGTGGACGCATGAAAAAGCGAGAGGGCAAAACAACGGCACGCTTTGCGCTTTGGCGGCGCGCAGGTTACCTCCTGCGGCTGATCGCGCAGCACGGGGGAAACTAATCCGTATGGAAAACACGCAGCCATTCAGCATCGCGGGCGAAAATGTCGCACCGGGCACAGCCCGCGACGTGGCGTTCCAGATCACCACGATGGCCACCGGCATGGCATCATCATTGGCTGTGCGGGTGCTGCACGGGGCGCGGCCAGGCCCGGTGGTGTTCGTCAGCGCCGCCATTCATGGCGACGAAATCATCGGCACTGCGATCATCCAGCGGCTGGCGCAAGAACTGAGGCCCGCAGCATTGGCAGGCACGCTGTTGCTGGTGCCGGTCGCCAATATTTTCGGGTTTCTCAACCGATCGCGCTATCTGCCCGACCGGCGCGATCTCAACCGCTCATTTCCGGGCAGCGCGGGCGGATCGCTTGCCGGGCAGATGGCCAATATCTTCTATCGCGAAGTGGTGGAACGGAGCGCGCTGGGGATCGATATCCACTCCGCGGCGATCCACCGGTACAACCTGCCGCAAATCCGGATTGCGGCGGGAAACAGCCAATTGGTGGAACTGGCCATGGCGTTCGGCGCGCCGGTGATCATCGAAAGCCCGCTGCGCGATGGCAGCTTGCGCGATCTCGCCCACAAAAAGGGCGTCGACATGTTGCTGCTGGAAGCCGGCGAAGCCCTGCGGTTTGACCGGTTATCGGTGGAAACCGGGGTCGCCGGCGTGGGCCGGGTGCTCGCCCATCTGGGCATGATCGAAGCCGACGACGGCCTCACCAACGTCGGCATCCCGGCACGCGCCAACCGCTCGGCGTGGGTGCGCGCGCCGCGCGGTGGCGTGGCGCATTTTTCGCGGGAGTCCGGCGCTCCGGTCAGGAAAGGCGATTTGCTGGGCTGTGTGACCGGCCTGTTCGGGGAAGATGCGCAGGACATGGTCAGCCCGATTGATGGCGTTATCATCGGCCACGCCACGCTGCCCGTGGTGCATCAGGGCGACGCCTTGTTCCACATCGCCGAAATCCCCCACCCCGAACGCGTCGGCGCGCGGATTGAAAGCATCACCGCAGCGATCCTCGCGAGCGAACCGGAAGGTGCGGCGGAGGTGCTGCTCGATGAAGATGAGGTTGTTTAAGCCGCCAAACTAAGCTGGCAACACCCCCGCCAGAACCAGCGCCTCATCCACCGCGCGCCTGGCCTCATCGCTGCACTCCACCATGGGCAGGCGCACTTCGGGCTCGATCCAGTTGTGGACGCGGCTCAGCGCATATTTCACTGGCGCAGGGCTGGCGTCGGAGAACATCGCATAATGCAGCGGGAACAGGCGGTCGTTCAATTGCCGCGCCCGTTGCAATTCATTGGCGGCAATCGCTTCGTGGAATTCGGCGCACAATGCGGGCGCGACGTTGGCGGTGACTGAGATACAGCCCCGGCCCCCGGCGGCCGCATGGGGCAGCCACAGCTCGTCATTGCCTGACAGCTGACAAAATTCGCGCCCAATGCCCATGCGGTGATCGGCAACGCGCGACAGATCGCCGCTCGCATCCTTGATCGCGATGATCCGGTCGGGATATTTGCGTACCAGCTCGACCACGGTGTCATCGAGAATGTCGGTCACCGTGCGCGCGGGGACGTTATACAGCACGATCGGCAGATCGCAGTGTTCCGCCAGATAGCTGAAATGCGCGACCAGCCCACGCTGGCTCGGGCGGTTGTAATAGGGGGCCACGCACAGCCCCGCCGCCGCGCCCGCTTTCCGCGCGAAGTTCATATGCAACTGCGCGTTGCGGGTGTCGTTGGAACCGCAGCCCGCGATCACCGGCACGCGGCCCGCCGCCTGTTCGATGCACACCTCGATCACCCGATGGTGCTCGGCGTTGGAAAGCGTCGACGCCTCCCCCGTCGTCCCACACGGCACCAACGCGGCGCTGCCGTGTTCGATCTGCCAGTCGACCAGCCGCCGGAACGCGGCCTCGTCAAACGTCCCGCCGCGAAAAGGAGTCACCAGAGCGGGTATCGATCCGCTGAACAT
>JBBRFG010000182.1:0-2324 GCA_038224685.1 Sphingomonadales bacterium
GGCCTGAATCTACTCCCCCCTCCCGCTTGCGGGAGGGGCTGGGGGTGGGCAAGGACGCCTAATTCCAGCCCCCGCTTGACCGCCTCTTGACCCCCGCTAGACCCCGCATTGCCCGATGTTTCACATGAAACATCGCCGCCTAGCTATAACCTTGGCCGCACCAGCAGCGGCTTGAAGATGTTGCGGCTCGGCCGCACCACGATGATCGCCACCCCGATGATCGCCAGCCCTGCGCCGATGATCAGCGGCCAACCAATCGCGTCGCCGGTCAGCCACGTTCCAAAGGCAATCGTCAGCAGCGGGGTCATCAGGGTAAGCGGCACGATCAGGTTGGCATCATGGGCTTGTAGCAGCTTGAAATAGGCCGAATGCGCGCCGATCGAGACCACCACTCCGGCAAAGATAACGCACCCAGCCACCGCCAGCGGCGCAGCGCGGATCGCGTCGAACTGCCCGGTTTCAAACGTGAAAGTAACCGGCAGCATCACCGCGAACGAAATCAGCGCGGCCCATGCTTGCAGCGCCACCGCGCCAATCTCGATACGCTTCACAAACACCGATCCGAGCGACCCGATCAGCACGCCCGCAAAGGCCAAAGCCACCCCGCCAAAGCTGCCCCCTTCGGACGGCGCGCCCATTGCGAGGCCGACCCCGCCCAGCGCCAAAGCCATGCCGATCCCGCGCCGCCAGCGCACTTGTTCGCCGAGGAAGATCACCGCGAACAACACCGTCATCGGCGCTCCCGCCAGGCTGACGATCCCGACTGCCGAGGGACTTGCGGTCTGCAAACCCATGAATTGCAGTGCAAAACTTCCGCCGCTGATGGCAAAGCCGATGGCCAGCACCACTGGCAGCCGCGCCGGGATCTGGCGCAGCAGCGGAAACAATATCAGCAGCACAATCCCTGATCGCAGCACGGTATAGAACAGCGGCGGCAGGCCAAGCGTGCTCACCGCGATCTTGCTCACCACCACATTCATCGCCCAAGCGACGTTGCAGAACAGCATGATCCCGAGCGCGGAAAAGGGCAGGTTGGCGGGCATCAGGGAGAAGCGTTACCGAACACCTCGCGAACGACACTCTCGGGCAGGCTGTCGCGCAATTCATCGCGCCACACGGTCGCCACCGCATCTGACGGCGCACGCCAGTCGCCGCGCGGGGAGAGTGCACCTTGCGAAGAAACCTTGGGCCCATTGGGCAGCGCCGAACGCTTGAATTGCGAGAAGCCGAAAAACCGCGCGCAAAACCGGTCGAGCCAGTGGGCGATGGTGGCAAGCGAGTATTCGCTGCGCCCGTCCGCTGGGAAACCCGCGGGCCACAGCCCCGCCTCGCGCGCTTTCCACGCATGCCACGCGAGGAACGCAACCTTGCTGGGGCGCTGACCGTAACGGATCACGTGGTGGAGAAAGAAGTCGTTGAGCTCATACGGCCCCACCAGCTCCTCGGTCGATTGCACCTGCCCGTCCGCGCCCGGCGGCACCAGTTCTGGGCTAATCTCCGTATCGAGCACCGCACCGAGCACTTCGCCGCAAGCATCGGTGAACTGCCCGGTGCGGATGACCCAGCGGATCAGATATTGAATCAGCGTCTTGGGCACCCCGGCATTGACGCCGTAATGGCTCATGTGGTCGCCCACGCCGTAAGTGCACCAGCCAAGCGCCAACTCGCTCAAGTCGCCAGTGCCGATCACAAAGCCGCCATGCTGCCCCGCCAGACGGAACAGATAGTCCGTCCGCAACCCAGCCTGCACGTTCTCAAACGTCACATCATGCACCGGCTCACCGCTGGCAAAGGCGTGGCCGATATCCTCCAGCATCCGCCGCGCGGCAGGGGTAATGTCGATTTCGCCTGCGGTGATTTCCATCGCCGCCATCAGCCGGTGGGCGTTGCCCTTGGTATGGTCCGAGGTAGCAAATCCGGGCATGGTATAGCCGCGAATGGCGGTGCGCGGCAGGCCGAGCCGGTCGCAGGCTTTGGCCGCCACGATCAGCGCATGGGTGCTGTCCAGCCCACCCGAAATCCCGATGATCAGGCTCTTCGCGCCGGTGGATTCGATCCGCCGCATCAGCGCATCAACCTGAATATTGAACGCCTCGTAACAATCCTCGTCGAGCTTATCAGGCCGGTCGGGGACGAAAGGGAAGCGCGCGATGGGCCGGATCAGGCCGATGTCGCCTTCAGTGAAGGCGTGCTCGAACACGATCCGGCGGTAGCTATCCTCGGGCCGCCCCGCCCATTCGGCGGCATCAGCGAAAGTCTGATTGCGCATCCGCTCGGCCGCCAATCGTTCCGTGTCGATATCGACCACGGTAAGCTCAGCCGAT
>JBBRFG010000183.1:0-2201 GCA_038224685.1 Sphingomonadales bacterium
GGGTGGCTCACCACCTGCATCGCGGCATTATCGACGTACATGTGATCAAGCGCGACCTGCGGGTACTCCGCCGCGACCTCGATCACCACATCGCGCCACAGTTGGCTGGTTTCCAGAACATTGGCCTTGTCCACGCTGGTAAGCGGATGCCCGCCCGCCGCCGCCGCGCGGAACGCGACATGGGCAATGCGGCGCACTTCGTGTTCGGCATAGGACATCGCATCCCACCCCTCACGCTCACCAGAATCGGTCACGCGCTGGCCCTTGGCACCGAAATAAACGTCGCCGGTCAATTCGCGCACGATCAGCATGTCGAGACTGGTGGCAATTTCCGCGCGCAGGGGCGAGAGGTGTTCCAGCCCCGCAAACACCTTGGCGGGCCGCAGATTGGCGAACAGGCCCAGCTCTTTGCGTAGGCCCAGAATCGCCTGTTCGGGGCGCAGATGCCGGTCAAGCGCATCACACGAAGGATCACCCACCGCGCCGAACAAGATCGCATCCGCCGCGCGCGCAATATCCAGCGTTTCGGCAGGCAGCGGGTGGCCATGGCGTTTATAGGCGATGCCGCCGACGTCGCCTTCGAACAGCGTCAGCCCCGGCAGTGCAAGGCATTCGAGCACCGCAACCGCTTCGCGTGTGACTTCAGGGCCGATCCCATCGCCGGGCAGGACTGCGATTTTCATCTTTGCGGTTCTCTCAAGCCATTCGCGCCAACCGCTCGGTCAGCTGGGTGCGGGCGGCCATAACATCGCCCTTGCGCCCTGCAAGCAGGTAGTGCGCCAGCAGCGGCTCCAACGCGGCGAGTGCGTCCATCTGGCTGTCAAAATCCCCGGCATTGTCGGGCCGCCCACCGCCATAGCCCAATTCGCGCAGCAGCATCGTTTCATAGGCGATCAGCCCGCTGACCCACCCGCGCGCCGAGGGGGCGAGCGCGATGGCATCAAGCAGCCCGTCGAGCGCCTCGTACAGCCCCGGATAGGCATTGCGTTCAGGCAGCGCGGCGGCGGTCAGCCCGCACACCCATTGGATCGCGGCGGCGGGCAGCGGTTCGGTCATCAAGGCAGCGCGCGAATGTTCGAGTTCGAGCTTGGCAAACGGCAGCTGGCTCGCCGCGCGGGTGGTGAGGTCGAGTGAAACGCGGTTGCCCGGCACCATCACCGCGCGCATCTGCCGCCCGCGCCCGCCCGCGACATAACCAGCAACAAGGCCGGCCTCTGCGGTAAGCAGCCGGGCAATAGCGCCAGTCTCTCCCTGCGGGCGGCTGGCGAGCAGAATGGCAGGCGCGCGCAGGTTCATGCGCGCGACCTGATTACTTCTTGGTGGATTTGGCTTCCAGCGCGGCGAGCCTTGCTTCAAGCGCGTCGGCCTGCTCGCGCGCTTTCTGCGCCATTGCCTTGACCGTGTCGAATTCTTCGCGGCTCACGAAATCGATCCCGCCAAAGGCTTCGCGCATCCGTTCACGCGCGCTTTCACGGGCTTCGCGGGTCATGCCCGCCATCGTCCCGGCGGCGCTGTTGGCGAGTTTGACAAGGTCGGCGATGATCGGGTTCTGGCTTTGCATAATTGGCTATTTGGAGATTGCGCCCCGGCTTGTCCAGAGCGCAGCGGCTACAATTCGACCCGCGTTGTTGCACCGGTCGCGCCGCGCTCACCGCCATCGGGGTTGGCTGCGATAAAGGCGTAATTGAGCGCGCCGGCAAAGCACACCCAGCCCAGATAGGGCAGCAGCAGCAAAGCCGCGACCCGGCGCACCCGCCAGATCAGCGGCAGCGCGATCAGCAGCAGCACCGCTGCGCCGATGATTACGTACAGGCCGGTCTGCATATCCTGCATTCCGAAAAACACCGCTGACCAGCTCTGCGTGACCAGAAACTGCACCGCGAACACCGCCAGCGCTAGCCCGCGTCCCGGCGCGCCCCATGCGCTTGCGACCAATGCCAGCGCGCAGCCGATCAGGATGAACAAGACCGTCCAGACAATCGCAAAGGTAATCGGCGGGGGATAGATCGCGGGCTTCTCCAAGCCGGCAAACCATGCCGTGTCCGGCCCGCCCAACTGCCCGGCGGCAAACCCGATCAACAACACCAGCGGCACCATAAACAACGCCCAACGCAAAAAACTGGCGCGCAATTGTGCTTTGGAAGCAAGGACGTTCATGGCTACTCCTGCGGGCCGGCCGGCGCCGCGATTCTGCGCGCTGA
>JBBRFG010000184.1:0-2196 GCA_038224685.1 Sphingomonadales bacterium
TTCTGACTGGCTCAAGGCTTACGAGGCGCGCAACGTCGCCATCGGTCTGCGCCACGGCCTGTCGGGCAAGGCGCAGATCGGCAAAGGCATGTGGGCCGCGCCCGATCTGATGGGGCAGATGATGGTCGAAAAAATCGCTCACCTGCGCGCCGGGGCCAACACCGCCTGGGTGCCATCGCCGACCGCCGCGACGCTCCACGCGCTGCATTACCATGCCGAAGATGTGTTCGCGATCCAGCAAACCTTGCCCGAACCAGCCGGCCTCGACGCGTTGCTCACCATCCCGCTGGCAGAGGGCGCAAATTGGTCCGAAGCGGAAATCGGCGAAGAACTGGACAATAATTGCCAGGGGTTGCTGGGCTATGTCGTGCGCTGGATCGATGCCGGGGTCGGCTGTTCCAAGGTGCCCGACATTAATGACGTCGGCCTGATGGAAGACCGCGCGACCTTGCGCATTTCATCGCAGCACATCGCCAACTGGCTCCTTCACGGGGTGATCACCGAGGCGCAGGTGCTGGATTCGTTGCGCCGCATGGCCGCCAAGGTCGATGCCCAGAACGCGGGCGATCCGCTCTACCTGCGGCTCACCGATAACGAAGGGGGCGCGGCGTTCAGCGCGGCCAAGGAGCTGATCTTCAAGGGCGTGGAGCAACCGAGCGGCTACACCGAACCGCTGCTGCACGCATGGCGGTTGCGCAAGAAGGCGGGGTAAGTCAGTATCTTGATCATGCGCCGCGTCATGATCCTGTTGCTCGGCTTCTTTACTTTGGCAACCGCTTCTTTGGCGGGTATCAGTGATGTGGAGCGTTCGCCCAATGAAACGGGTCCGAGCTCCGCGGGGGCGTTTAACCGTTGGCTGTTTGCCGAGAACCCACACAACGCGGGTTGGAAGGCACAAGACTACGCCGCGTTTCAGGGCATGCTGGAGGATGAAGGCGTTGCGGGGATCGTCCCGACCTGGCAGCTGTGGCGGGTTGATGCCCAATATGCATCACGCTGCGGCGAGGCCCATTTCGCCATGCCCCCAAGGGAGCGTTGGCGCGACATCATTCCTACCTTGAAGCTGCTGCGCGAAGAGGTGATCCCGGTGACCGGGCCGCTCGAGGTGGTCTCAGCGTGGCGTTCGCCCGCAATCAACACATGCGTAAAGGGCGCCAGTCGCAGTCGCCATCTGGAGTTCAAGGCGCTTGATCTGGTGGCAACTGCAAGGCGCTATCGGCGCAAATTGTTCAAGGATCTGTGCACCATGCAGCGCGCGTTGGGGACCGGGTCAGCAATGGGGTTGGGTGCCTATTTCAAGCCTGATGACCCTGCGATCAATACTGAGGGACGGTTCCATATCGACGCGAGCGGCAATCGCACCTGGGGCTTTGATTACACCGCAAACAGCAATCCCTGCCCGCAGCTGCGATAGCATCGCGGGCGGGCAAGGCAGCCGGGTGAACGCTTTATCTACCAATTTCGGCTAAGCTTCTCGCATTGGTCGCAACAGGCGGCCGCGCTGCGGAACCAGCCGTTATGGGTGATTTCTTGGAACAAGCTTACATGATGCCTGTCAGCATGCTCAGCCTCGCGTTTTTCGGTGGGCTGGCGTTCTATATCCTCCACGCCAGCAATTCTCGCTGGCGGGAATATGAACTGCTCTATGCAGTGATCGAACCGCGCAAACCGCTGGCGAAGAAGCTTGCCGGAATGGTGCGGATCTCGCAGCCCGGCTTCCGCTGGGGGCATCTTTCCGGCGATCTCAAATCGAACCGGCATCCTCCGGTGGTGGTGGGAGTGCACTTAGACGGACTGGGCCTCTCAATTGCACCGCCGTTCAAATATGGCTGCCGCGATCTGTTCCTGCCGTTCGACAAAATGACGATCGAACCAGCGTCGTGGGATCTGCTCGACAAGGAATACGGCATCCAGATGGAAGGCGTGGATGGGATTGAAATCTTGATGTTTTTCGCGATCATGGAGTGGGCAGCGGAACAATCCGAAGTTCTCGGCCTGATGTTGCAAAGGGCTGATTTGGTGCGTGAATTGTCTAATCCGCGCGCGGGTTCAGCGACCGCGCCAACGCTACAAACTCATCAACGCTGATCGTTTCAGCGCGGCGCGTCTCGTCGATCCCAAGCGATGCCAGCGCCGCCAATGCGCCCGGCACACCCTTCAAACTCTGGCGGAGCATCTTGCGGCGTTGGCCGAAGG
>JBBRFG010000185.1:0-2163 GCA_038224685.1 Sphingomonadales bacterium
AATGGCGCGGTATCGGCGCTGCGGTTTCTGTTCACGATAACGCTCAAGCGGCCGGAGATGGCGCTGGGGCTTGTCGTCCTTCGCTGCATGCCCAAGCTGCGGGAGGTTCTGAGCGTCGAGGAGGCAGCGCGGCTGATCGAGGCCGCGCCGGGCATCAAGTACAAGGCAGCGTTCGGCGTGGCCTATGGCGCGGGTTCCTCACCCGCCTGCTGGCGCTGTTCGATGCAGGCAAGCTGTGCTTCTTCGGTGCCATGGCGAGCCTCGCCGAACGCAAGTCATTCCTGCGCCACCTTGCCCCGGTGCGGACAAAGCGCTGGGTGGTTTATGCCAAGCCACCCTTTGCCGGACCGCAGGCGGTGCTGGCTTATCTGTCGCGCTACACGCACCGCGTGGCCATCTCGAACCGGTGGCTGATCGGCTTCGACGCGACCGGCGTGACCTTCCGCTACAAGGACTACCGCCGCGACGCAGCTGAGCGCCAGCAGGTTATGACGCTGGCGAGCGACGAGTTCATTCGCCGCTTCCTGATCCATGTCCTACCGCGCGGCTTCCACCGCATCCGCCACTACGGCTTGCTGTCCAGTTCCGCGCGCAAAGGCAGCCTGGCGCTGGTCCGCAAACTGCTGGGCGTCACCACGCCGGTGCCCGAGCCAGAACCCGATGAGCATCCCGACAACCGCCCGCCGTGCCCGTGCTGCGGCGGGCACATGACCATCATCGAAACTTTCGCCCGCTGGTGCCAGGCTCGCGCGCCTCCGCCGCCCGCATCGCCCGCCCGGAAGATCGCGTCATGACCCGGCATGGCCTGTCTAACCAAACGGTCGCGCCGAACGCGCCTTGGCCGGTAGGACAACGCGCGCATATCCCAAAATTGAGCCTGTCGCCGGGCAGAAAAGCCCGAGAAACCTCCGTCGATCACCATCTGACCCAGCGCGAAATCACAACCATCGGGTCAGCAACTGCCCTTCCCGAGCAGTTGCGCATGCCCACCCAAACCATCCCAAAACCCATTTACCCATAGACCAGCGCATGCGGCCCGCGGGTTCCTCCATTGAAGGGTTTCGTACGCAAGCGCCCGAAACCCTTCACATACCCCGTCGATCGGGTTGCAACGTACCGGCAATCAGCAAACGACAGATTACCAAAATGGAGAGGGCGGAACGTCCGTTTTCGCATTCGTACCGGTTTACTCTCAACGGTCCGAACTTCCGACATCGGCCAATATTGCCGGTTCAAGCAGGCTGGCAATATGAGAAAGCTGCGTTTGATTCGGGATTCGTATTGGAATTGAATGCGGTGCCGGGTTCGGCGCAACCTCTGGCGACTTGCTCTATTCGCCGGTGCGAACCGTGCCTTTTGCCCCGGCCCCTGCGCCAATTTCGGCAGAGTCGAGGTGTGAGTTGAGCGAACGGCTCTTTTTTGTCCCGCCCCAACTCGTTGTCATCACCCTTTCCTGACCGCGCGTGGTCGTGCGTCAATGTCCGGGCCGCGCCAGTGCGTCGCGCCCGTGCAGAACATGACGCCCGCCCTTGATCCCGCGGTCTATCGGAGGGTGGCAACAAGCCGAACCGGAACGAAAGGAACTTCATCATGTCACGCACCACAATCGCCCAGCCCAAAGCGCCCGCCTTCCAGGCATGGCACGTCACCAATAAAGGCGATGACAGTTTCTGGACCAAAGTCGGAGCCGCACGGCCGCACCGCGACGGCAAGGGGCTTTCGCTGATCCTCTCGGTCATCCCGGTGAACGGCCAGATCGTCCTTCGCCAGCCGGTGTCCACGTAGTGATAGCCATTGGGGAGAGCGTTCGAGTCCTCCCCGGTCCCTGAATCCCACCGTTTGTCGCACTTATGACCCATCTTGTCGCAGGCCAATTTTGGGGGTATTGGTGGGGTGTCAGCGGCTTAAGATTCGACAAAAACGTAAGCAATACAATGCACTAGGTTGGCCCTGAAAATCCCTCCCCCGCTATCATCCTCCCTGCGCGTTTCGGCACTGCCGGTTGCAAAAAATCGCGCATCCCCATCAATCCTGCGGGTGACATGCGCCGGTTTGTGTGTTGTCAGGGGCCATGCTGCCCAATCACATTCGGGGATACACCGCAGATGAATTTTGAGCTTTGCCACGAACATACCATGCTGAAAGACCTCACCAGCAAATTCG
>JBBRFG010000186.1:0-2060 GCA_038224685.1 Sphingomonadales bacterium
AGGCGCAGCAACAGCCGCAGAATTGGGCTGCGACTATATTCATCAAGACGTGACCGATTGACCGCGCTGGCAGGCGATCATCGCCGAAGTTGACGCCAAACACGGCCGGCTTGACGTGCTGGTCAACAACGCCGCGATCACGGTGTTTGGCTCCATCGCAGACATCAGCCCGGAAGATTTCAAGCGATGTTAGACCGTCGATGTCGATTCGATCTTCATGGGCTGCAAGGCGGCAATCCCGCTGATGGCAAAAAGCGGCGGCGGGTCGATAGTGAATTTCTCCAGCGCGGCGGGCAACAAAGTCTCGCCCGATCTGGCGGCCTATAACAGCGCCAAGGCAGCGGTGGTGACGCTGACCAAAAGTATCGCACTATATTGCGCGCGCGAAGGCAACAACGTGCGGGTCAACTCCGTGCAGCCGGGCACGATCCTCACCCCCAATGTCGAAAGCGTGATCGCCGGAACGCCCGACCCCAAGGCCACTCGCGCAGCGTTCTCGGTTGCGCAGCCGATTGGCCGCATGGGCGAGGTGGATGATATTGCGCATCTGGTGGTGTATCTGGCTAGCGATGAAAGCAAATTCGCCACCGGCGCGCCGTTCATTGTGGATGGCTGACTATCCATCGCTTGATTGCGGGCGGCATTGGCCCACATGGGGTGGATGCCGCTGCACCTGACCAAAATCGCGTTTGGCGCGAAAAGCTATGACGACCTTGCCGGATGGTATGTAGGCAGAGGCCAGATCGCCTTGACCACCCGCAACCGCCCGACCCGGCACGAAGAAGTGGTGGGCGGATCGCTGTTCTGGATTATCAACCACGCGGTTGTGGCGCGGTCACGGATCACCGGCTTTGCCAAGACGGACGATGGCCGCTGGGACATCTGCCTTGAACCTGTACTAATCCGTGTCCACCAAATCCCCAAGCGCGCGCATCAGGGCTGGCGTTACCTAACCGACGAAAAAGCCCCGCGCGATGTGGCGGACGGCGAGGATATCGGCGATGCGCTGCCCGGCAAATTGGCGGCGAAACTGGAGCGGCTGGGGCTGGTGTAATGGTTACGGAAGGTCCGCAATATCGTCCCTATCAGCCGCAGCTAGAGCCGGTAGCAGTTGCCGCAGATATCTGGACAGTCGAAGGGCCGGAAATCGAATACAAATTGGCGGGACTATCGCTGCCTTGTCCCACCCGGATGACGATCATTCGGTTGCGTAACGGATCGCTCTGGCTGCACTCGCCGGTGTGCTTCTGTGCTGATCTGAAGGCATGGCTCGATACGCTTGGCCCGGTTGGCACAATTGTAGCGCCCAACAGCTTTCACACCGCACACACGCGGGCATGGGCCGACTGCTATACAAGTGCAGACGTGTTCGCCCCTTCGGCCGCGTTTGGCAAAATCGCCTGCCCACGCACCCGTGCCCTTGATGCGCCGTTTGATGCTGAGTGGCATTCCGAAATTGATCACCATTTCGTCGATCTTGGCAGCTTTGGCGAAAGCCTGTTCTTTCACCGTGCCAGCGCCACGCTGATTGTCACCGACCTGATGCAGAATTTCGAGCGTGAGCGGATTATCAGCCCGCTAACCCGGTTCATCCTGAAGCTCGGCGGGGCTACCGGGCCTAAAGGCGGGCCATCGATCGAAATACGTCTAGCGGCGCTGCCGCACCGTGCCCGGCTGGCCGCTGCGGTCGCCGTGATGCTGGCATGGGAGCCCGCAAGGATCGTGCTGTCTCACGGGAAGTGCTACGAAGTTGAAGTGGATGCCGAGATAAAAACTGCCTTTCGGTGGATGACCTGACTGCATCAAAAAGCGCAGCAGAGCCGGGCCATTTTAAGCGCTCAATCGGCTCTTTTCCGCCACCCGCCGCAGGGCGTTCACGTAAACCTCAGGAGCCTGCGCGCCGGGGATCATGAATTTGCCGTTGATGATCATCGCCGGAACGCCGGAGATGTTCATGTCCCACGCCTGCGCTTCTTCGGCGAGCACGCGGGCTTCGAGGTCGGGGTCATCCAGCGCAGCCTTGGCCGCGACGCGGTGCAAGCCAACCCCCACGGCGATAT
>JBBRFG010000187.1:0-2042 GCA_038224685.1 Sphingomonadales bacterium
AATCACCGTCATCGCCGGGGTGACACTCAGCAGGATTTCACCGTCCGGAAAATCAAGGCTGGCCGATGATGCGGCGTGCCACACCTCTTCCCACAACCCAGCGGGAAAGCGGTGCACCATGCGGCCATCGGCCAATGGCGATGCTGTCGCCGCGGTTTCTGCCATCACCACCCGCACCTGCGCGCGCTTTAACCGCCCCCGTTCCGCCAGCGCGGCGCGGGTAATGATCAGTTCCAGCATCTGGCCTTCAGTCACGCCGGGAGGCAGCTGATCGACCAGCACTTCGGTGCCATCGTCAAGCACTGCGACACCGCGCCGTGTCCCGGCCAATTTGGCGGTCAGCTTGCCCGAACATTGTTCGCCTGCGCGGCGTTCACCGCTCCAATACAGCCGCGCCGCCAATACTTGATCGTTTTCGACCAGCAGCGCGCGGGTTTCCCCGATCCCCTGTTCGATCAGCCATTCGGGTCTAGCCAACGCGAAACCCCGCCGCTTTCAGCAGTGCGCGCGTTTCATACAGCGGCAGGCCCATCACGCCCGAATGGCTGCCCCTGATCCATTCGATCAACCCTTCGGCCGCGCCCTGAATGGCATACCCGCCAGCCTTGCCGCGCCATTCGCCGCCAGCAAGATAGGCCGCGATTTCCGCGTGCGAGAGGCGTTTGAAATGCACCGCCGTTTCGGACATGCGTTCACGCCAAGTGCCGTCGGGCGCGCGCAGCACCACGCTGGTGAGCACCTGATGACGTCGCCCGCTGATCAGTTCAAGACAGGCGCGCGCCTCAGCCTCGGTTTCGGTTTTGGGCAAGATGCGCCGCCCGACTGCGACCACGGTGTCACCCGCCAGCACATGGCCCGGCGCATCCACCGCCAGCGCCTTTTCGCGGCCCATCCGCAGGGCGTAGCCGCGCGGCAATTCGGCTTTCAGCGGGGTTTCGTCGATATCAGCCGGGATCACCGCATCGGGCACCAGGCCCAGCCGCGCCAGCAATTCGCGCCGCCGGGGGGAAGCTGATGCCAATGTGAGATGGCTCATGCCTGTAAGCGCGCGCATCGCGTGGGCCGCTGGCCCTTACTGCGGGCCGGGACCACCGCGGCCCGGCATAAAGCGATAGGTGATGCGCGCCTTTGTCAGGTCATACGGGGTCAGCTCGCACAGCACTTCATCGCCCACCAGCACGCGGATGCGGTTCTTGCGCATCTTGCCTGCGGTGTGGCCGAGCACTTCATGGCCGTTTTCAAGCTCAACCCGGAACATCGCATTGGGCAGCAATTCAACCACGCGCCCGCGCATTTCGAGGAGTTCTTCCTTGGCCATGTATTTCCTTTGTCGTGTTGCAGCGCACAATGCGCCCGTCGATAAGCTGGTGCGCTTTAGCGATGCAGGAACCAAAAGGGAAGGCTCGTGCTTTAGGGGACGCGCAGGCTGTATTCAGACAACCTTTGGCATCCGTATCGCAGCGGGTGCCGTACAAAAATTGCCCACCGGAACAACGCCAATAGGCGTCTCGGTATTAAAGTTGACGTAAAGGGATATAATGAACCTCTCCCCGTTTTCCCGTGCCGTGCTGCGCGCTGGCACGTGCGCTGCAAGTCTGGCGGCGGCGATGCCGTTGCTGGCCAATGATAGCGCGGCCGCCCAACCGCAGCCGGCCGCTGAGACCCCGACCGAAGATGACGAGCCGGACAGCCTCGGCCGTTCCGGTGCTTCCACGGGCGAAATCGTGGTCAGTGGGAAGCGCCTCAAGGGGCAGTTGCTGGTCGATCAGGCTCCGCTGCTCCAGCTTGATGAACAGGCGATCGCGGCTGAAGGCGTAACTTCGATCGCTGATCTGATTGCGCAGATTAGCGCGCAAACCGGGTCGGCGCGCGGGCGCGGCGGCGGCGGGATGCCGGTGATCCTGATTAACGGCATCCGTGTCGGGTCTTTTCGTGAATTCGCCAATTATCCGCCCGAAGCGCTCGCCCGGGTCGAGGTGTTCCCCGAAGAAACCGCCCAGCGATTTGGCTTTCCGCCCGACCGGCGCGTGATCAACCTGATC
>JBBRFG010000188.1:0-1934 GCA_038224685.1 Sphingomonadales bacterium
CTCTGAGCTGAAAGGCCTGCTCGCCCACCCGCTGCTGCGCCGCCGCGTGAACCCGCAGGCGATTGAGGCTTACATGACCTGGGGCTACGTCCCCGATACGCATTCGATCCTTGCAGGCGTTGAGAAGCTGCCTGCGGGGCATTTCCTGTTGCTGGAACAAGGCCGCGCGCCCGGACGCCCGCAGCGGTGGTGGGACATTAATTTCACCCAGCGCGAACGCGGCACCGAGGCGGATATGTCCGCCCAGCTTGTCCACCTGCTGCGCGAAGCCGTGCAATCGCGGATGGTCGCCGATGTGCCGTTGGGGGCGTTTCTCTCTGGCGGGGTGGATAGTTCGGGCGTGGTCGCGCTGATGAGCGAGGCGAGCGCCGCGCCGGTCCAGACCTGCTCGATTGGCTTTGATGTCGCCGCCTATGACGAGACGAGTTATGCTCGCCAAGTTGCCGCGAAGTTCGGCGCTGACCATCAGGAGCGCATCGTCGCCACCGATGATTTCGGCTCCATCGATACGCTTGCTGCGATGTTTGACGAGCCCTTCGCCGATGCCTCTGCGCTTCCGACATGGCGGGTGTGTCAGCTGGCGCGCGAGCGGGTGACGGTCGCGCTGTCGGGTGACGGCGCGGACGAAGCGTTTGCGGGCTACCGGCGGCAGGTGTTCCACCATCACGAAGAACGGATCCGCGCGGTGCTGCCTGCGGGTTTGCGCGCGCCTCTGTTCGGCACATTGGGGCGGGCATGGCCAAAGGCTGACTGGGCACCGCGTCCCCTGCGTGCCAAGGCAACGTTGCTGGCCTTGGCCGAGAGCGGCGAGGCGGGCTATGCCCGCGGGCTGTCTGTCACTACGCCCGAGACGCGGGCTGCGCTTTACTCAGATGCTTTCACCACCAGTCTTGCGGGGTTTCGCGGCGAGGACGAACTGATCGCCCTGATGCGCGCCGCACCGGGCCGATCTGGCCTAGACCGTGCGCAATATGCCGATCTCATGTTCTGGATGCCCGGCGACATCCTCACCAAGGTTGATCGCACCAGCATGGCGGTCAGCCTTGAAGCGCGCGAACCGCTGCTCGATTACCGGCTGGTTGAGTTCGCCGCGCGCCTGCCCGAAGGAATGCGGGTCAAGGGCGGAACCGGCAAATACCTGCTCAAGAAGTCGCTCGAACGGTATCTGCCGCAGGATATCCTCTACCGGCCCAAGCAGGGGTTTGTGACCCCGATCGCCGAATGGCTGCGCGGGCCATTGGCAGGCGCGGCGCGCGGGATTGCGGCGAGCGGGGGGCTGGCGCAGACCGGTTTTTTCGACCCCAAAACCATCGCCGCGATGGCCGAAGCGCATATCGCTGGCCGCGCCGATCATTCGCGCACGCTGTGGCAATTGTTGATGCTAGAGAGATCAATGAGCCAACTTGGGGTGAGTGGTTGAATCAACCCCAATCCCAGTTGTCCTGAGCCTTTCGAAGGACTGCTTTCCACTTCAGGCGACGGTTCAAAAGAAAATTCAGCCCTTCGACAAGCTCAGGGCGAGCGGTGGTGGTTTTTATCCCTCGGCCCCGTGGCCCAGCGCCATGTATTCGTCCGATTGCATTTCATTGAGGCGGCTGACCGTGCGTTCAAATTCAAACGCGCCGTCGCCTGCCTGATAGAGCTCTTCCGGCACTGCGGCGGCAGTCGCGAACAGCTTCACGCGGTGTTCGTAGAGGGCATCGATCAAGGTCACGAACCGCGCGGCTTCGTTGCGGTTATCCGGCCCCATTTTGGGAACGCCGACGAGCAAGACCGTGTGATAGGCGCGCGAAATGGAGAGGTAATCAGGCGCCCCGCGCGCTGCGGCGCACAGTTTTTTGAAGCTGAACACTGCCACGCC
Organism: Sphingomonadales bacterium; assembly: GCA_038224685.1. Taxonomy (GTDB): domain Bacteria; phylum Pseudomonadota; class Alphaproteobacteria; order Sphingomonadales; family Sphingomonadaceae; genus Erythrobacter. The sequence continues at coordinate 1,862 of JBBRFG010000188.1, forward strand.
TTTCAGCGATTTGGGCACGTGCAACGTCCGGTTTCCGCCCACCGCGAGTTCTGCCGAGGGCACATGCGCGGCA
>JBBRFG010000189.1:0-1797 GCA_038224685.1 Sphingomonadales bacterium
GTCTGCCACGCGGCAACATCAACCCCGGCCCGAACATGCGAGTTGAAATCGCAATAGGGGCACTTTTTGGCGCAAAACGGCCAGTGAATGTAGAGCGCGCGCGCCACGGTGGAAATCTTCAGCCTCGCTTAACTGTTGGCAAGTAAATTGGCATCATGCAGAGATTCGCGTTCGTGCCTGCCATGACCCGGCTTACCGGAATTGCTCTGCTTATGGCAGCAGCGCCGGCACAGCCGCAAGAGGCCCGCGATGGTCATCTGCGTGAGCGCGACATGCTCGAGGCCCATAATCTGGCGCGCGATCAGGTTGGGCTGCCGCCGCTCATATGGAACGAAAGCCTCGTCCGCGATGCTGAGGGCTGGGCCAACCATTTGGCACAGCGCAATCTTTTCGACCATGCTTCGCCGGAAATCCGCAAAGGGCAGGGCGAAAACCTGTGGCGCGGCACGCGTGATCGCTGGTCGCCGTGGGAGATGATCGGATTTTTCCTCGCCGAAAAGCGCGACTTTCGGCCCGGCAATTTTCCCGAAGTGTCGCACACGGGCCGATGGAGTGATGTCGGACATTACACCCAAATAATCTGGCCAGACACCCGCGAGGTCGGCTGCGCCATCGTCCGCACCGCTTCTGACGAGGTGTTGGTATGCCGTTACTGGCCAGCCGGCAACGTATGGGGCCAGCGGATTGACCCAGCCGAGCGCAGCACGCGCCGCTGATGCCTAGCCGAATTGTTCGGCGACCAGTTTGGCAAACGCATCGGCGCGGTGGCTGATCGCGTGTTTTTCCTCCGGCAGGATTTCGGCGAAGGTCTGATTGCGCCCGGTTGGCACGAACACGGGATCATACCCAAACCCCAACGCGCCGCGCGGGGGCCATGTCAGCGCGCCATCGCAGCGCCCTTCGTAGACCGCATATTCGCCGTCGGGCCAAGCCAGCGCCAGCACGCAGTGGAATGCAGCGGTGCGGTCAACATCAGTCCCGCGTTCGGACAGCATCCCTTCGACCTTGCCCATTGCCATGTACCAATCACGGCCCGGCGCACCTTCAAACCACTGCCGTTCGGCCCAATCGGCGGTGTAGACGCCGGGGCGACCATCCAGCGCAGCAACGGTCAACCCGCTGTCATCAGCCAGCGCGGCAAGGCCCGATGCCTCCGCCGCCGCGCGCGCTTTCAGTAGCGCGTTCTGGGCAAAGGTTGTGCCGGTCTCTGCCGGTTCGGGTAGGCCGAGCGACCCGGCAGACAGGCATTTCACGCCATAAGGCTCGAGCAGTGCCCCAATTTCCTTGAGTTTGCCGGAATTATGTGTGGCAATCACCAGCGAACCAGAGCCAAGGCGGCGGGTCACTGTGGTAATCCCCCCCGCTCGTGCTGCGCTTGTCGAAGCATCTTGGCACCAAGTCCCTTCGACAGGCTCAGGAAGAGCGGGAGCGGGATTTGCATTACTTCACCGCATCCAACTGCGCCGCAAAGATCCGGTCGCAACCGATCCGTGCAAGACGCAGCAGGCGCAGTAGCGCTTCCTCGTCATAGGTCGCGCCCTCGGCCGTGGCTTGCACCTCGGCGATTTTGCCGCCCGATAGCAGCACGAAATTGCCATCTGCCTCGGCGTTGGAATCCTCGTCATAATCAAGGTCGAGCACCGGGGTGCCCTTGAATATCCCGCACGAGATACCCGCGACCTGCGCCGTGATCGGATCATGCTTGATATCGCCCGAGGCCATCAACCCATTGATTGCGATCCGCAGCGCAATCCACGCGCCAGAAATCGCCGCCGTGCGCGTGCCGCCATCGGCCTG
>JBBRFG010000190.1:0-1663 GCA_038224685.1 Sphingomonadales bacterium
CGCCGGTCCTGCTGCTGCGTGCACATCTCGAATAAGGTCTTCGCTTGGCTCACAACTGCAGGCCAGCACGAGCGTCGCACCTTCTACAGCGTTGCGGTCCAGCTCATGGGCGAGGATCCTCATTGCCTTGACGACGTCGCCTGTTGTCTTGTCGAGCCATTTGGCTCTCAAGCCCCGACGCGCGGTGATGGTATGCTGTCCCATCAACAGCCGACGATTTCCCTCGGCTCGATAGATTGTGATACCGTCCACAGGCGAGCGAACGGCTCTGCCGTCTGCGTTTGTGCCAACGTGAATAATTGAGGCGTAAGCCGGTTCGGCTTCACGCAATACAGCCGTGGCTAGTGCCTCAAACTCATCTGGGGAGGCCATTTTGGCCAGCTTGTTGCGGGTGTCGGTGATAAGTTGGGACATGCGGACCGCTTCAGCTCAGGCAAGCGCCAAGATCAACGTCATCGCGTGAGTCAACCGAAACAGGATTATTCGATGGCATGCGTTGCCCTATGCCAGATCCACTACCCGAATTCGACATTTCCTTTGATCTATTGATACTTTCGCTGCCCTCCGGGCAACCTGCTCTATCCGCTGGCGCGGACCGGGCCTGTAGTCCCGGCCCATCCGGGTGACGATCAGGAGCGGGTGCAAGCAGAGCGGGAGTCTCTGGAGGACGCGCTCTGTCCCGCATGGCCGTTGGCCATGCTCCTGAGGGCGCGGCGTTCCTGAGCTAACCCGCAGGCGCTCTTGCCTCTCTCATTGCCGGATGCCCGCTGGCCCACTTGGCCCGCGCGCAGGGCGTCCGGCGGCTTCGCGCCGTGCAAGGGCGCCGTACTTGTGCGGATCGCTGCAGCGATCCTTTGGGGGGAACGCCAAGGGCTTTGCCCTCTCGTTCCCAAACCCCAATCATCACCCCCGTGTGGCGGGCAGTGCCCGCTGGCCCGCGCCAGGGCATCGATTGGGGTTTTCCCTCCCCCTCCCATCCTCGCCGGAAGGCAGAGCCGCATGCCGCGGGACGGATGCGGCTTTGCCGGATGGAGTTTTGACCATGGGTGATCTGATCTTGAATTACCGCGCGTGCGGGGCCGAATGCCGGGAAGACTGGCTGCGCATGCTGGCGCATGACAATGGTATGCCGCTGGTCGCGGTGCAGCAACTGGCGGACAAGCTGGGCGAGCGCGAGGATTTCGGCGAGCTGGTTCGGCTTTGCGAGTGCGGCGGGAGCATCGCGTCATGACCGGCGTGGTGTGGACGCGGGCCGAGCGGATTGCGCGGCTCAATGATCTGGCGCGCAGCGCCATGGGCATTGCCTGCGTGGTCGTCGCGACCGAGGGTATTTTGGCTTTGTCAGAAGCCGACCAATCACGGCTGCGCGAATTGGTCGAGACCTTCGATGCCTTTACCCCTGACAATGATCCTTACGGCGAGCACGATTTCGGGGCGATCTATCAGGGCGTGGATGGGGTCTGGTCGACTTCGCGGCCTGTTGATGTTGCCGTGACTGTGTTCTGGAAGATCGATGCCTATGACCGCGAGTTGCGGTTTGGCAGCGAGGATCCCGCTGATCCCGCCCGCACCCGGCGGGTACTGACCATCATGTTGGCCAGCGAATACTGATTGCGGGCAGCGAACCGGCGCGTGTGGTGCCGGTTCGCGCGCCGCCAGTCAC
>JBBRFG010000191.1:0-1520 GCA_038224685.1 Sphingomonadales bacterium
AAACCAGATGCCATCGCGTTGTTCGACATAGGTAATCAGCCCGTAGATGCTGGTGGTGGCATAGGGATTGCCCCCCACCAACAGGGGCTGCACCGAAAATGCCTGCCGCAGGCGATCATCGCGCAAGTGGCGGCTGACCATCTTCCAAACGCTTTCATAGCTTTTCAGCCGCAGCAGATCAGGGATTTGCCGGATCATGAACCACAGGCTGTGAAAGGGCCGATCAGACAGCTTGGTAAAGGCGATGTCGTAAATTGCCTTGGAATGGGCGATCAGCTTGCGAAAACCTGCCACATCGGCAGGGTTGAAGCGGGCGATCTCGGCCTCGGTCCGTTCCTGTGTCGGGCCATAATCCAGCGTGGCACCATCTGCGAAATGAAAGCGGTACCACGGGTCTGGCGTCACCAGGTGGACATAGTCCGACATCTTCTTGCCGAACAGCGTGAACAACTCTTCGAACAGAAACGGGGCGGTGATGACCGTCGGCCCTGCATCATGGCGAAAGCCGTCACGTTCGAACACTTGCGCCCGCCCACCAAGCCGCGCACAGCGGTCGATGATCGTGACATGATAGCCGCGCGCGCGCAGCCGCAATGCCGCGGCCAAGCCCCCGAACCCGCCACCCACAACAATTGCGGTCGCTGCCGCCTCGGCCCGTAGATCGCGTGGCATTATTGATATCCATTCAGTTTGTGGGTGATGTGCCGGGCGAGGTCAGACAGGATATCACCTGTCCCATCAGGCAATCGGGCCGCTATCGCCAAGGCCTCTGCCAATTTGTTGCGCGCCCGGTGAACAGCCTCGATTTGGGCTGTTGCGCGGTCGCAGTCTGTCGCCGTTTCCAGCACGACGAGGATATTGGCTGCGGCACCCACTGCCGTGCGCGCGTCGGCGTCTATGTCTTCCAGATCATCGGCAATCTGGTAAGCGATGGCAAATGCGCGAACGGCGCGGGCCGCCACGTCCGCTGCATCCGGTCGGCGGCAGTAGCTGAAGACCAACGCGAATGGCAAAGTGAGCAGCGGGCCGGATTTAGCGGCGGCCATCGCCTCATAGATCGCTATTCCGTCGCTATTCTGGTGCGGTGGCAAAGCGGCGGATACTTGTCCGCAAATGGTTTGCGCGACCGCAAGGTGTGTCTGCGCCATCAACTGCGGAAGTGCTGCCACGTCGGTCACGTCGGTCAGCGCCGCATATGCGCCCGACAGCAACAGATCGCCCGCACACAACGCGACATCTGCGCCAAACAAACTCCACACCGCTTGCACACCACGGCGGAGCTGATCGCGGTCCTGCAGGTCATCGTGGATCAAAGACGCGTTGTGCAACAGCTCGCAGCATGTGGCCAAGGCGAGGGCTGACGGTGCATCTACGCCCAAACAATCCGCAGCGTGCAACGCAATCTGGCTACGCACGTGCAATCCGGGTGTGCGCAGATGGTGGGCAACCGCCTGCAATACCGGCGAGCGTGGATCGCTTGACCCCTGGGATACGGTCAGCATCCTTTGGCTAACCGTAGC
>JBBRFG010000192.1:0-1507 GCA_038224685.1 Sphingomonadales bacterium
TCGACCGCTTCATGGAAACGCTGCGCCCCGGCCCCATCTACGCCCGTTGCAACTGGTTCATCGCGGCCACAGGCGAGCGTCGCTGGTTGCCCGATCGCCCGCCGCAGGAAGCCTTCGCCCATGTCACGCCGGAGAACGCGGGAGAGACCTTGTTCGTGCGCTCCGAACGCCAGACGCTGCGGCGGCTGCCGCAGACTGGCGCGATCCTGTTTGCCATTGGGATTTACGTCGAGCCGCTCGGCAGCCTCTCCCCCGCCAACATCGCCATGCTGGGCCGCGCGGTGCAGACCCTCGTCAGCGGCGAGGAAGACCGCCGGGGCGCGCCCGCCTATGCTGACAGCCTGATCGCCTTTGCCGATAGGAACGCTGCATGATCGCATCGCTGATCCTTCCGATGCTTGCGCAGGCGGCCGAGCCGCCCATGCCCGGTTGGAACTGCGACAACCCCATCGTTCAACAGGAAATGAACTGGTGCGCCAGGCAGGATACCGCGGCAGCCGAGCCGACGCCGAACTCAACCTTCAGTGGAAGATCACCGCTGCCGAAATGAAAGCGCGCGATGCCCAATTTGCCGCCAGCAGCTCGCCCGAATATGACAAGCGCGAAGGCTATCTCCAAAGCTTGCTCGAAGCCCGGCGCGCTTGGCTTGGCTACCGTGACGCGCATTGCCGGGATGGCTACAGCGCGCGCGGCGCGAGCATGGAGCCGATGCTCGTGTCCTTCTGCATGACGAACCTCACCTGCGAGCGCACTGAGGAACTCAAAGCGTTGATCGAAACCGAACAATAGGCCCTGCGCAGCATTGCCATTCCGTTACGGCATCCGCGCCTTATGCTCGCCATAATTGATCTTTACGCAACATTTGGGGTCGTATTTCGTAGTCTATGGGGGGATTAATGATCATGCGGATTTCTCAAATCGGTAAGGGACTTGCTGCGGCTTGCGCACTCAGCTTGACGCTATCAATTGTGCCGGCTGCAGTGCAGGCGCAGGAGGCCGCGCAAGCTGAGGAGCTGACCTGGGCGGAGGTCAGCATGACGCGGTTCCTTCCGGGTAAGCGCGAAAGAGCCATTGAAATCATTAAGAATTATTACGCTAAAGCGGACCAGATGGCTGGCACGGGCGCAGGTGTTCATGGTATTCACTTCGACACCGGCGAATGGGATATCATCTATGTCTTCCCGATGAAGGGCGGACCAGCAGATATTGCCGTTCGCAACTCGCCCGACGACGCCAAGTGGATGGCTCAAATGGTGAAGCTGGCGGGCAGCGAAGATGCAGCCAAAAAGCTGATTGCCGAATTTGACTCGCTGGTTGCGATGTCGGTCACCCAGGTCGGGCACGCGCATAAGGATCACTAGAGCGCACGGCGCCGTTGAATTAGTCAGGTTGATACCGGGCTCCGGGGGCGGCATAGGCATTCCAAGCCTATAACGCCCTCGGAGGTTCCGTTTGTTCTCGAAAATCCTGATTGCCAACCGCGGCGAAATCGCCTGCCGGGTCATCA